>PNJK01000070.1 GCA_013821825.1 Rhodobacter sp.
GCGTAGGTGAGCATGGATGTCGGATTCTCCGGGGCACTGTCTGCTGGAAAGGAACGGGCGGGGCAAGGCGCCCCGCCCGTCGGGACGGGTGCTTACTTCACCCGGTTCCAGTCGGCGACATTCCACATCTCGCTGTCCCAGGCATTGACCTTGACACCGCCGAGGGCGTTCGACTGCGCCGAAAGGTTGCCGCGCAGGATCAGCGGCAGCGTCACCATGCCGTCCTTGGTGATCATGTCGTTCATCTGTTTGGCGATGGCCGCGCGTTCGTTCATGTCGAAGGTCTGCGCCAGCTTGGCCGACAGTGCGTCATACTCGGGATTGGCAAAGCGGTTGTAGTTGGTGCCGATCCAGTTGGTCTCGGGCCGCGGTGCCTTGTCAGTGGTCAGCGCGGCGAGATAGGCCTCGGGGTCGGTGCCGTCGAAGTTGTTCGCGTGCATTTCGACATCGGCATAGAACTTCTCGGCCGTGTCGGGCGACGAGGGGTCGCCGCCGAAGAACACGCCGGGGTCGATGACCTTGAGCTCGGTCTCGATCCCGATCTCGGCCCACCATCCCTTGATCAGCGCCTGAAAGTCCTGCCGCACCGGGTTGTTCGTAGTCTGGAACAGCAGCTTCAGCGGCATCCCGTCCTTTTCGCGCACCCCGTCGCCATCGGCGTCTATCCAGCCCGCCTCTTCGAGCATCGCCTTGGCACCCTCAATGTCCTGGGTCAGGCAGCCGGTATTGTCGGAGGCATAGAAGGCCGGTGCCGGCACGACGTTGCAGTTGGGCGAACCGCCCGCGCCATAGCCGATATCGTTCAGCGCGGTGCGGTCAATCGCCATCGACAGTGCGCGGCGCACGCGCACATCCGACAGGCGCGGGTTCGGGAACTTGGCGGTGGACCGCTCGCCCTCGGCCAGATCGGGCGACGGATCGGTCAGGTTCAGTTCCAGCCGCTCGGTGTTGGTGCCGAAGCCCATGATGAACGTGCCCTTGCCGGCGGCCAGCATCTGCGCCTGCAACTCGGGGTTGATCTGCGCGTTCCAGGCGTAGTCGAATTCGCCGGTTTCCATCACACCCCGTGCCGAGGCGATGGAATCACCGCCGCCCTTGATGATCGCGGTGGCAAATTCCGGCTTGGCCGGATCGCGGTATTCCGGGTTGGCCTCGTATTGCACGAGGTCATTCACCGTAAAGCCGGTGACGCGGAACGGACCGGTGCCGATCGGGGCAAAGTTCTGCTCGGTGCAGGCCGCTGCCGCCGCACCCATGCAGTTCTCGAACTGCGCCTTTTGCAGGATCGGCGTTTGCGAGCCGACGAAGGCGTTGAACGGGTTGGCCTTCGGGGCCGTGAAGGTGATCTTCACGGTCATGTCGTCCACCGCCTCGATCTTCTCGATGCCATCGAACTTGAATGCCTGGGCGCAGCCGCTGTCGGATTCATTGCAGTAAGCGCCGGTGAAGACCACGTCGGCGGCAGTGAACGGCGTGCCGTCCGACCATTTGACGCCCGGCAAGAGCTTCCAGGTGATCGACTTGAAATCAGCCGAAATGCCGCCGTTCTCGACGCTCGGGATTTCGCTCACGAGGCGGGGATAAACCGCGCCGTTCTCGTCGAAACCGGCCAGGGGTTCCAGTACCATGCTGGACGCGTAGACATCCTTGGTGCCGCTGGACAGATAGGGGTTCAGCGTCGAAGTGGCTTGCGGGAAGGTGATGCGCAGCTCGCCGTCGGTGCCGCGGCCGTCGGCAAAGGCCGGTGTGCTTGCCAAGGCAAGGGCGGTGCCCATCCAAAGCATCGTTTTCGTCGTCATCGTCAGTCTCCTTGTTGGGGTGTCGTGTTCTTGTTGTTTCCGCCGGTTGGTGCGGCGGCAGGCTTGGTGGCTGGGTAAAGATGGCAGGCAACGAGCCGCCCTGGCTGGACCTCGCCGAGTTGCGGCGTTTCAGTCCGGCAGCGGTCAAAGACCTTCGGGCAGCGGGTGTGAAAGTTGCAGCCCGGCGGCATCCGCGCAGGCGAGGGCACATCGCCTTTCAGGATGATCCGACCGCGCCCGCCCGCTCGGCCGCCGCTGCCCGCCCGGTCAACGCGCGGCAGGGCCGACAGCAGCGCCTCGGCGTAGGGGTGCAGTGGCTGGGCATAAAGCGCGTCGCGCGGCGAAAGTTCGGCGATGCGCCCCAGATACATCACCGCCACCCGGTCGGCGATGTGGCGCACCATGCTCAGATCATGGCTGATGAACAGATAGGTCAGGCCGAAGTCGCGCTGCAACCGCTCCAGCAGGTTGACGACCTGCGCCTGGATCGACACGTCAAGCGCCGCGATCGGCTCGTCGCAGACGATGAATTTCGGGTTCAGCGCCAGCGCCCGCGCTATGCCGACCCGCTGGCGCTGGCCACCCGAGAATTCATGCGGGAAGCGGTTGACGAAGCGCCGGTCCAGCCCGACCGCATCCATCAGCTCGCGCACCCGCACGGCCTTGCGCTCGGCCGACCAGTCGGTGTGCACGTTCAGCGGCTCGGAGATGATGGAGGAAAGCGTCATCCGCGGGTTCAGGCTGGCCTGCGGGTCCTGGAACACCATCTGCATCGTCGGCCGCTTGCGGCGCAGCGCCGCCGGGCTGAGTTGCAGCACATCCTCGCCGTCGATGGCGATGCGCCCGGCGGTCGGCTCGCACAGGCGCAACAGAGCGCGGCCGACGGTGGACTTGCCACAACCGGATTCGCCCACCAGACCCAGCGTCTCGCCCTCGGCAATGCTGAAGCTGACGCCGTCAACCGCCCGCACCGCGCCCGCGCGGCGTCGGAGCAGACCGGCGAACACCGGGAAATGCATCTTCAGCCCGTCAACCTCGACAAGCTTTCGACCGACCGGGGCCTCAGCCATGCGCCACCTCGAGCGGCTGCTGGCTGCCCGCGATCATGTGGCAGGCGACGAAATGCGCCGTCCCGGCGGTTTCCGCGCCCGGAGACCGGACGGCGCAGCACGCCGGACTGGCGCAGGCGCACAGATTATGCGCCTCGGCGCAGCGGTGGCGGAACGAACAGGCGTCAGGTGCCGCCATCAGGATCGGCGGCTGGCCCTCGATGGTGTAAAGCTGTGCCGGGCGTTCACCGTCCAGCGAGGGCACGGTGCGTAACAGCGCGCGCGTATAGGGGTGACGGGGGTTGGCGAACAGCTCGGCCACCGGGGCCTCTTCGACCACCTGGCCGCCATACATGACCATGACCCGGTCGGCGATCTCGGCGATCACGCCAAGGTCATGCGAAATCCAGATGATCGCCATGCCAAGCTTCTGGCGCAGCTCGCCGATCAGTTCGATGATCTGGGCCTGCACCGTCACGTCGAGCGCCGTCGTCGGCTCGTCGGCGATCAGCAGGTCGGGGTCGCAGGCCAGCGCGATGGCGATCATCACCCGCTGCCGCATGCCGCCGGAAAACTGGTGCGGAAAGGCCTTGAGCCGCGCCCGCGCATCGGGAATGCCGACCAGCTCCAAAAGCTCCACCGCGCGGTTCGCCGCCGCGTCTCGCCGCATTCCCTTGTGGCGGATCAGCGGTTCGGCGATCTGGTCGCCGATCGTCAGCACCGGGTTGAGACTGGTCATCGGATCCTGAAACACGAAGCCGATGCGCGCGCCGCGGATATCGGCCAGTTCGCGCGGCGAAAGTTTCAACAGGTCCTGCCCGTCAAGCAGTACCTCGCCGCCGCGCACTTCGGCGGGCGGCGAGGGCAGAAGGCCAAGCAGCGACAGCATGGTCACCGACTTGCCTGATCCGCTCTCGCCGACAACGCCAAGAAGCTCGCCCCGCATCACGCGAAAGCTGACGTCGTTGACGGCGTGAACTTCCGCGTTGCCAAGCCGGAACACGGCCTTCAACCGGCGAACGTCAAGGACCGGCTGTGCCGCACTCGCAGTCATGCGTGGGTCGCGGTGCCTGCGTGGGTTTCGTGGTGGCCATGTCCGGACGTCGGGCCGCAGGCGCAAGATGCTTCAGTCTCGGCATCCTGTGCGACCATGGCGCCATGGGCATGGGTCTTACCCTCGGCCGACGCAGCGGCAGAATGGTCGTGATGGCCGGATTTGGCCTCGGTGGCGGATGGTTTGCCGCAATCGCACATCGATCTGTCTCCTTCGGTTGAGGTGCCTGACCGTGGTGAAGGATTACAACATTGGAAGGTCAAGAGGCATTGCCAAGTTATTTTCGAGCGGTTGCGAGCGACTTGAGACGGGTGCCCTCAGACCGTCATTTCGGCGGCGCAGTCTTCCCCGAGGGCCAACGGCATCGGACCTGGCATGGCCGCATGAGAGGGCGTTGCGGCGATAGCGGCGGGGGGCGGAAAACGGTACTGATCGGGTCATGTGCAACGAGGAACCGTTGCGCTTGCCATGGTCGCCCACCGTCCCGGGCAGCTCAGCGACAATGGCAGCAGCTATATCTCCGGGGAACTGGCCGACTGGCTTGCCGACGAGGGCATGGATCACGTCCACGGCGCTCCCCGGCACCCGCAGACCCGGCGCAAGACCAAACGCTGGCAGCAGACCCTGAAGTACCGCATCCTGCTCGAGAATTACCATCTGCCAGGGGCGCTTGAGGAAGCCGTGGCCAGCTTCATCCAGCTCTACAACCCCATCGCTATCACGAGAGCCTCGGCAATCTCACGCCCGCCGACGTCTAATTCGGCAGGGCCTAAGCCATCCTCAGACGAAAGGAGATCAAGCAGAACACCGTCCGCCAGCGATGCTGGCTGCACAGCCGGACCGCAGCGTATAATAAAATCTTAACGAGCCAGGCACTTCGTTTAGGATCGGACGCTTGTTTCCCAAATCATCTGGCGACGGAAAGTGAATAATCATGCTATAGTTAATCATTCGAATCGGCGGTTGGTCCGCTTCCGCAGGTTGTGGGGGAAAGTATTGAGTCCTTGCGTCAGGCAATTATTTGAAATTGCGCACATTTCGGTGAAATATTTCCACTTGGATTCCAGACGATCTTGGGGTGGTCGAAGGGGTATGTAATTTGAAGATACTTGCTGTAGACGATGACAGCTTCATCCTTGAACTTGTACCGATGATCATTGCGCAGACTGGTCTTCACAAAGTCGAGGTAGCCCAGTCCGGCGGAGATGCGCTGAGCATGATCGAGGCTTCGACGCAGCCGTTTGACTGCTTTCTGTTTGATATTCAGATGCCCGGGATGGACGGAATTGACCTCTGCAGGCGCGTCCGCAGCCTGCAACCCTACCGCCATACCCCGATCATCATGCTGACGGCCATGACAGAAAGATCTTTCATCGAAAGGGCCTTTGCTGCCGGTGCCACCGACTATGCGACGAAACCGTTTGACTTGACGGAACTGCGGGCAAGGCTCGGCATGGCTGATCGACTGGTTCAGGCGGCTCGACAGCCCGTGGCGCCGCAAGCAGGCGAACACGCCGCGCCGTCGGACAATGCCAACGCACAGTTGATTGAAGGTGCGGATGAACTCAAGATCGACTTGACCGACAACATCACGGAACTTGTCGCACTGGGTAACTATTTGACTGCTCTGTCGGCAAGCGCCCAACAGAGCATCCAGGTCTTCGCGGTCAAGGCCAGTGGTTTTGCCCTTGTCCTTCGGCGCGCCAGCGCCGCAGAGCGCAACTACATCCTGGCAGAGATAGCAAGTGCCATTCATTCGGTACTGCGCCCGCAAGGCTATCTCATGGCCTATGCCGGGCAGGGCACGTTCATCTGCGTGTCGAACAGCTCGCTGCCCGCGAATCCCGATTTAGTCGAAAGTGAGATTCAGGATTCTCTTGATGAGAAGGATTGCGTCTTCGACAATGGCGCTCCTGTCGACATCGTGATCGCTGTTGGTCATCCCATTCAGCCCGGTCTCGTCAATGCCGTTGGCGTGGAAGATCTGTTCAGTCGGGTTGTGTCACGGGCAGAAGCCAAGGCCAAGGCCATCATCAGCGCCCCCGAGCGACCGAACATCCGCCAGATGCCAAATGTTCGCTAGCCGGGCGAGCCGCCGACCTGGTGCATCGGTCGATACTCTGTCGATCTGACCGCCGCCTTGAAAATGCGGACGTGCCAAAGTGGGTCTGCAACGATCCGCCAGGGAAGACGGGCACCGGGATTTTCAGGGACGGACGCGATCTTGCGAAGGAGCCGGTCTGGCTGCAAGTTGCTGATGCGTCCGGGCAAGAGATCGGGCAGAAGTAGCCTGGGCGAGGTCAGGTGCCGGCAATCGTGGGCCCGTCGTGGCCCGGTTGCGCTGGCATTGACGCCTGTGGCAGGGTGAACCAGAAGGTCGTGCTCCCCTCCTCCGTCTCAAAGCCGATACGTCCACCCATCTGCTCGACGATCTGCTTGCAAATGCTCAGGCCAAGTCCGGTTCCCTCCCGTTTTTGCGCCGCGGGTTTTTCGATATGCGAGAACGGCTTGAACAGTAACCCCCGATACTTTTCGGGGATCACCGGCCCACGATTGGTCACGTGGACGCTGATCATCTCTTCGGATGACGTCATTCCGATCCGGACGGTCGAGCCGGTCTCGGCATACTTGGCTGCATTCGACAAAAGATTGGCCACCACCTGCTCGAACCGGTCGGCATCGACTCGGCTTGTCATGCTGCGGTCCATCGCATCCAACACAATCTTCACATCGTATTTCTGTGCATAGATCACGCTGTTTAACAGCGACTTCTCCAGCAAGGGCGCGATCCTCTCCGGCGCAAGGGACAGTTTCAGTCGCCCTGTCGTCAGGCCTTCGAAATCCAGTATGTCGCTGATGCGCATTTTCAAGCGCTCCGCATTCTGCTGGGCAATGTAGATCAGACGATTGGCCTCGTCGGGGAACTCATTTCCAGGCATCGCCGCCAGCAACCCGAGCGCGCCAAGGATCGAGGTCAGGGGTGTCCTCAGTTCATGGCTGACATTGGCCACGAACTGGCCCTTCATGCGCTCCAGATTGCGCTGCTCGGTTACATCCAGAAGCTGCGAGACGAAGTGAAGCGGCTCGCCCGCCTTGTCCCGGACAATCGCGACGCTCAGGTCCACCAGGATGATGCCGCCATCCGACCGGAAGTAGCGCTTTTCCATCCTGTAAGTCGACCCCTCGCCTGCGATGAGGCTGCGGACGTGGTCGAGGTCCTTTTCTAGGTCCTCCGGGTGGGTCAAGGTCTGAAAGTCGGTTTCAAGCAGCCGCTGTTCCGAATAGCCGAACAGTTCGCAAAGGACAGAATTCACTCGAAGCCATCGTCCATCCAGCCCGACGATCGCTTTGCCGATGGGTGCATTGTCGAATGATGAACGGAATTCTTCGACGTGCAGGCGCAACGCGTCGTCGGCCGCTTTCAGTTGTGTGACATCGGACTGGGCGCCGATCAGGCGGGTCGCCTTGCCGGTCGTATCCCAGGATGCCACCACCGCATCGGAACGCATCCACCGCCACTCCGTGCCGTCCGCAGTGCGCACACGATAAATGCTAAGCGATCTCGGGCTACGACCCTCGATGCATTCTCGATCTGCAGCCTCGACGATGGGCCGATCATCCGGGTGCATTCGATCGAGCCAAAGCCGCTGGCCGTCAACTTGATCATGGCCCGAAACTCCCATAAGCCTTTTCCATGTCTGCGAGACGGTTGATCTTCCCGAGATCAGGTCAACTTCGAAGACCCCGATGCCTGCACCGTCAAGCGCGACCTCCAGCCGCTGAAGCTCGCTCTTCAACCGGCTCTCTGCATGTTGTCGCTCGGTGACGTCCTTCAACACGATCGTCAGATATCTTGTGCCGCTGTCGCTCAGGCTTTCCGCAGCCTGTGTTTCAATGAAGATCGTGTCTCCGGCATTTGTTCTTGCGGTCAATAATCCTGGGGCCACCGGCACCTCAGCATCATCCGGATTGCTGACCGCACAAGCCTCGGCCAGAGAGCAGCCGATCAGATCCTCAGGCTGGCACGATAGCAGAAAACCTGCCGCTGCGTTGGCCCAGATCACCTCGCCGGAAACCTTCGCAATCACCAGCGGAACCGGGACTGCCTTCAGGCAGCCCAGCATTTCAAGGTCGTCCATGATCGCCGTCGGCTCTGACATGACCACCTGTCGCCTCGTGTGACGCGCCCCCCGGTCGAGCATCTGTCATAACGAAAGACCTTCAGGATGTGAAGCGCGACCCAAGCTTGGATCACCCGGGGCTGGTGTTTCCGGGCTTCATCGGGGCACCTGCCAGGGCGATGCGGAATGCTTCGTTTGCCCGGATTCCCGGGAGGACGACGTAGGCTACCGGACGGTTGCCGCGATCGGGGATCGGGCCAGGTACCAACCTCTCAAGCATCGTCCAGCAGGCTGACATGGGCGGCTGCGACCTGCCAGCCGGCTTTGCTGGCCTGCGCGTCTCGTAGGACTGATCCTGGTACCCCATGTCTAAGGCGCCCCTTCGCCGCCCGCTTCCGCTCCAGAAATTCCCCCCTGGATCTCGCAACGCTATACCTCGCGCGTTCCGGGCGTGGGCACGATCGGGCGGCTGGTCCTCGCCACGATGCTGGCAAGTCTGCTCCCCGCGGTCCGTGACCAAGAACCGGTTCGCGCCGCAGTGCCCAAAGACCCACGATAACGATCCGGGTTACCGGCCCGATCACGCATAGTTGATCCAGCAAGCCGAGGCGCTTGACCTATGTCAAGGCGGAGGCTGCCACGACCAAGAAGAACTCGACCGGATTGAGCGGTCAGAGGCGAATGCAACATCAAGAAAACATACGCGGAAAGAGATTAGCCCTTCCAGGTCTGGGTATCCTTCTGCGGATGGTTGCTGTCTTAGCCATCGCTGCACTGGGCTTGATCGGTCAGCCGACCTTGGCTTCTGATCGCGCAACAACAGCAGAATGCAGCGCCATGGCGTCGCACTTCGGCTCCGCTTTGCAGATCGGCACTGGCAAGTCGGAAAGTTCCGCGAAGGGTCTTCATGCGTCGCACCCTCTGGCCTGTCCGGCGGTCGGATGCCTTTTGGCATTCTTTGCCGAAAGTACATTGCCACAGGCTTTCGAAGTGATTGAGGTTTCGGTTATTGTGAGGCTCGACCGCGCCGACTGCGCGGGACAAGCCGTATCTCCGGGATATCGCCCACCCATCGAGGGTTAGGACACCGTTTTCCTATTAGCTCAATCTGCAGCTGCGCGCTCGCACCGCCGAGGCGTGCCTGTCCGCGAACCTGCATGCAGCTCAATGAAACAAGCGCCATGACGCCGACTGCGCGCGTCTGCGATCATCCTCATGACGGATTGAACCATGAAACCTGACAGACACTTCACCACAAGACGTGGGTTCATTGCCACGTTAGGCTTTGGTGGCATCAGCCTCTATGGCCTTTGGGCTGCCTATGGAGCGGCCCCTAACCCAATTGCGTTTTTCCGCAGCGCAATGAAATCAGAGGCGGGTCCCGCCCCCATGGCCGAAATGGCGATGGAGGGGCATGGCGGCATGGACTCGGCTTCGAATGTCGAGGCCTTCCGGACCGAGCTTTCCGATTTCGTCGCCCGGTTCAGCGAGGCGGACGGGACCGTCTATCCAAAGCCGGTCGCCAACCAGGAAGCCATGACCGACATGAACATGGACGGGATGGCGATGACTTCTGATGGGGGCGCAACACACGCCACTCCTGACGATGCAGGAATGGACGAGCCCGTCGAAGTGCTTCTTCTGGCCGAACGCTTCTACTTCGACCCCCCGGCCCTGCGGCTGGACCTCGACCGGCCTTATCGCTTCCGGATGCTTTCTGCTGACGTCACCCACGGAGCGTCGATCCAGTTCGGAGAAGGTGCAAGGATGATCCGTCTCGGACCGGGCACCGAGACCGAGCTGCAACTGACCTTCACCCGTCCGGGCAACTTCCTTGTCTACTGCACATCCTACTGCGGACTTGGCCATGATGCCATGCAAGCCCGCATCACCGTCGTATGAAGGGGAAGTTCCAATGTCTGACACGATTGTTTCTCGGTTGCGCTCGCTTCCCCGCCAGGACCGGCGCCTCGTCACAGTTCTGGCTGCCGCAGCACTTGTGGCGCTGATCATCGGCCTCGCGGGGGGGCTGCTGACCGCTCTTGTCCGGGCCGGGTTCCTGCCGGCTCTGCCAGAGTCCGGCTACAGGTTCCTTTCGATCCACGGGGTCAGTGCGTTCTTCTACTGGCTCTACTTCGCCCAGGCAGCCCTGCTACTTGGATTTTCTGCCGCCGAGCGCGGCAACGGCGGAGAGAAGACCGGCCTGGTCCGGCATCCGCTTGCCCTACTCGGATCCATCGCAATGGTGCTGGGCTTCGTACTTGGGCTCTGGGCCTCTGTGATGGGTTCGCCCCCCCTGTACGACGGCAACCCCGAACTGCTTGTTGACGAGCCGTTGACCGTTCTGGTCTTCAGCCTTGGTTACGTCATGCTTGGCCTTGGTCTGATCCTTGTTCCCGGATCCGCCATAGCCTCGCTGCTTTCCTCTCTCGGGCGTGGCCGTCGCCGCTCGCTGGACGCTCTTGGCTTTGCTCTGTTGGCATGGTCCGGCTTCCTGATTGTCACCGGCTTTGCGGCGATTCACGCTTTCCTGCCGGCCCTGCTTTGGGCCACGGGTCTTGGCGATTTTCCGGAAGCACAGGAAACAGGATGGCACATCCTGTTTCACAACCTGCACTACTTGCCGCTCATGGCGACCGTCGTTGTCTGGTACATCCTGATGCAGGTGTTGACCGGCGCAAAATCTGCGTTCGGCGCCAGGTTCTCGAAGCTGGTTTTCAGCCTCTACCTCGTGTTCGTGCCGCCGACCTCGCTCTACCACATGTTCCTTGACCCCGGACTGCCGGAATACGTCAAGGTGGCGGGTTCAGCGCTGTCGCTGCTCGTTTCGGTTCCGACGCTTACTGCCTTCCTGGTGATCGTCGCTTCGCTGGAAATTCATGCACGAGCCTCGGGTGCAACGGGACTATTCGGCTGGTTGCGCAAACTTCCTTGGGACCATCCCGCAACAACCGCCGCAAGCCTGGCCGTCGTTAATATGATGCTTGGCATCTCACTGGCATTTGTGCTGATCCAGCAAAAGCTGGCACCGCTGCTGTCAGATACGTTTTTCGTCCCGGGATACTTCCATTTCTTCACGGTCGGCACGGTCAGCCTTTCCCTGCTCGCGGGGCTCTCGGTGTTGCTGCCAGAGATGACTGGTCGCCACCTTCGTTGGCCGCGGCTGCTTCGGTCGCTGCCGTGGGTGGCATCGGCAGGGCTTCTGGTCTTTGGCAGCGCGGGCGTGGCCGCAGGCTACATGGGCGTGCCGCGGCGAGTGATGGATGTCACCTATGGCGGCGAAGCGCCTGCCGTCTGGTCCACGCTTATGGGACTTGTCGGCTTGGGCGGCACTGTCATGGCGCTCTCCCTCCTTGTTTATGCCGCGACGGTTCTGGCTTCGGTCTTCGGTGGCTCGAAGACGGCGGGCATACCCTTCCGCGCCCCGATCCAATGGGACGGCTTACCCGTGGGGCGCAACGCTGCCTGGACGGGGCCGCTCTCCATCCTCGTGATTGCGGTCGCCATGTATGGCTTCAGCATAATCGGGTTCGAGTTGCTTCAAGCGGTTCCCCTCATCGCTTCAGGCGCAACTGGTCACTGACACAATATCCTTTGGGAGTTCTGAGATGAACGAAGATATCTGGCTGCTGTTCGGCGTGGCTTTCGTCTGGACCGTCCTCGCGATCGGCTATGCGGTGGCACCGTGGGGCGACATGATTGGCTATGCGCGTGTCTGGGGGTTCGGGGCCGCCCTGTTCCTTGCAATCGGCATACTTGTGTGGCGTGCGGTTCGAAGCTGAAGGCCACTTCTGCCCGCAGGGCGTCTACGTCAATTCCTGTGGCTGAGTATGAGCTTTCGGGCCCTGAGCAAATCAGGCCCGGCTCGGTCTTGCGTAGCCTGCTTGACGGGATCTGGCGGACAGCCTGACATTCAGGCTGTCCGTTGCTCTACGGCGGTTCAGTCGCACTGTGAACAGCACCGATGTCATGGTGCGGCTTTGGGGCAAACCGCATGTTGGAAAAGGGTTCGATTCAAGTGCGTCATCGATCCATGCGTCAAGCGGGTAAGACTGGCCTCCGCGCAGGATGCCCTTGAAGCGGATGGGGAGGCTCCGCAAGGAAGCAGCGGCCGGTGGTCGGTGAACCAAGCTCGCGCATCACTTGGCCCGGTAACGAATTCTTGCCACCCATCAGGGTGACATCACCTTGCGAGAGATCTTTGAGCCAGTAGACTCCTCGAATCGACTCCCCCATGGTCGAACTCAACTGCCTGACTACTTTGGGAAATGAATATTGAGCCTTTCCGCACGCCCCGACATGAGCCTGATCAAGGTGGGAGGGCGATTCGCGACCTAGGTTGCAGCAATGGGCTGCTGGCACCGGGCGAAGGGTCCGGTGCCAGTGGTCGTCGATCAAGAAAGCCAGTGGAGTGACCAAGAGCATGCTTCAGATCCGGATACACGGCCGCGGCGGGCAAGGTGTGGTGACAGCGGCCGAGATGCTTTCGATCGCCGCTTTCGAGCAGGGCCGCCATGCGCAGGCTTTTCCGAGCTTTGGATCGGAGCGCACCGGCGCGCCGGTGGTGTCGTTCTGCCGCATCGACGACAAGCCGATCCGGTCGCGCGAACCGATCAGCGCGCCCGATGTCCTGATCATTCAGGACGCCAATCTGCTGCATCAGGTCGATGTGTTCCAAGGGCTGGTGCCGAACGGCCATGTCCTGATCAACTCCGGCAGGACCGTCAGCGAACTTGGTCTGGACGAGATCGCGGCCCGGATGCCGCCAGGCCATGTGATCACGCTGCCGGCTACCGAAATCGCGCAGAAGCATCTGGGTCGGCCGCTGCCCAATGCCGTGCTTCTGGGTGGCTTTGCCGCGCTGACCGGGATGATCACGCTGGAGGCTGTCGTTCACGGCATCCACGACAAATTCAAAGGGCAGATCGCCGAGCGCAACGCTGCCGCCGCGACCGAAGCCTATGACCTGCTGCGCGCAAAGGAGACGCAATGATTTCGCAAATGGAAGGCTCGCAAGCCGTCGCGCAATCGGTGGCCCTGTGCCGGCCCGAGGTGATCTGCGCCTATCCGATCTCGCCCCAGACCCATATCGTCGAGGGGCTAGGCGCGCTGGTCAAGGGCGGCAAACTGGCCCCTTGCGAGTTCCTGAACGTCGAAAGCGAGTTTGCGGCGATGAGCGTGGCCATCGGCTCATCGGCGACCGGTGCGCGGACCTACACTGCGACTGCCAGCCAGGGCCTCCTCTTCATGGTCGAGGCGATCTACAACGCCTCCGGCCTCGGCTTACCCATCGTGATGACGGTCGCCAACCGCGCCATCGGCGCGCCGATCAACATCTGGAACGATCATTCGGATTCAATGAGCCAGCGCGATTGCGGGTGGCTGCAGCTCTTTGCCGAAAGCAACCAGGAGGCGGTCGATCTGCACATTCAGGCCTTCCGGCTGGCCGAAGAACTGTCGATGCCGGTGATGGTCTGCATGGACGGCTTCATCCTGACCCATGCCTATGAGCAGCTGGAACTTCCGAGCCAGGCGCAGGTTGACAGATTTCTGCCGCCCTACGAGCCGCGGCAGGTCCTGGACCCGGCCGAGCCGGTGTCGATCGGCGCGATGGTGGGTCCCGAGGCGTTCATGGAGGTGCGTTACCTCGCCCATGCCAAGCAGACGATGGCGCTTGAGCTCATTCCCGAAATCGCCGCCGAATTCGCGGCGGAGTTCGGGCGGGCGGCGGGCGGGCTGACGCGAGGGTATCGCATCGAGGACGCCGAAACCATCGTGGTGGCGCTTGGGTCTGTCGTGGGCACGCTGGAAGAAACCGTTGATGCCCTGCGCGACGCCGGCGAGAAGATCGGGATCCTGTCGATCCGGTCCTATCGGCCTTTCCCGCTGGCGGCCGTGCGCGCGGCGCTCAAGGGCGCAAAGCGGGTGGTCGTGCTGGAAAAAAGCTTTTCGGTGGGCATGGGCGGTGTGGTTTCGGCGGATGTTCGGATGGCACTGTCGGGGATCCAGCTGAACGGCTACACGGTTGTCGCGGGCCTTGGCGGGCGCCCGATCACTCAGGCGTCGTTGCGGCGGATGCTGGCCGATGCGGTGGAAGACAAGCTGCCGCCCCTGAGCTTTCTTGATCTCAACCGCGACGTCGTTGACCGGCAACTGGAACGGGAGGCGCGGGTGCGACGTTCGGGCCCGGTTGCCGAAAACCTGTTGCGCGACGTCAGTGGCCAGACAAAGAAACCCGAGGTGTCGGCATGACCCAGGATGTCAAATTCTATCAGACCGGCACGTTCACCGTTGGCAACCGGCTTCTGGACCCCGAGCTAAGGACGGTTCAGTCTTCGATTGCCCGCGACAACTCGCTGACCTCGGGCCATCGGGCCTGTCAGGGCTGTGGCGAGGCTTTGGGCGCACGCTATGCGGTGGATGCCGCGATGCGCGCGTCGAAAGGCCAGCTGATCGCCGCCAACGCGACCGGCTGTCTGGAGGTGTTTTCTACGCCCTACCCGGAGACCAGCTGGAAACTGCCGTGGCTGCACAGCCTGTTCGGCAATGCGGCGGCGGTCGGCTCGGGCATCGCGGCGGCGTTGAAGGTGAAGGCGCAGAAGGCGGGGTTGGACCAGAGCGCGGTCCGGGTGATCGCGCAAGGCGGCGACGGCGGCACCACCGACATCGGTTTTGGCTGCCTGTCCGGCATGTTCGAGCGCAACGATGATGTCCTCTATATCTGCTACGACAACGGAGGTTACATGAATACGGGCGTGCAACGCTCTTCCGCCACGCCACCCGCCGCACGTACCGCAACAACGATGCCGCTTGGCCCTAATCCGGGCGAGGAGTTCGGCCGGGGCAAGAACGTTCCGCTGATCGCGGTTGCCCACGAGATCCCCTATGTGGCGACGGCAACCGTAGCCGATCTGCACGACCTAGAAGCAAAGGTCGAAAAGGCCATGTCGATGCACGGCGCCCGATACATACAGATCTTCGTGCCCTGCCCCTTAGGCTGGGGTGCTGCCAGCTGCGACACCATCAAGCTCGCGCGCCTGGCGCATGAGTCCGGCGTCTTCCCGGTGTTCGAGGCCGAAGCGGGCGCGATCACCCGCGTGTCGAAAATCCGGCGCCGTGTGCCGGTCGAGGATTATCTGCGACTGCAAAGGCGCTACGCGCATCTTTTTGGCGCGAACCCGCGCCCCGATATCGTCGCAAGGCTTCAGGCACTGGCGGACAAGAACATCAAACGTTTCGGATTGCTGGAGGAAGTGGCATGACGATGAAAAAGCCCTTCGCCATCACGCTCGACCCCGGATCGTCGCTGGCCAACAAGACCGGCTCCTGGCGGACCGAACGCCCGGTCTATGTGGATCGTCTGCCGCCCTGCAATCACGAATGCCCCGCGGGCGAGGACATCCAGGGCTGGCTGTTCCATGCCGAAAGCGGTGACTACGAGGCCGCCTGGCGGCATCTGACCCGCGACAACCCGTTCCCCGCGATCATGGGGCGGGTCTGCTATCACACCTGCGAAACTGCCTGCAATCGGGCCAAGCTCGACTCGGCGGTGGGGATCAATTCGGTCGAGCGGTTCCTCGGCGACGAAGCGCTGCGGCAGGGCTGGGCCTTTGACGCACCGGCCGCCGGGACCGGCAAGAGTGTGCTTGTAGTCGGTGCCGGGCCATCCGGACTTTCCGCCGCCTATCACCTGCGCCGCATGGGCCATGCGGTCACGGTGATCGAGGCGGGCGACAAACCGGGCGGCATGATGCGCTGGGGCATCCCGAAATACCGGCTGCCGCGCGATGTGCTGGACGGCGAAGTGGCCCGCATCGCCGCCATGGGCGTCAGCTTCCGCTATGGCGAGAAGGTGGCGGATATTGCGGTCGCCATGAAGGAGACCGGCGCCGATGCGGCCTTCCTGGCCATCGGGGCGCATATCGCCAAGCGCGCCTACATTCCCGCCAAGGACTCCTCCCGCATCCTCGATGCGGTGTCGGTGCTGCGCTCGATGGAGGGTGAGGAGAAACCGATGCTTGGCCGTCGGGTGGTTGTCTACGGCGGTGGCAACACGGCGATCGACGTCGCCCGGACTGCCCGTCGTCTGGGGGCGACCGACGCCATCATCGTCTACCGGCGCACCCGCGAGAAGATGCCGGCGCATGACTTCGAACTGGAAGAGGCGCTGGAGGAAGGCGTCAAGGTGAAATGGCTGTCCACTATCACCGGGGCCGAAGGCGGCAAGCTGACCATCGAGAAGATGGTGCTCGATGCCGACGGAAAGCCGCAGCCGACCGGAGAGTTCGAGACGCTGGACACCGACTCGCTGGTGCTGGCGCTGGGCCAGGATGTCGACATGTCGCTTCTGTCCGGGATTACCGGGCTGATGACGGCGGATGGCGTCGTGCAGGTTGACCCCGCGACGATGATGACCGGGCACCCGGGGCTTTTCGCCGGCGGCGACATGGCGCCGGGTGAACGCAATGTCACCGTCGCCATCGGTCATGGCAAGAAGGCGGCCCGGCATATCGACGCCTGGCTGCGCGGCGAGGCGCTGCCCGCGAAACCGGCGCAGACGCTTGCGAGCTTCGATAACCTGAACACCTGGTACTACTCTGACGCACCCAAGACCCTCCGCCCCCAGCTTGACCTTGCCCGCCGCACCTCCAGCTTCGACGAAGTGCAGGGCGGCCTGACCGAAACCACCGCGCTCTTCGAGGCTCGTCGCTGTCTCAGCTGTGGCAACTGCTTTGAATGCGACAATTGCTACGGCGTGTGCCCCGACAATGCGGTGATCAAGCTGGGGCCGGGCAACCGGTTCGATATCAATCTGGACTATTGTAAAGGCTGCGGCATTTGCGTCGCGGAATGCCCTTGCGGCGCTATCGAGATGGTTCCCGAGAAAACCTGAGGCTCATTCTTCATTCTCGGACAGGTCAGAGGGGGAGCGTCAGAGGACGTTTCCTGCCTCTGACGGTGGCGCCGCGTTGCGCCTCTGGAGGACCCGGCGCAGCCCGTTCCGATCCTTCAACACCCGCTGGGAGATCATTCGCCTGGCGGGACCGTTCAA
>PNJK01000071.1 GCA_013821825.1 Rhodobacter sp.
TTGGTGACCCCGGATGGATTCGAACCATCGACCTGCCGCTTAGGAGGCGGCCGCTCTATCCCCTGAGCTACGGAGCCACGGCCCATTCAATGCGTTGAAACGCGCACGAAGGCAACTGCGAGAAAAGAAAAGGGGGAGCAAGTTTTGGCCCACTACTCCCCCTCTGGTCCGTCGCATCCAGGTTGAGAGCTTGCAGGATGCGCAGGATATGGCCAGCCCAAAGCGAATGCCGGTCGGCTGTTAGCGCTATCAATAGCAGACGAAAGCCCCTTGGACAAGCCTGACCTTTGGCGCTAACAAGGATTATCTCCAGCCGCGCCGGAACCGTTCATTGACCAAGCCCGTCCCCGACCCGCGCCACACCCTGACCCTACGCGACGTGTCCGAGGCGTCAGGCGTCAGCGAGATGACCGTCTCCCGCGTTTTGCGCAACCGAGGCGACGTGTCCGCCCCGACCCGCGAAAAGGTGTTGGAGGCCGCACGTGCCCTTGGCTACGTCCCGAACAAGATCGCCGGGGCGCTGGCCTCGCAGCGGGTGAATCTGGTCGGCGTTGTCATCCCGTCTCTGTCGAACATGGTCTTCCCCGAGGTGATGACCGGCATCTCTTCCGTCCTTGACGGCACCGGCCTGCAACCGGTCGTCGGCGTGACGAACTACCTGCCGGACCGCGAAGAAACCGTCATCTACGAGATGCTGTCGTGGCGTCCGTCGGGCATGATCATCGCGGGGCTTGAACACACCGACGCCGCCCGCGCCATGCTGGGCCGCGCCGGCATTCCCATTGTCGAGATCATGGATATCGATGGCACCCCGATCGACCACGCCGTCGGCATTTCGCACCGCCGCGCCGGTCGTCAGATGGCCGAGGCGATTGTCGCCGCCGGCTACCGCCGCATCGCCTTCATGGGTACCCAGATGCCCAACGACCACCGCGCGAGAAAGCGGCTGGAGGGGTTCGAGGCGGCGCTTGCCAAGGCGGGACTGACCCTGGCGGACCGTGAATACTACTCGGGCGGCTCGGCGCTGCTGAAGGGAAGGGAGATGACCGCCGCCGTCCTTGCCCGGTCGCCGGATGTGGATTTTCTCTATTATTCCAACGACATGATCGGCGCCGGGGGCCTTCTGTGGTGTCTCGATCAAGGCCTGGATGTCCCTGGTCGCATCGGACTTGCCGGGTTCAACGGGGTCGAACTGCTGGAGGGTCTGCCAAGACGGCTTGCAACCATGGATGCCTGCCGATTGGAAATCGGCCGCAAGGCCGCCGAAATCATTGCCGGGCACCGGAAATCTGACGCCAAGGCGGGAAATTCGATCGAGCTTTTCCCCACGCTGCAACCCGGGGACACGATCCGCAAGGTGTGACGCCCGCAAGGAAAACGCTTCCTGCGGGCGTTATTGTCACTGCTGGATGGATTCAATATAGGTCGCAAGAGACAGCAGACGGCCGCGCACTTCCAGAACGGAGCCATAGGGACCTGCCGAATCCCCGACTTCATCGGAAAACACCCGGCCCCACAGCGGCATCACGCCACCATGCGCCCGCACACCCGTTCGGCCATCGATGGTGTGCAGCACCTTCAGCATTGGAAAAACGCCGTCATTGTTCTTTGCCAGAAGGGTAAGGTTCGGCGATTGGATCGAGACGACATTCGCCATGTCGCCGTCGCCAAGACCGGTCGCCCCGTGGCAGGCAGAGCAATAATCGCCGTAAAGCTGCGCACCGATGTCGATCTCTTGGCCAAAGGCGGGAAGGATCGTCATCGCACTCGCAACAAGGGCGGAGGCCAGACCTGTGTTCAAATTCATCTCGATTGCTCCATTCATTGACAGTGCTCTACAACCAGACTGGCGAAGCTGAATGTATTCATCATTGATTGAAATCATGGCCGGGGGCGGGTTGCGGAACGGCATTCAAAGGCATGAAGCCAATGGCTGCGCTGCGGCTGGGCGGTCTGGGGCTGGGGGTAGGGACTTTGGCTTTGGGCGCGTGACTGCACAGCCCCAAAGCCTGACGATCGCCCAACGAAAAGCTTAAATCATTGTATTAATGGAAAATCGTCAAATGTCGCGGCCCGTGACGCCCTTACGCCAGCAGTCGCGCCCCGTCCTGCCCCCGGACCCGGACCTCGATGATCGCGCCCTCCGGCTGGTCGTCCTCAAAGGCCACCTCGGTAAATCCCTCGGTCCGTCCGACCCGTGCCCCCTCGGTCAGCACCCTGTGAACCTTGCCAACCTGAGCCGCGAGATGCCGCCCCAGGGCAACGTCTCCCAAGCCCCGCAGCCGGGCAGCGCGATCCTTGATCTCCGGTCCCCGAACCAGCGGCATTCGCGCAGCAGGCGTGCCCTTGCGGGGTGAGTAGGGGAAGACATGCAGGAAGGTCAGCCCGCAGTCCTCGACCAATTGAAGCGACTGCTGGAACATCGCCTCGGTTTCGGTCGGAAAGCCCGCGATGATGTCGGCACCGAACACCATGTCGGGGCGAAGGCTGCGGGCCTCCGCGCAGAACCGAATCGCATCGTCGCGCAGGTGGCGGCGTTTCATCCGCTTCAGGATCAGGTCGTCCCCGGCCTGCAACGACAGGTGCAGGTGTGGCATCAGGCGGGGCTCGGTCGCGATCGCCTCCATCAGTGCCGGGTCGGCTTCGATGCTGTCGATCGAGGATATCCTCAGACGCGGGATCGTGGTCAGCTTCAGGATGCGGCGGACAAGATCCCCAAGGCGCGGAGTAGCCGGAAGGTCGGCACCCCATGAGGTGAGGTCCACCCCGGTCAGCACCACCTCGTTGAATCCGTGATCGACGAGCCGCTGGATCTGCTCCACCACCACCCCCGCCGGAACGGAACGCGAGTTTCCCCGGCCATAAGGAATGATGCAGAAGGTGCAGCGGTGGTCGCAGCCGTTCTGGACCTGCACATAGGCCCGGTGACGGCCAAAGCCGTCGATCAGATGCCCTGCGGTTTCACGGACCGACATGATGTCATCGACCTGCACACGTTCGGTCACGCCGATCAGGTCCGGCGCCGCAATGCCCCGCCAGGTGCCGGCCTGCATCTTTTCGTGGTTGCCGACCACGCGGGCAACCTCGGGCATGGCGGCAAAGGTTTCGGGTTCGGTCTGCGCCGCGCAGCCGGTGACGATGATCGCCGCGCCGGGGTTGTCGCGCGAGAGGCGGCGAATCTCCTGTTTGGCCTTGCGCACAGCTTCGGCGGTGACGGCGCAGGTGTTCACGATCACTGCGTCAGAGAGGCCCGCAGCGGCGGCGAGTTCCTTCATCGCTTCCGTCTCATAGGCGTTCAGACGGCAGCCAAGCGTGGCAAAGACGGGCGCATTCATCTGTGCGCTGCGATGTAGTCGGGCGAAAGAACCCCGTCAAAGACCCGCGCGACGGGGCCTGTCAGCCAGACGCCGTCGTCGCGCCAGTCGACCTCCAGCACGCCGCCATCGACGTCCAGCACCACATGCCGCCCGGTCAGGCCGCGCAGATGGGCAGCGACGGCGGTGGCGCAGGCGCCGGATCCACAGGCAAGCGTGATGCCGGTGCCGCGCTCCCAGACCCGCATCCGCAGATGGTCGGGACCGGTCAGCGAGGCAAACTCGACATTTGTCCGCTGGGGGAACAAGGGGTCGTGCTCATGCCCCGGCCCGACGGCGACCAGATCCACTGCCTCGGCATCGGGGACAAAGCGGACGCTGTGCGGATTGCCCATGCCGACAGCCACCGGATCGCCCGGAAGGGGCAAGTGCAAGCTGTCCACCGCATGCGCAAGCGGGATGTCTTGCCAGTCAAGCTGCGGTGGCCCCATGTTCACTGCGACCCGTCCATCGGCCAGCCGTTCAGCCCAAAGAAGCCCGCGCGCTGTCGTCAGGCTGACCCGGTCAACCCCAAGCCCCCGCATCACATAATCTGACACGCAGCGCGTGGCATTGCCGCAAGCCCCGGCCTGGCTGCCGTCGCTGTTCCAGAACACCAGCCCGAAATCGGCACCGTCCGCATCGACGATCTCGGCCAACTGGTCGAAGCCGACGCCCCGGTTCCTGTCACCCAGGGCCCGCGCGAGGTCAGCCGTCATCACCGCCCTGCGCCCACGCTGGTCGATCACCACGAAGTCATTGCCTGCGCCGTGCATTTTCATGAACGGCAGGCCGGTTGGGGCTGCGCTGTCCTTCATGCCCCGGCATATACGCCCGCCCGGTCGCTTTTGCCAGAGCCCCACGTTTTTGCCCTTGACCCTTCGGGCGGGCTTGCCTAATCACGCGCCTCGTGGGGCCGGTAGCTCAGTTGGTAGAGCAGCTGACTTTTAATCAGCGGGTCACAGGTTCGAATCCTGTCCGGCTCACCACCACAACAGAATGCCCGGGCCGCAAGGTCCGGGCATTCTGCGTTTGATATCGGGGGATTCAGATCATCCGGATCGTGTCTTTGCCCACTGCCAGCACATAGCCGCGCCGGGCGATGGTCTTGACCAGAAGTTCCGACACAAGCTGGTTGCCCAGCGTGTCGCGCAGGCGTTTCACGCGCGTTGCGCCGGCAGCCTCGTCACAATCGGCCTCGTTCCGGCCCGAGATCACCGCCTCGATCTGCGCGCCGGTCAGAACCTCGTCATCCATCCGGGCTTCGGCCAGGACGGACAGGGTTTCCAGCGCGGCCTCGGTCAGGGCGAATTCAAGGTCGTTGATATAGACCGCCCGCGACTCGCGGCTGATCATCAGGCTGGCGACCTGAATGCCCGAACGCTGGATCGCCGAGATGCGGCGGTTGAGCGCGATGATCATCACAAGAAAGACCAAAGCTGCGATCAGCAGTGCGGTCGAGAACACCAGCAGCACGAAAATCACAGAGCGGTAGCTGGTCAGCACTTCGGAAAACGAGGTGCCGGACTGCGCAAGGATCTCCAGAAGCTTGATCTGGGTGTCGGACGTAAGATCGTTGTTCTCGACAAAGATGCGTTCCACGCGGGCGTTGAAAGCGTTCGCGTCCGGCAGGTTCAGGAACAGAAAAAGCGCCGCGCCCAGAAGAATGAGGACGATAGCGCCAATTCCGAAGGCAACCACGCGGTTGCCAGCCTTGAGACTTTCAGTAACGGAGGAAGTAGGCTCCGGCACTCGCTTTCCTTTCCTCAAGCCCTTCGGGGCCGAATGTGGACAATACGTTCAGCAAGGTCCAGCCGTCCGACGCCAACCTTGGCGCCAATTCGCCTTCGGCCGCACCGGGCGAGCAATTGCTGTCCGACACTTGGGCCACACCGTAGTGCAGCTTGAGGGGTTCGTCACGCTTGGCCTTGTAATCGGCATAGCATTCCGCCGACGCGGGCCCGGCAAGGACCAAGGCAAGTATGACGATGGAGAGAAGTCTTTTCATTTTTGGGCTCCGGGTGGGAGGCTGCTCGACTACCATGAAAGAATGCACAGGGGCAGTGTGATATTCAATATCACGACGAGTTTTGCGGCCTTGTTATCGGATAGCAACGGTCAGGATTGCCTTGGTTATGACCTAACAGGGCAGCGATATTGCTTACGTCGGCAACCGGGGATCAGCATTCGCTATCGGCACTGCAAGCCAGATGGCAGCAGGCCGCAATGACAAAGACCCATCGCTACAGGAGGCCCGCATGTCCGCAGAATACAGAAGCAAGTCTGTCCAGATTGCCTCGAAAGGCATTGCCGAGAACGGTGTCTCGGGCCGCAGATTCGCCACCCTGCTGACCGGAGGCGCGCTTGTGCTGGCGTTGGTGCTCGGCGCGGCGATGCCGGCGAAGGCCGACAAGAAAGACGACCTTGCAAAGGCGCTGGTGGCGGCGCTTGCCATCGGGATCATCGCAAACGAGCTGAACGACAAGCCGAAGCCAGTGAAGGTCAAGCAAAAGCGCGTGCCGTCGACCTGTGCGATTTCCATCGACGGGGCGCTGCGGTCGGTGACACTGTATTCCGAGGCCTGCCTGCGGCGCGAGGGGTTCGACCGCCGCCTGCCCCGCGGTTGCGCCAACGATGCCCGCATCTTTGGCCAGGATGACCGGGTCTATTCGGAGCAATGCCTGCGCGACGCAGGTTTCCGGATTTCGGGCCGCTAGGACATCCGCCAGTTGCGGCAGCCCGGACCGGGCGGGGCGCCCTTTGGCCCTGACCGGATTTGGAGGACGGAAGGGTGAGCAGCTTCCGTCCTCCATTTTTTTTGGCTCTTTTTCGGCGTCGTGATCCGGGATAACCCGGGGCCATGCACCAGATCATCCCCGATTTCAGCTTTGAATCCGTCGCCCATGCCGCTGGCGCGCAAATGGTCGTCGGGGTGGATGAGGTCGGGCGCGGGCCTCTGGCCGGGCCGGTCACGGCTTGCGCCGTCCGTCTTGACCCTGACCGAATTCCAGCCGGCCTGCGTGATTCCAAGGTTCTGACGGCGACCCGGCGGGAGGCGTTGTTCGCCGAGATCAACGCGGTGGCCAAGGTCAGCATCGGCCACGCCAGCGTCGAAGAGATTGACGCGCTGAACATCCTGCGCGCCAGCCATCTGGCGATGGAACGGGCGGTGGCGGGTCTGGGCGCTGATCATGCGCTGATTGATGGCAACCTGATCCCGCGCGGGCTGGTCTGCGGCGCGACCGCGATCATCAGGGGCGACGCGAATTGCCTGTCCATTGCGGCGGCATCGATCGTCGCCAAGGTGACACGCGACCGCATCATGGTGGATTTGGCGCAACAGCACCCCGGCTATGGCTGGGAGGTGAACGCAGGTTACCCGACAAAGGCCCATCTGGAGGCGCTGCGAAATCTAGGTGTGACCCCTTGGCATAGACGTTCGTTCCGTCCTGTCCACAACATATTGTATCAAGGGAATTCTATAACCCCTTGATTCAAAAAAGAATTTGACGATGAATCGCCACTGACTCATGCTTTGGCACAAGATCGGCACACAAACGATGCCGACGCAGAGGCAGAATATGGCGACGAAAACGGCTCAGGTGGCAGATGTGCTGCCGCTTAACCAGATCATGTCTGGTGACTGCATCGAGGTGATGAACAGCCTGCCCGCCGGCAGCGTTGACCTGGTTTTTGCGGACCCCCCATACAACCTCCAGCTCAAGGGCGAGCTTCACCGCCCGGACAATTCGAAGGTTGATGCGGTGGATGACCACTGGGACCAGTTTTCCAGTTTTGCCGCCTATGACAGCTTCACCCGCGACTGGCTGGCAGCGGCCAAGCGGCTCTTGAAGCCGAACGGGGCGATCTGGGTGATTGGGTCGTATCACAACATCTTCCGTCTGGGGGCGGTGCTGCAGGACCACGGCTTCTGGCTGTTGAACGATGTGGTCTGGCGCAAGTCGAACCCGATGCCGAACTTCAAGGGCAAGCGGCTGACCAACGCGCATGAGACGCTGATCTGGGCCAGCCGCGACGAATCCGCGAAATATACCTTCAACTACGAGGCGTTGAAGGCCCTGAACGACGGTATCCAGATGCGGTCGGACTGGGTGCTGCCGATCTGCACCGGACATGAACGCCTGAAGGACGAGAACGGCGACAAGGCGCATCCGACTCAGAAACCGGAAAGCCTTTTGCACCGGATCATCGTGGCCACCACCAACGCGGGCGATGTGATCCTGGACCCGTTCTTCGGCACTGGAACCACCGGGGCGGTGGCCAAGATGCTGGGTCGCGATTTCATCGGTATCGAACGCGAGGAAGCCTATCGCAAGGTCGCGGCGAAGCGAATCGAGAAGGTTCGCCGCTTCGATGCCAGCTCGCTGGAAATCACCGGATCGAAGCGGTCGGAACCGCGGGTTCCCTTCGGTCAGGTCGTCGAGCGCGGCATGCTGCGGCCGGGGGAGGAGTTGTTCTCGCTGGGCAACCGTCACAAGGCCAAGGTCCGCGCCGACGGCACGCTGATCGGCAATGACGTAAAGGGTTCGATCCATCAGGTCGGGGCCGCGCTGGAAGGGGCACCAAGCTGCAACGGCTGGACCTACTGGCACTTCAAGCGCGACGGAAAGATGGTTCCCATCGACATCCTGCGCCAACAGATCCGCGCCGAGATGGAGGCTGACACCAGCCCCACTCACTGACGCCACGGAACGATCACGCCTGTCCCCGGGACCGCCCTGGGGACACCTGCCCCGCCGTGACATCACGGCGGGGTTTTTTGCCTTGCCAGGCCGGTTGTGCTTTCCGCCGAACCCGGTCACTTGAAGGCACGGACCAGAAGTGGGGGCAATCGGATGAACGGCGCAGGGACTCTGGTCAAGACCCTGCTTGCCAGTGGCGTCCGGATCCGTTCGCCAATCCCGGAACGTCAGAGATGCATTTCGTGGCAGCGCTTGACCGCCACCCGGACATGCGCTGCATCCTCAGCCTGTTCGAGGGTCGGGTTTCCGGCGCGGCGGATCGCAATTTCCGCATGTCGGGCGAGGTCGCGGCCACACTGCTTCATCTTGCTCCCGGCTTGGCAACGCCTTCGCCAACCTGCACAACGCCCGCAAGGCGCGAAGCGGGATCGTTAATATCATGGGCGACCATGCCGATTATCACTTGCGCTTCGAAGCTCCTCTGAAGGGCGATACGGTCGGCATCGGCGAAGCGATTTCGCATTGGACGCGGGTCTGTACGGCTCCGGGACGCGTGGCCGGTGACGGCGCTGATGCGGTGCAGGCGGCACGATCCAGGAATGGCCAGATCGCCACGCTGATCCTGCCAGAGAACATGGCCTGGGACGCGGCGGAAGGTCACGCCACGGCCCCGCCGCCTCCACCGTTGCATCACCCTTCGGCGCAGGAAGTGGCCGCTGCCGCCTGCGCCTTGCGACAGCCCGGAGCAGTGCTGCTGATCGACCTTTGCAGCCGCGATATGGACATCGAATGGACCCTCCGGGCACTTTCCGATGAATTGGGCGAGGCCGGGCTTGAGGCCGACGATTTCGTCGAGCGGGATCTGCCCTCGCTGCCTGAAGGCGCGCTGACCCTGGCGAAGGTGGGCGAGGCAATGGCGGCGTTGATGCCCGAAAACGTGGTTTTGGTGGATGAAGGCGTTTCATCATCGGCCCATCTGGCCCCGGGTCTGCGCCGGGCGCTTGGGCATGACGTGATGACAATCACCGGAGGATCGATTGGCTGTGGCCTGCCGCTCGGGGTTGGTGCGGCGGTTGCCTGCCCGGACCGCAAGGTGGTGGTGCTGGAGGGCCATGGGTCGGGGATGTACACGCTGCAATCGCTCTGGACCATGGCTCGCGAGGGGCTGGACGTGACCACGGTGGTCTTTGCCAACCGGGGCGATCAGATCCTGCGCGACGAGCTGGCGGCCGTGGGCGTGACCGAGGTTGGGCGCAATGCCGTACGGATGTTCGACGTGGTCGAGCCGACTCTGGACTGGGTGGCGCTGGCCAAGGGGCATGGTGTCGAAGGCGTGCAGGTAACCGACATGGCAGGTTTCAATGCAGCTTTTGCCGGGGCGATGGCACAGAAAGGGCCACGGCTGATCGAGGTCGTGTGCTGAGGCGTCAACCGCCGCGCGGCGGCGGGTTCAGCGCCTTGTTGTAGGGTTGCCAGTCGGTGATGTCAGGGTAGTGGAACTTGCGCCAGGCCCGGACACGGGGGTTCATGACCCGCCGCCACACCAGTGGGTTCATCGCGACGAACACCATCAGCGGATAGCTCAAGGGCAATTGCGGTGCTTCGTCCGGCGAATAGGTCTGCAGCAAGGGAAAGCGGCGGTCCGGTTTGTAGTGGTGGTCCGAATGGCGCTGCAGGTTGATCAACAGCCAGTTCGACGCGGTCTGTGACCCGTTCCAGCTGTGATGCGGGCGGACATGTTCGTACTTGCCATCGCCCAGATGGCGGCGGGTCAGGCCGTAATGCTCGACATAGTTCACCGCCTCCAACTGCCAGATCGCGACGGCGGCCTGATACAGGAAAAGCCCCAGCCCGAACCAGCCACCAAGGGCCACGGCCAACGTCAGCATCCCGACTTGCAGTGCGCCATAGCGCCAGAACGGATTGGCGCGATGCCACCACGGCAGGCCACGGCGGGCCAGCATTGCCACCTCGGCCTTCCAGGCTGATTGCGGGCACTGCCACAGCACCCGCGGAAAGAAACGGTGGAAGCCCTCGTTATAGCGCGCCGTCACCGGGTCGCGCGGGGTGCCAACGTGCAAGTGATGCACCTTAAGATGTTCGGACCGGAAATGGGAATAAAGCACCGAGGCGAGAAGAAGATCGCCCAGCCAACGCTCCAGCCGGTTCTTCTGATGCATCAGTTCGTGGCTGTAGTTGATGCCGACTGTGCCGGTCAGGATGCCGATTCCGAAGAACAGCACGCCAAGCTCCAGCGCGCCAAGGTGATCGGCCCGGGTTGCGTACCAGATGGTTCCGAACAGGATCAGCATCTGGACCGGGACCCACACAAGGGTCAGCAGGCGGTACCAGAACAGGCTGTCTTCACTTTGCGGGTCGGCGTTCTTTTCGTTCAACCCGGTCAGGGCGTCGAGGAGGGGGTAGAAGAGGGTCGAACAGGCCGGGACCAGTGCGGTGTACCAGCCGCCCTGCGTGGCCCCGATCGCCGCAAGTGGCGCCATGCCCAGCGCCATCCAGAAGGGCAGCGCGTGCAGCAGTCCAAGGGGCTGGGTCGGAGGATTGGGCATGGCGGGTCCTTCTGGCATCAGGTCCGACCGCGAGTATCAGTCGGAACCAAGCCCAGTTCAATTCCCCACCCTGTCCTGGGCCAGATCATAGGCCTTGCGCATGACCGTTGGCAGATCGGCAGGTCGGAAAGCCTCTCGAGGCAGCCAATCGCCGCGCAAGGGGTCGCCGTCCACCCGCGCGACCAGAACCCGCAGGATCAGGTGGAAATGGGTGAAGGTGTGGCGAACTTCGCCGATGTCCTGCCAGTCTGCCGGTGCCGGGGCAGTGCCGCCCGCGCCGTCCCAGCCATCGCCCGGGAATCCCAGCATGCCACCCAGCAAGCCCCTTTCGGGCCGTCGCTCTGCCAAGAGCGCCCCGTCGCGGTGGCCAAGCCATAGCGTGCCTTTGCGTGTGGGCTTTTCCGCCTTGGGCGTCTTGCGTGGCAGGTCGGCCTGAACCCCGGCGGCGCGGGCAAGGCAGGCGTGGCTCCACGGGCAGAGGCCGCAGGCGGGGTTGCGGGGGATGCAGATGGTGGCGCCAAGGTCCATGACCGCCTGGGCGTAGTCTCCCAGGCGCTGGGTCGGGGTCAGGGTTTCGGCCCGTGCGGTCAGTTCGGCTTTGGCGGCGGGCAGCGGGGTTTCGACGCGAAACATCCGGGACATCACGCGCTCGACATTGCCGTCAACCACGGTCGCGGCTTGGTCAAAGGCAATCGCGGCGATGGCGCTGGCAGTATAGGGGCCGATGCCGGGCAGGATCAGCAGGCCCTGCCGCGAGGTGGGGAAGGTGCCGCCATGATCGGCCACCACGGAGCGGGCGCATTTCAACAGGTTGCGGGCGCGGGCATAGTAGCCAAGCCCGGCCCATTCGCCCATCACATCCGCATCCGGGGCCATGGCCAGCGCAGCGACCGTGGGCCAACGTGCCGTGAAGCGGTGGAAATAGTCCTTCACGGCGGCAACGGTGGTTTGCTGCAGCATCACTTCGGAAAGCCAGACGCGGTAGGGGTCGGGCCGGACCCCGGCGGCGCGGTCTTGCGGGGACACTCGCCACGGCATCACCCGGGCATGGCGGTCATACCAGGCCAAAAGCTGGACAGTGAGGGATTCGGGTTCGGGCGCGCTTTGCATCTGACGCGCACCATAGCCTGCCCGTTGGCCAGGGCCAGAGGCGCGTTCACCCCGACGTCGAGCAATCTTTTTGGGCCATTTGCCTGCATGGCACTGGCGGGGCGGGCCGGGTGCGATAGAATGCGCCGGACGAAAGTGGAGAGCATGGCCAAGAAACCTCTGCCTGAACCCAGCGCCGACCGTCGCCGCCGTGGCTTTGAGCCGGCGTTCGGGCTGATGAAGGATCCGGTCCGCCTGGCCGGGGAATCCCGAGGTTTTGCGGTCGCGCGGCTTTTGACCCATTGGGCCGAGGTTGCGGGCGAAGAGATGGCGCGCAAGACCCGCCCGGTGAAGATCGGCTATGGCAAGGGCGGCATGGGCGCGACCTTGACGCTTCTTGTCAAGGCGGCCGAGGCGCCGATGGTGCAGATGGCGCTGCCGGTCCTGAAAGAGCGGGTGAATGCCGTCTACGGCTATGCCGCCGTCAGCCACATCCACCTGACCCAGACCGCAGCCACCGGTTTCGCCGAAGGTAAGGCCGAGTTCGCTCCGGCCCCGAAGGCCCTCCCGATGCCCGACCCTCAGACCCTTGCCCGGGCCCATCAGGCGGCGGAGGGTGTGGGAGACCCTGCTTTGCGGGCCGCACTTGAAGTGCTGGCGCAAAACATCTTAACTCGCCCCCGATCCAAAGCGGGCGCATGATAAAGGACACCACCAGATGCTGAAACTGAACCGTCGGGCGATGATCTCCCTTGCGGCCGCTATGGCCGCCTCGCCCGTCTTCGCGCAGGAAACCGCGACGGCCGTGACTGAACCGGGCGATTTCTCACTTGGCTCACCGGATGCGCCGGTCAAGATCGTCGAATATGCCAGCTTCACCTGCTCGTATTGCGCGAAATTCCATGCCGCCGTGTTCAAGGACCTGAAGAAGGACTTCATCGAGACCGGAAAGGTGCAGTTCACCATGCGCGAGGTGTATTTCGACCGTTACGGCCTGTGGGCCGCGATGGTTGCCCGCTGCGGCGGCGACATGCGTTATTTCGGCATCCACGACATGCTGTTTGAGCAGCAGCAGGAATGGACGGCGTCGCAAGACCCGGTGCAGGTCGTGCAGAACCTGAAGACCATCGGCATCTCGGCCGGGCTTGATGCGGCGGCGATCGACGTCTGTCTGAATGACCAGGCGATGGCCGAGGCGCTGATCGCGCGGTTCCAGACGAACATGGCCGCCGATGGGGTGGAGGGGACGCCGACGCTCTTCGTAAATGGGACCAAGTATGGCAACATGCCTTACGCCGACCTGAAAGCCATCATCGACGCAGAACTGGCCAAGTGACATGACGGCTCCACTGGACGGCATCCGTGTCATCGAACTGGCGCGGATTCTGGCTGGCCCCTGGGCCGGACAGACGCTGGCAGACCTTGGTGCCGATGTGATCAAGGTCGAGGCTCCGGAAGGTGACGACACCCGCCGCTGGGGGCCCCCGTTCATCGAGGCCGCGGGCGAACGGACCGCCGCCTATTTCCACGCCACGAACCGGGGCAAACGGTCGATCATCTGCGATTTTCGCACGCCCGAGGGGCAGGAGGTTGTCCGCCGTCTGGTCGCTGATGCGGATGTGGTGATCGAGAATTTCAAGGTCGGGGGGCTGGCGAAATACGGCCTCGACTGGGAAAGCCTTCGCAAGGTGAACCCGCGGCTGATCTACTGCTCGATCACCGGCTTCGGGCAGGATGGGCCTTATGCTCACCGTGCGGGCTATGACTTCATTATTCAGGGCATGTCGGGGTTGATGTCGGTGACCGGCCCCGCCGATGGCCAGCCGCAGAAGGTGGGCGTGGCGGTGACCGATGTCTTTACCGGCGTCTATGCGGCCACGGCGATTCTCGCGGCGCTGGTGCAGCGCGGGCGGACGGGCGAGGGTGAGCAGATCGACATGGCCCTGCTGGATGTGGCCACATCGGTGATGGCCAATCAGGCGATGAACTACCTGGCTTCGGGCAAGGCCCCCGGCCTGCTGGGCAACGCCCACCCGAACCTTGCGCCCTATGCGGTCTTCGACTGCGCCGATGGCTGGCTGATCCTCGCTACCGGCAATGACGGGCAGTACCAGCGTTTGTGCAAGATCCTCGGGGTCGAGGACATGGCCAGCGATCCAGCCTTTCTGACCAATGCTGACCGGGTGGTGAACCGGGCCACCATGACCGATCGTCTGACCGAAGCAACGAAGCGCTGGGCCAAGGCCGATCTTCTGGCCGCCTGCGAGGCCGAGGGCGTTCCCGCCGGGCCTATCAACGACATGGCCGAGGTTTTCGCCGATCCGCAGGTGGTGGCGCGCGGGATGCAGATTGCTCCCGAGGGGTTGCCGGGGGTTCGCAGCCCGATGCGGTTTTCGGCGGCCGAGCTGAGGCTTGACCGGCCGGCACCCCGGCTGGGCCAGCATCAGGACGAGGTTCTGGGGAAAAAGGGCTAAAGGCCCAGCCGCTTTAGCGCGGCATCAATGGCGGTCCAATCTCCGACCTGAAGCCTTACGACCAGGGTCAGAACCCGCATCCGCCAATGAGGTGGCAGGCGCGCGGCGTCCTTTTCGGTTGTCACCAGTTGCGCGCCTGAAGTGGCAGCCTCGGTCTCCAGCCGCCGCAGGAGGGTTTCCGATAAGGGCGCGTGATCGGCCAGGGCCTCGCCCCGCACAAGGATGGCGCCCAATCCGCGCAGGGTGGTGAAAAAGCGTTCGGGGTCGGCAATTCCTGCGAAAGCAAGGACATGCTGGCCTTGCCAGTCCATCCCGGTCTGCAGGGGCTGCAACTGACCAGTCGCCAAAGGCACCCGGATATCTGCGCCCCAGGTGGTCTGAAACCGCTGGCGCGCGTCCGGGTTGCCCACGGCCAGCACAAGGTCGGCCCGGGCCAGACCCGCGGGCACCGGCTCTCGCAAGGGGCCGGCCGGGATGCAGCGCCCGTTGCCGAAGCCGCGCGCGGCATCGACCACCACAACCGAAAGCCACGGCTTGACCGAGGGGTTCTGGAACCCGTCGTCCATCACGATGACCGTCGCCCCCGCGCCTTCAGCCGCGCGCACGCCTGCGGCCCGGTCTTTCGCCACCCAGACTGGGTCGAAGGCCGACAGCAGCAAGGGTTCATCCCCGACATCGGCTGCCGTGTGGACGGCGTCGTCCACCCGGACCGGCCCTTCCAGTCGCCCGCCGAACCCGCGGCTGACGATATGCACCGCGTGCCCGCGTTCCCGCAGCCGTTCGGCAAGCGCCAGCGTCACCGGAGTCTTGCCCGCTCCGCCTGCCACCAGATTGCCGACGCAGATCACCGGCACTTGCGGCGCATAGCCCGGTTGGCGCAAGCGTAACGCCGTGCCAGCCGCGTAAAGCCAGCCCAGAGGGGCCAGCAGCCGCGCCATGAATGCAGGCCGATCCGGCGGCGTGAACCAGAACTGCGGGGCGCGCGTCATGGTCTTGCGTCCATGATGGCGCGGATTCTGACCAGAATCCCTTCCGTCACCTCGGCTCCGTCGCTTGCCACCGCCCAGGCCGCCTGCGCCAGCCGCGCTGCGCGGTCCGGTGCCAGAAGGTCACCCAAAGCATCGCCAAGATCGTTGGTCGAAGCGACAGCACGCGTTGCCCGTGCCGCGCCCAGACGGCCGAAGGCCGGGCCATATCGTCCGGTTCGCGTCCCGTGCATGATAGCCGACCCCAAGGCCGCAGCTTCCATCGGGTTGCGGATCGGGCCGGTGCCCGCAAGGCTGCCGCCAAGAAATGTCACCGGGGCGAGCCGATACCAAAGCCCGTATTCCGCCGGATTGTCGACCACGAAGACCTCGACCGCCGCGTCGGGTTCTTCTTCCCGCATGCGCTGCGCGACAACCAGGTCTTCCCGGTCTTCCAGCCGCTTCGCAAGGGCTTCGGCCTGGCCGATTTCTTCCGGCATCACGATAAGAAGCAGGCGGTGCGAATGCTGCATGGCGGCGCAGTGCGCATGGATGACGGCCTCTTCCTCAATCTTGGGCAGGCCGGCGACGAACCAGACCGGCCGCCCGGCAAGCAACTTCGCCAGTGCGGCGCGCTCGGCCTCAAGACAGGGCAGGGCCACGCTTTCCTCTTCCATCCGGCCTGTTACTGCGACAGAGGATAGCGCAGCGCCAGCCTTGCGGAAGAGCCGGGCCGAAGCTTCGTCCATCGTGCAGATATGCGACAGGCGCGACAAGGCCGACCGCATCAGTCCCGGATACCAGACATCCCTGTCGCGCTGAAATACCGGTGCGCGACCATTGACCAGCAGAACCGGGAGCTTCCGTTCCCCTGCCTCGTGCAGGACCGCGGGCCGCAACTCTCCGCCTGCCAGAACGATGATCTCGGGTCGCCAGTGGTCCAGGAAGGCGCGGGACTCGGTGGGGGTGTCAGAGGGTGGAGGCTGATGAATCACCCCTTTTCGGGCGGGCAATTCCAGTGGGCAGGTCAGCAGAACAGCCACGCCATCCTCCTCGATCAGGCGATGGGCCAGGGCGAGCATCGGGCTTGCCTGATCTTCAGTTGGTGCATGCAGCCAGACCAGCGTCCCCGCTGGCCGCTGCGCGCGCGGGGATCCTTGCCCCGCCTCGCGACGATGCCCAAGATTGTAAAGCTTCAGGCCAAGCGAAGCCGCCATGGATCAGAGCCCAAGCTCCTCGGTTGGCGAACCAGAAGTCTTCTCGTCCCGCAGGCGATGGATGTGGGCGATGAAGTAGCGCATGTGGGCGTTGTCCACGCTGCGCTGCGCCTCGGCCTTCCAGGCCTTGAAGGCGCTGTCGTAGTTCGGGAACATTCCGACGATGTGGATCTCGTTCAGGTCACGAAAGACGTTGGTCTGCGGGTCCACCAACTCGCCTCCAAAGACGAGATGCAAGCGCTGGGTCATCATCAACTCCGTATCGTGACTGTGTCGCTCCGATGCCTTTCTTGCAGGCGCGCGGACCCTAACCGCTTCTGCCGGTGGGGGGAAGCGGCCAAGCGGCGATGGTGAAGGCTGGGGGCTTGCACTATGTGTGCGTTGAGGCAAGACTGCGCGCGGGCTTTGCATGTGGCCCGGATTTCTGGGGGGGGCATTGATGGATATCAATCAGTTTCTTGGCGGTAACGCGGTTTACCTTGCGATTGCGCTATTCGTTATCGTCTGCATCTTCCTTGGTGTCCGTATTGTGCCCCAAAGCGAAAAGCATGTGGTGGAGCGGTTTGGCCGCCTGCGGTCGGTTCTGGGGCCGGGCATCAACTTTGTCGTGCCGTTCCTGGACCGGATT
>PNJK01000072.1 GCA_013821825.1 Rhodobacter sp.
ATCGAGTCGGCGGCGAAGGGTGGCGGTACGTAGATCGCGGTGGCATCGGCGCCGGTCTTCGCCACGGCCTCATGCACCGAGTTGAAGACCGGGAGGCCGAGATGGACCTCGCCGCCTTTGCCGGGGGTGACCCCGCCGACCATTTTCGTCCCGTAGGCGATGGCCTGTTCGGAGTGGAACGTGCCCTGAGAGCCGGTGAAGCCCTGGCAGATCACGCGGGTGGCTTTGTTGACGAGGACGGACATCGGGGCCTCCTTCAGTGACAGGTCTGGTCGGCGGCATGCCGCGTAAGGATGATCTGGGCGGGGGACAGGGTCATTGCCCCTCTCCAAAGTAGAAGCGCACGCCCGAATTCTGGTCGGAGGTGCAGACCGGGTCGTTTCCGCCCGAGGTGATGGCAGCGACCACACCGTTCGAGAGCGTCACGATGGTGCAACTGTTCTCGTCCGTCTCGGTGGTTTCAAGCGACACCTGACCGGATAAGGACAGGTAGCCCATCAGCTCCAGCGCGCGGGCAGTGCCAAGCGAGGTGCTTTCGACATGGCAGTAGTCCGGGGTCAGCGACATGTAGGCAAAGGTATCCTCGCCCAGGCCGGGCTGGAAATTGACGACGCCCATCTCGGTGTCTTCCTCATGCGTCCAGCCGTAAAGGCCTAGCATGGGCACGGTCGTGTTCCAGTCCCCCGCGCCCATGGCGCATGCGATGTAGCCCTCGACAAGCTGGTTCGAGGGGTCGGCATCCTGGGCGAGGGCCGGAAGGGGGGCGAGAAACGGGAGGGCGAGGAGCATGAGGCGGGATGCGGGCATTGCGGTCACTTTGGGGTTTGGGGGGGCGGTGGGTTGGTACGCACGCGATGGGCTTGCTACGGGCATGCTTGCTAGTCGAGCCAGTCAAAACCGAACCACACTGACCAGCCATGGACTACCGCGACCGGAAAAATCAGTGCTCCGACGATCATGAAAAGCCATGCTTTTGCAGAAATCGCGACCACAATATGAGTAATCCAGCCCGCAATAATTGCCAGCCAAATGAAAATTCCTACAAGTCCTTGCATTTGTTTTCCTCCGCTAATTGAAGCATTTCATTTCTGATGTCGCATGAATCTGTCATATATCTGCCCGCGCATCGCCTTCATGATCCTCTACTTTTATCTTGGGCGAACAAAGCTCAGTGTAGCTCCGCCGATGCCCATCTTTTCCGAATCTAGAAGCACAATCATGGAGCCCTCAACGAAGTTCGTAGTGTCCCAGATACGGGTGCGTTGTCCCATCTGCGTCTCGTCAAAAATCAGCTCCTGCATTTCGGTTATCTCCAAGAGTGCAGAGGCGACTGGCTCGCTCTCAATGTAAGGATTTGCGATGGTGCAAGAAGCCATGCCTTCGCCTTCGAATTCACTAAATACAATACCGAGCAAGAACGGGGAACCTTCTCCTTCGTTGACAGAAAAGCCGTAAAACTCAGCTGCAGGGTCTGGCGGTGCGACCAGTACCTTGAACTCGTCTGGGACCTCTTCAAGTTCCATTGACTGGGCAATTTCGAGTGTTCGCGACGGGTCAGCGCTGTTTTGTATGCAAAACCCCAAGAAAGCTTGCGCAAATCCAAGTGGAGAGGCCTCGGTCATTCGTTCTGAAATTGATTGCGCAACCGAAGGACACACAGAGAGCAAAAAGGTCGCCAATGCATATCTGATCGCCTTTGAGAGCCGCGTCACCCCCGCACCGCCTTGACGATCTTTTCCGCCCCGTCCTTCAGGTCGTCGGCGGCGATGACGTTCAGGCCGGATTTGCGGATGATGTCCTTGCCGAGTTCGACGTTGGTGCCCTCAAGCCGGACGACCAGCGGGACCTTGAGGCCGACTTCCTTGACCGCAGCGATCACGCCCTCGGCGATGATGTCGCAGCGCATGATGCCGCCGAAGATGTTCACAAGGATGCCCTTCACCTGCGGGTCGGAGGTGATGATCTTGAAAGCCTCGGTGACCTTTTCCTTGGTGGCACCACCGCCGACGTCCAGGAAGTTGGCGGGCTCGGCCCCGTAAAGCTTGATGATGTCCATCGTGGCCATCGCGAGGCCCGCGCCGTTGACCATGCAGCCGATCTCGCCATCCAGGGCGATGTAGTTCAGGTCGAATTTGCTCGCAGCCAGTTCCTTCGGGTCCTCCTCGGTCTCGTCGCGCAGGTCGGCGATGTCGGGGTGGCGGTAGATCGCGTTGCCGTCGAAGGCCATCTTGGCGTCGAGCAGTTTCAGGCTGCCATCCTTCAGCACGCAGAACGGATTGATCTCCAGCATGTCCATGTCTTTTTCGACGAACATCCGGTAGAGGTTCTTCACGATCCCTACGCATTGCTTGACCTGCTGGCCGGAAAGCCCCAGCGCAAAGGCGACGCGGCGGCCGTGGAAATCCTGCAACCCGGTGGCGGGGTCGATGGTGAAGGTGTGGATCAGTTCCGGGGTGTCGTGGGCCACGTCTTCGATGCTCATCCCGCCCTCGGTGGAGGCGACGATCGAGATGCGGCTGGTCTGGCGGTCGATCAGGAGGGCCAGGTAGAATTCGCGGTCAATGTCGCTGCCGTCTTCGATGTAGATGCGGTTGACCTGCTTGCCGGTGGGGCCGGTCTGGATGGTCACCAGGGTACGCCCCAGCATCTGGCGGGCGAACTCGGCAGCCTCACCCACGGAACGGGCCAGGCGGACACCGCCCTTTTCGCCGGCCTCGGGCTCCTTGAAGTGGCCCTTGCCGCGGCCACCGGCATGGATCTGGGATTTCACCACCCAGAGGGGTCCGTCAAGTTCCCCGGCGGCGGTCTTGGCCTCTTCGGCGCGCAGGACAACACGGCCGTCCGAGACCGGGATGCCGTAGCTGCGCAGCAGTGCCTTCGCCTGGTATTCGTGGATGTTCATGAGCGCCGCCCCGTTCTGTGGTGGTTTGACCGGGTGATGCCATGGAAGTCCGGGGATTCCTACGGGAATTCCCGGCTGTTAGCGCTGCAAAGGGCGAAAAAGGCCGTCTGTGATCACAGTCTTGCAGGGTGTGATCACAATTCTGAAATGTGTGATCACATGGCAACCGCAATGCAACGCGAACGATTCGCGGCAGCGGGGTGAGGGCGAGATCCTTCGAAAGGTCCTGCAGATATCCCCGAGGAAATCCGACGCCGCCCTTCAGTTCAGAAACACCGCGAACACCATCGCGTCGCCCGAGACCAGCCGCGCGAACTCGTTCCAGGCCAGCAGACTGGCGCGGGTGCCCTTTTCGGCATAGGGCAGCAAACCTTCGCCTTGAATGAAGGTCACCAGGTCGATCGGGGGCGGGTTCTCGAACAGCTTTTTCAGGTTGATCCCGGCCTCGGCCCCGAAGCGCCAGTGCGGGATCAGGATCTCGCCCTGCAAAAGCGCCTCTGCATCGGCAAGGACGGCCTGCCAGCGTTCGCCGGTGCCCGGCGGCATCACGATCCCGAGGCCAGAGACCTGCGCATCATTCGGCACCCACTCGCGGTCATTGTCGGGTTCCAGGGCCACAAGGGACCAGAAGCGGCGGTTTTCCCTGATCATGGTCAGAAGATGGGTGTGGGCGTCCAGGGCCTGCGTCTTGTCGGGGGTGTTCGACAGAGCGAAGAGCGCCATCGCGATACGGTCGACCTGACGGCCAAACATCATGTCCATCGCGTTCGGTGGCGGGGTGTCGCCCCACAGCGCATAGATTGCCGCCGAACTGTCGAGAACGCGCTGGATCGCCGGTTCGGGATCGAAGGCCAGCGCGGTCGAGGCGAAGCCTGACAGGAAATGCGTATAGGCCGAGAGCCAGGCCGCATCCGCCGCATCAAAGCGGATCACCGGATCGGCCACCTGAGCGCCGATGATGCGCCCACCGCCCATCAGGCCCGCGATGGAAGCCAGGTCTTCTCCCGCATCCCGGACATCGTTCAGGTTGATGTCGAACCAGAGGTCGGCCAGACGGATTTCCAACGCGAAGGGCTTGTCGCCGAGCTGCGCCAAGGCCTCGCGGCTGGATTCCATCTGGTTGTCGAGACCGATGAGAAGCGCGGTGAAATCCTCGGGCGCGAAGGGGCGGGCACCAGGGTTTTCCGGGATCGGCAGCCGCAGGATCGGCAGTTCGGACCAGTCGGCGCGGACCCCGGTCTGCCAGCGAAGTTGCAGCGCCGCCTCGACTCCGCCAAGAAAGCGCAGGCCGGCCAGGGCGAACAGCTCTTCGTTCGTTGGGCTGGGAAGGGCGGCAAGCCGCACCTCGACCGGAGCCAGGCCCAGACGTGCGATTTCCTGTGACAGGGTTTCGGCCGCAGCCGGGGCGGCGGCAAGGGCGAGGGCAAGCGAGATGGCAATGGAACGCATGGCGGCCTCCGTCTGTTATGCGTCAAGAATGCGAGAGTGGCTGGCACGGGGAAAGTCTGGAAAATCGGACTGATGCGGGTTTACCAGGTATCGGGCCGCGGATAGCGTGCCGCAATGCGCAATATCATCTGCCTTTCCACGATCCCTCCACGCTTTGCTACGGTCGGTCAGACGCTTGTGACCTTGGTCCGGCAGAAGTCGCGGCCCGAGGCGGTGGAGCTTTACATCCCGCAAAGCTACCGCCGCTTTCCTGGCTGGGGCGGTGGTCTGCCGGATGTACCCGACGGGGTGAGAATCGTCCGCGTGGATGAGGATTTCGGTCCTGCCACCAAGGTCTTGCCGGCGGCGCGGGCCTATCGGGGGCAAGAGGTCGAACTGCTCTTTGCCGATGACGACCATTGCTATTCGCCGGATTGGGCGCAGCGGTTCCTGAACGTCCGCAAGGCGCATCCCGAGGCTGCGGTCTGCGCGGCCGCTTCGTCCGTGGCCTATATGGGCCGCGACTGGCGGGCGGATGCACCGCTGCCTCGCGCGGTCATGGCGCCGGAACGACGCAAGCAATTCGGCTACTGGCTGCGCAAGTTCCTTGCCACTGCCCGGCGAGGCGATCCCGGGAAGCCCAGGTTGGAGGAAAAATTCCGCAAGCTTGATCGGTCGGGCTATGTCGACGCAGCAATGGCCAACGCCGGTGTGGCGGTACGTCCCGACTTCTTCGACGAGGCGGCCTATACGATCCCGCCGATCCTGTGGGCGGTCGATGATGTCTGGCTGTCCGGTCATCTGGCGCGGCGGGGCATTCCGATCTGGGCCGACCGGCGGCTGAATTGCGCCCAAGAGATCCGGACCTTGTCCGCCACCGATCCGCTGTTCAGGGCGGTGATCGATGGGGCCGGGCGCAAAGAGGCGAACCTGGCCTGCGTCGACTACATGCGCGAGACTTACGGGATCTGGGGCGGCTTGGCGGCCATTGACGGCTGAGCGTCCGGGGATGTCAGCAATCCGTCAGGCGGCTCGGCGGGCGCGAAACAGCACCTGACCGCGTGGCAGGCGGTCGGGGCACTGTTCAGCAATCAGCCCGGCAGCCGCACAAAGCCGCGCAACATCCTCTGGCCGAATGTGCCGGGGTGCGCGGTCGGGGTGGGTCACCACGCCATCGGCCTGTCGGTATGGGTTGGCAAAGCTGCTGTCGGGTGCAAGGAAAACGGTGAAAAGAAAGGCCTTCAGTCGCGGCAGGCGCTGTGCGACGCTTGGCAATGCAGCCTCGATCGCGGTGATCGGCAGGTGGGTGAAAACGCCCCAGGCGATGGCAAGACTGATCTGGTCGGGGATGCCGGGAAAGGCGAAATCGGTGTCCTCGATAAGCTGCGACAGCGGCAGGCGGTCCGGGTCGTCCAGCTCTACCGCGCGACCGTGGCGCATCAGGTCGAGGGACGCATCGGTGCCCCAGTAATGGCCGGGGTCCAGATAGGGAACCGCAAGGTGGCCAAGCCGCAGCGCGCCGCAGCCGATATCCAGAAGGTGGTCCTGCGGGGTCATCCCCGTGGCGATCAGGGCAGCCATCTGGGCCCGCCCGGTTTCCCCCCAGCGCCCACCAACGATGTCGCGGTGGCGACCCTTCGCGATGGCCTCCTCGTAAAAGCCGGGGGCGAGGTAGGGCGAGGCCAACGGTCCGGTCAGGACTGCCCGTCCTTCTGGGCAGGGGCCTTGGCCGCGGCTTTCATCCGGGCGAGAAGCTGTTCCTTCGTCTCACGCGGCGGGGTGACGGATTTCGGCGCACCCTTCTGGGTGTGGTCTGGACCACGGGGATTGTGGCGGGCACCTTTGGGGTTGCCGGATTTCGAATAGTCCATGGGAGCCTCCGGGGCATGGGATGGGATGGCATGCCGGATTTGGGTGCCGGGGGCAAGGGGTATGGGAATGGTCCACGGTGGGACAGGCGGGCAGGGCAAGGGATTTCAGTGGGTTGGGCGTGGGCGTTAACCGGGCGTCAGGATTTGGGCTGTGGGATCGCACCCTATCCCCGCCCCATGAGAGTGGCAGTGGGCACGCAGGGTGGGGTGGAAGGTCGGCCTGTGGGACGGCTGCGTCCGGCAGCGCTAGAGGTCGAGGGCGCGCTGGCGGGTGGGGTCTTCCTCGCGCGCAGCGCGTTTGAAAGTGTCTTCGCGGCGGGCGGGAAGCTGGACGGCGCGTTCACGCAAGGCCATGGCCTGCTCGATGGTCACGATCTGCAGGCGGGGGACGGGGGCGAAACCGGCTTCTTCGTGGAGGCCCGCAGAAGCGGCTTCGGTGATCATGGGTTTGGTAGGTTCGGTCAGGGTGAGGAACACGCCGATCTGAGGGTTCGGCGCTTGCATGAAGCAGTACGTCTATCTATGCTCAGATTTCTGGTCGGAGCTACAAAATGTTGAACACGCGACTTCCTCAATTCATCCGGGAACATTACGAATGTTACGAATGGAAGCACGCAAGCGCAATCCTGACACAGGACTTTCCATCAGAGTGGTCGGACCTCTTGGACGTCTTGACCGCATTTCGCTTGCGGAAATCCTGGATAGCCAAGGGCGGAGGTAACAAGTCCCAGCTGTCGGCATTCATCGACGGTTTCCTGACGCAGCGTGGCTGGGTCGAGAAGCAGTTCCAGACCGCCATCGAAGTAGATGGGGCTAGGCTCGACTCGCCTACGCACAAAATCGACTGCTTCAAGAACGGTGTCGCCCTTGAGATTGAATGGAACAACAAAGATCCTTTCTACGACCGGGACCTGAACAACTTTCGCCTGTTGTTTGATCTTCGGGCGGTCAGCGTAGGGATCGTGATTACCCGTGCTGACGAACTTCAAGACATCTTTAACGATCTTGGGCGAGGGTCATCCTACGGAAATTCTACAACCCATATGTCGAAACTCTTGCCAAGGATTGAAGGTGGTGGCGGTGCGGGGTGCCCCCTTTTGGTTTTTGGCATAACAAAAGCGCTATTTGTGGAGGATGAAGAATGACAAGTGCCGCAGATGACTTGCTCGCCAAGGCAGGCAAGACCAAGTTCCGGACCGTCCTTGCTGACCCTCCTTGGCAGTTTCAGAACCGGACGGGAAAGATGGCGCCAGAACACAAGCGGCTGTCTCGCTACCCAACGATGACATTGCGCGAGATTTGCGATCTGCCAGTTGAGGCGATAGTGACGGACACAGCACACCTTTACCTGTGGGTTCCCAATGCCTTGCTGCCGGAAGGCCTCAAAGTCATGGAAAACTGGGGTTTCAGCTACAAGAGCAATATCGTCTGGTACAAAATCCGAAAAGATGGCGGACCGGATCGTCGCGGAGTCGGCTTCTACTTTCGAAACGTGACCGAAGTCCTCCTCTTTGGGGTTCGGGGCAAGAATGCCCGCACCCTGCAGTTGGGGCGAACGCAAGAGAACATCATCTCTACGCAGAAGCGGGAGCATAGCCGGAAACCGGATGAACAATATCCTTTGATTGAGGGCTGCAGTCCCGGACCTAGGTTGGAATTGTTCGCTCGTGGACCGCGCATCGGTTGGACGGTATGGGGAAACCAGTCCGGGGAATACACGCCAACGTGGGATACCTATTCAAACCACTCGCAGTCGAACATCGTGCCTCTAACTGCTGGGAAACTTGCCTGAACCGATGAGGCTCACGAAGCCGGATTAAGCCTCGGCGCTGTCGTTCCAGTGCCAGGTGTCGTCAAACGCCTCGATCTGCGCAGCAGATGAGGCGCCGTCGGGGGCCTTGAAGAGGATGTTGTAGCTGGCGTTCGAGTTGAAGGGGGGGGTCGAGGGTGACGAGGTCCACGCTCTCACTCGCGATGCTTTCCCGCAGGACGGTGAGGATGTCGCCGTAGCGGAGGTGGTTGGTGATCGGTCCCCCGTCAGACTGCTTTGGCGGAATCCTATCCGGCAGAAGCGGTCAAGGGCAAGTGAAGGTGGACCGGGAGGCGTGCGACTTGGCGCAGCCTGCGATGGTCGGGGCAAGCCCCGACCTGCGGGGCTTGCCTTGGTTTGGAGGGCTCAGGTCAGCGACGGATCGATCGCCTTGCAGGCCGTCAGAAGGCCCTTCACTGCGTCGACCGACTTTTCGAACATGGCCTTCTCGCCGGCATCAAGTTTCACTTCGACGATGCGTTCAACTCCGCCGGCCCCGATGATGACCGGGACGCCGACATAGAACCCGTCAAGGCCGTAGGCGCCCTTTACGTGGGCGGCGCAGGGCAGCAGGCGTTTCTGGTCCTTGAGATAGGCTTCGGCCATCTCGATCGCGCTGGTCGCGGGGGCGTAGAAGGCGGAACCGGTCTTCAGGAGGCCCACGATCTCGGCCCCGCCGTCGCGGGTGCGCTGGACGATGGCGTCCAGCTTTTCCTGCGTGGTCCAGCCCATCGCCACGAGGTCGGGCAAGGGGATGCCGCCGACGGTGGAGTAGCGGACGGAGGGCACCATCGTATCGCCATGGCCGCCAAGAACGAAGGCGGTGACGTCCTTCATCGAGACATTGAATTCGAGGCTGAGGAAGTGGCGGAAGCGGGCCGAGTCCAACACGCCAGCCATGCCGATCACCTTGTTGTGCGGCAGGCCGGAGAATTCGCGGAGCGCCCAGACCATCGCGTCCAGCGGGTTGGTGATGCAGATCACGAAGGCGTTCGGCGCGTGCTGCCTGATGCCCTCGCCAACGGATTTCATCACTTTCAGGTTGATGCCCAAAAGGTCATCGCGGCTCATTCCCGGCTTGCGCGGCACGCCGGCGGTGACGATGCAGACATCGGCCCCGGCAATGTCGGCGTAGGAATTGGTGCCGGTCATCGCGGCATCAAAGCCTTCGGACGGGCCGGATTGCGCGATGTCCAGCGCCTTGCCCTGGGGCGTGCCTTCGGCGATGTCGAACAGGATGACATCGCCCAGTTCCTTGAGTGCGACGAGATGCGCAAGCGTACCGCCGATCTGACCGGCGCCGATGAGGGCGATCTTGGGTCTGGCCATGGAAGCCTCCTGAGAAGTGATGAACCGGGGCGAGGGGTAGCCCCTTCGACGGCGTCTGTCCAGCCTCGGAATCCGGGTCGGTATACAATTGTATGCGAAAAATAGACGCTTCCGGGGCGCAACGATTGGGGTTAGCGGTAACTGCGACGGAGGGCCTGATGGAAACGGTGGGATACTGGGTAGCGGCGGTCGTTGCGGCGTCGCTGGTGGGGATGGGCAAGGGCGGCGTTCCGGTCGTGGGGATGCTGGGCGTACCGGTCATGGCGCTGGTCATGTCGCCCGTGCTGGCGGCGGGGTTGCTTTTGCCGGTCTATGTCGTATCCGATGTTTTCGGGCTTTACGCTTATCGTCATGCCTTTGATCGGCGGGTGCTGGCGATCGTGTTGCCTGGAGCCGTCTTCGGGATCGGGGTCGGCTGGGCAACGGCAAGCATCGTGCCCGAAGCGGCGGTGACGCTGCTGGTCGGAGGCATCGGGGTGGTCTTCGCGCTGAACCTGCTGGTCCGGAAGCCCGTCTTGACGGATCCGAGGCTGCCTGAGGTTGCTCCGGGGCTGTTCTGGGGCGCGTTGACCGGGTTCACCAGTTTCGTCAGCCATGCGGGGGCGCCGCCTTACCAAGTTTACACCTTGCCCCTGGGGCTCTCGAAGACGGTGTTCGCCGGGACCTCGACGATTGCCTTTGCGGTAATCAATGCGGTGAAGCTGGTTCCCTATTACGCGCTTGGACAGCTCAACTTTGGCAACCTGAAGGTTGCGGCCGTGCTGGCGATTCCGGCAGCGATTGCCGTCTTTGCGGGGGTGCGGCTGGTGAAGCGGATGCCTGAGCGGCTGTTCTTCCGGCTGGTGACCTGGGCATTGCTGCTGATTTCGGTCAAGCTGGTCTGGGACGGGGCAAGCGGTCTGCTCTGACCCGGAAGTTGCGCAATCGGCCCTGAGGGGCAAGATCGGCGTCGGCGGCCCGGCAGCGGGGTGGTAGAGTTCCCGGATGTCCCAAGTGCTGCCCGACACCGACACGCTTTATCAAGCCCTTCTGGACCGCGATCCGGGCTTTGACGGGCTATTCGTCTGCGTCAGAACGACTGGTATATTCTGTCGACTGACCTGCCCGGCGCGAAAACCGAAGCGTGAGAATTGCGACTTTCGCGCCAGTGTGACCGAGTGTCTTGCCGCAGGGTTTCGCCCCTGCAAGCGTTGCCATCCGGCCGGGGGTCAGATCTTTTCGCCTTTGGCGGGCAAGTCCTCGGTAAGGGCCTCGTAGCCCACGCCGGAGGCCATCAGGCACATTTGCCCGTCTGCCAGAGTGATGGCGATGGTCCAGGTTCCGGTGGCGTCCGAGGCGAAAAGCTCCATCACCGCGTCGGTTCCGGCGATGCCCATGGCGCGGCGGGTTTCGCCGTAGCGGTCGGCAAGAAGGGCGGTAACCTTGTCACGGGTGTCGCATTGCGCGTTGGCGAAGGCGATCTGGGTGGCCAGGATCACCCCGCCGAAGCCAAGCGAAAGCGCGAACATGGGTTGGGTCATGAGGGGCCTTTCCGGTTTGTGGGACGCGGACAGGCTGGGCGGCGTGGGCTGAAAACCGGTTAATCCGGCGTGCGGTGCTCAGGCACAGAGGTCGCCCTCCCACATGCTGTCGTGGCGGGGTTCGGGATCGATTTCAGAAATGAGGGGTCGCCTGTCCAGTGGCGCACGGGGATACGGTCGCCCTCGCCTGGTTGCTGATAAAGGGCGAAAGACACATCCTGGCGGTCTTCGGAGGTTTCCACCCCGACGACGAAGGCATATCGCACGAAATGGCACGTGTCGCCGTCGCAGTCGGTAGTGCGGCGCTTGTCGGTGGCCGTGGCTTCGGTATCGGCACGCTTATTGGTCAGCCGGTTGGCAATGCGTGAACCGGATTGGCCAGGCAGAGCCGGAAAGGCGGCGAACGCCGCCGCAACCAGGGCCAGCCAGCCCCGGAAACCGAAGAAATGGCCGGTGAAAGACTTCTTCCGCAGCATGAAGACCCTTGTCAAAGCGGCGCAGATTCTACCGGTTGTCGAAGTCTCTGGCCGGATCGCACGGTTTCCGCTGCGGTGCAGCAGAAATGGGCTTGCCGATTATGACCAATCCATGCTCTGAAGCGCAAGAATATTACCCGGAGGTGAGTCGTGACCCGTCCCGTTCGTTCGGTCCTCTACATTCCCGCTTCCAAGGAGCGTGCGCTGGAAAAGGCGCGTGATCTGGCGGCGGATGCGATCATCTTCGATCTGGAAGACGCGGTGACGCCCGAGGAAAAGGACCGCGCGCGCGGGCTTCTGGCGGCGGAACTGGCAGCGCAGGACTTCGGCGCGCGGCTGCGGATCGTGCGGATCAACGGGCTTGAGACACCCTGGGTCGCGGCGGACCTGTCGGCTTTCGCGGCTCATCCGGGTGTAGACGCCCTGTTGCTGCCAAAGGTCAACGGACCCGCCGATCTGGACGCGGTGGCGGCGCTGACCGCCAAGCCGGTCTGGGCGATGCTGGAGACGGCGCAGGGCTGCCTGAACGCAGGCGCGATTGCAGCGCATCCCCGGCTGGAGGGGATGGTGATGGGCACCAACGATCTGGCCAGGGAGCTGGTCGCGCGGTTCCGGGCGGACCGGCTGCCGCTGATGGCAGGGCTTGGGGCCTGTCTGCTGGCGGCGCGGGCCGCGGGCAAGGTGATCGTGGACGGCGTCTTCAACGCGTTCAAGGACGAGGCGGGCCTGCGCATGGAATGCGAACAGGGCCGCGATATGGGCTTCGACGGCAAGACGCTGGTGCATCCGGCGCAGCTGGCCATTGCCAACGAGGTCTTCGCGCCAAGCGACGCCGAGGTGCAACTGGCGCGGCGGATGATCGAGGCCTACCGCGAGGCGCGCCAGCGTGGCGAGGGCGTGGCGGTGGTCGATGGCAAAATCGTCGAGAACCTGCATGTGGCGACGGCCGAGACGCTGCTTGCCAAGGCCAAGGCGATTGCGGCGCTGCAGGTTTGACGGCAGGGTGGGCGCCGGAATCTTTTGGAGGCGGCAATGGCGTTGATCGTTCTGGGACTGGCCCTGTGGTGGGGGGCGCATCTTTTCAAGCGGCTCGCTCCGACGCGTCGCGGCGCGCTGGGCGATGCGGGCAAGGGGCTGGTCGCAGTCGGGGTACTGGCCGGGGTGGTGCTGATGGTGATCGGCTATCGCGGGAACACGGCGCCGGATCTGTGGTATCCGCCCGCTTTCATGACCTATGTCAACAACCTTCTGATGCTGCTTGCTTTTTACCTTCTTGCCGCCAGCGGAATGAAGACTCGGATCACCGCTGTGATCCGGCATCCGCAGCTGACGGCGGTGAAGACCTGGGCCGTGGCGCATCTTCTGGTCAATGGCGATCTGGCGAGCGTGGTGCTCTTCGGCGGCATCCTCGCCTGGGCGGTGGTCGAAGTCATCGTGATCAACCGGGCCGAGCCGCGCCCGGCTGCACCCGCGCCCGCGCCGATGGGCAAGGAGATCGGTGCAGTTGTCGGGGCAGTGGTTGTGATGGGGCTCGTCGGTCTGGCGCATGGCTGGCTGGGGGTCAGGCCCTGGGGCTAGCGGTGGAACCGGGGGTTTCACACCCCCGGAGCTCCCGTGGGATATTTTTGCAAAGAGGAAGACAATTTTAGTAGAATTGTCAGGAGTTTGCGAGGCGATGGCGGAATGAGACTGTATCGGTTCCTGAGTGCGGATGACACCTCGGCCTTCTGTCACAAGGTGACGGCGGCCTTGAACAAGGGCTGGGAATTGCATGGCGCGCCAACCTATGCTTTTGACGCAGGCAATGGGGTGATGCGCTGCGGGCAGGCGGTAGTGAAAGAGGTGCCCGGCGACTATACCCCGGACGTGAAGCTGGGGGAGTTGTGAAGACCAATCCCGGCCGGTTCTTCGAGGATTACCGCCTGGGCGAGGTGATCACCCATGCCGTGCCGCGCACCCTTGGCCAGGGCGAGAGGGCGCTTTACCACGCGCTTTATCCGGCGCGGGGGGCGGTGCATTCCTCGGACGAATTCGCGCGGTCGGTGGGCTTGCCCGCCAGTCCGCTGGATGACCTGATCGCGTTCCACACCGTCTTTGGCAAGACTGTGCCCGACGTCAGTCTGAACGCCGTGGCGAACCTTGGCTATGCCGAGGGGCGCTGGCTGAGGCCGGTCTGGCCGGGGGATACGCTGCGGTCGGAGTCCGAGGTGATCGGGCTGAAGGAAACCTCCAGCGGGGCGACGGGGGTGGTCTGGGTGCGGACGCGCGGTCTGAACCAGCGCGGAGAGGTCGTGCTGGACTATGTGCGCTGGGCGATGGTGCGGAAGCATCGGCGCGAAGTGGCGGTCGAGGCGCGTGTGCCGGTGCTGGCGGCGGCGGTCGATCCGGGGGCTCTGGCGGTGCCGGAGGGCCTCGACTTCAGCCGCTATGACTTTGCGCTGGCCGGAGAGCCGCATCGTTGGGAAGACTACAGGGTCGGCGAGATTATTGACCATGTCGATGCGGTGACGGTGGAAGAGGCCGAGCATATGCTGGCGACGCGGTTGTGGCAGAACACCTCGAAGGTGCATTTCGATGTCAGCCAGCGCGAGGACGGGCGGCGGCTGATCTATGGTGGCCATGTGATCAGTCTGGCGCGGGCGTTATCGTTCAACGGGCTGGCCAATGCGCAGTTCATCGTGGCGCTGAATGCGGGGGCGCATGCGAACCCGTGCTTTGCCGGGGACACCGTCCGGGCCTGGACCGAGGTTCTGGACCGGGCCGAAACCGCAGCCCCGGGCGTGGGTGCGCTGCGGCTGCGGCTGGTGGCGACGAAGGGGGCGGCGGGGGCTCTGCGGGGGACGGATGGGAAGTATCTGCCGGAGGTGCTGCTGGACCTGGACTATTGGGCTCTGGTTCCACGCTGAGGCGGTGTTGTCGGCGATCTTGTGATCACACTTTTGAAACTCGTGATCACAAAGCCGAAAAACTTGCCCCGATAGCGGAAACATCTCGCGCCTGCAGTATTCTCCTGCGTGACACCGGCGAAATCCGCGTTATTCAGTCAAAGACCAACAGCTTGACGCCGGCCCGATGGGTCTGCGCCGCCAGACGCGAGGATCGACCATGGCAGATGCGAAGCGCGCAGAGCGCCCCCTTTCGCCGCACTTGCAGATCTATCGGCCGCAGTTGACCGCGATCACCTCGATTCTGACCCGGATCACCGGAAACGGGTTGATCGTGGGGGTCGTGCTGGCGGTGTGGTGGCTTTTGGCGGCAGCGATCTCGGATGCGCACTTTGCTCTGGCGGATGCGGTGGCGACCAGCTGGTTCGGGGATCTGGTCTTCACCGCATCGCTTTGGGCGATTTGGTACCACTATCTGGCGGGGCTTCGGCATCTTTACTTCGACGCGGGGCACGGGCTGGACATCCCGACGGCGGAAAAGCTGGGCTGGGCCTGCATCATCGGATCGGTCGTGCTGACCGTGATCACCATTCTTCTGGTTCAGTGAGGGTCCCATGCGCTATCTGACCGCACGCAAGCGCGCCGAAGGCCGGGGATCGGCCCATACCGGCACCGAGCACCATTGGGCGATGACGGTGTCATCGGTCGGCCTGGCTTTCCTATTGCCGGTCTGGCTTTACATCTTCGGCTCGGCCCTTGGCGGGCCCCGCGAAGAGGTCTTGGCGACATTTGGCCGCCCGTTCCCCTCGATCTTGACCGCACTCATCCTGGTGGTCGGCATGCGGCACTTCGCGATGGGGGCGACGATGATGATCGAGGATTATGCCCGTGGCACGACCCGCAAGATGCTGGTCATCGGCGCCGTGTCGCTGGCCTGGGTGATTGCGGCAACGGGCCTGTTCGCGCTGGCCCGGATCGCATTGTGAAGGACGCATGATGACTGCCTATCCCTATGAAGTGCATGACTATGACGTGGTTGTGGTCGGGGCCGGGGGGGCCGGACTGCGTGCGACGCTTGGCATGGCCGAGCAGGGCCTGCGCACGGCCTGCGTGACCAAGGTCTTCCCGACGCGCAGCCATACGGTGGCCGCGCAGGGGGGGATTGCGGCCAGCCTTGGCAACATGGGCCCGGACAGCTGGCAATGGCACATGTATGACACCGTGAAGGGATCGGACTGGCTGGGCGATACGGACGCGATGGAATACCTCGCCCGGGAGGCGCCGAAGGCGGTCTATGAGCTTGAACACTACGGCGTGCCCTTTTCCCGGACCGAAGAGGGCAAGATCTATCAGCGGCCCTTTGGCGGCCATACGACCGAGTTCGGTGAGGGTCCCCCTGTGCAGCGTACCTGTGCGGCGGCCGACCGGACAGGGCATGCGATCCTGCACACGCTTTATGGCCAAAGCCTGAAGAACAACGCGGAATTCTACATCGAATACTTCGCGCTCGACCTGATCATCACCGATGGGGCCTGCACCGGGGTGGTGGCGTGGAAGCTGGACGACGGCACCATGCATGTCTTCAACGCCAAGATGGTGGTGCTGGCCACGGGCGGCTATGGCCGCGCCTACTTTTCAGCCACCTCGGCCCATACCTGCACCGGCGACGGCGGCGGGATGGTGGCGCGGGCCGGTCTGCCGCTGCAGGACATGGAATTCGTGCAGTTCCACCCGACGGGCATCTATGGCTCGGGGTGTCTCATCACCGAAGGCGCGCGGGGCGAGGGCGGCTATCTGACCAACAGCGCGGGCGAGCGGTTCATGGAACGCTATGCCCCGCACTACAAGGATCTGGCGCCGCGTGACTATGTCAGCCGCTGCATGACGATCGAGATCCGCGAAGGCCGGGGCGTGGGGGCGAATGCTGACCATATCCACCTGAACCTGAACCACCTGCCCAAGGAAACGCTGGAGCTGCGCCTGCCTGGCATTACCGAATCCGCGCGCATCTTCGCGGGCGTGGATCTTCTGAAGGAACCGATCCCGGTGCTGCCGACCGTGCATTACAACATGGGCGGCATTCCTACGAACTACTGGGGCGAAGTCCTGAACCCAACGGCGACGAACCCGGACGCCACCTTCCCCGGCCTGATGGCCGTGGGCGAGGCGGGCTGTGCATCGGTGCATGGCGCGAACCGGCTGGGGTCGAACAGTCTGATCGACCTTGTGGTCTTCGGCCGCGCCGCCGCGATCCGTGCCGGCGAAGTGGTGGACCGCAAGGCCGCACTGGCGCCAGTCAACAAAGCCGAGGTGGACAAGGCTCTGTCGCGCTTTGACGGGTTGCGCCATGCCAAGGGTGCGGTGCCGACGGCCGAGTTGCGGCTGGAGATGCAGCGCACCATGCAGGCCGATGCCGCCGTCTTCCGCGCCGAGGAAACCCTTGCGGCCGGGGAAAGGAAGATGACGGCGATTGCCGCCAAGATGGACGATCTGCACGTCACCGACCGCAGCCTGATCTGGAACAGCGACCTGATGGAGACGCTGGAACTGACCAACCTGATGCCGAACGCCTTGGCC
>PNJK01000073.1 GCA_013821825.1 Rhodobacter sp.
CGTCGATCCAAACGCCTGGCTCGCCGATACCCTCGCACGCATCCCTGACTACAAGATTACAAAGGTCGACGAACTGCTGCCGTGGCGGTGGAACACGTAGCGGTCAGACCGGACGGTTACGGCCTTACTGTTCCCCCCAGCGCGTTTCTTGATCTTGCGGCCCTGTTGACTCTGCCCGTTCCGACTGTATAAGCTGCCCAGTCCCGGATGCGAGTCCGGGGCTTTTCATTGGTGTTGGTGGCCTTCGCAAGAAGTCGCCTGTCGCCGGGGAGACCCGGAAAGGACAACGCCCTTCGACAACACAGAAGGAGATCAGCGGTGACCAAACGCACCTCTGCCAAGCACAAGATTGACCGCCGCATGGGCGAAAACATCTGGGGCCGTCCGAAGTCCCCGGTGAACAAGCGCGAATACGGCCCGGGGCAGCACGGCCAGCGCCGCAAGAACAAGCTTTCCGACTTCGGCACGCAGCTGCGCGCCAAGCAGAAGCTGAAGGGCTACTACGGCGACCTGACCGAAAAGCAGTTCCGCAAGATCTATGGCGAGGCCGAACGCGTCAAGGGCGACACCGGCGAGATGCTGGTCGGCCTCTTGGAGCGTCGCCTGGACGCGGTCGTCTACCGTGCCAAGCTGGTTCCGACGATTTTCGCCGCGCGTCAGTTCGTGAACCACGGCCACGTGCTGGTGAACGGTAAGCGCGTCAACATCGCGTCCTACCGGGTTTCGGAAGGCGACGTGATCTCGGTCCGTGAGAAGTCGCGCCAGATGGGCCTGATCCTGGAAGCCATCGCGCTGACCGAGCGTGACGTGCCGGATTACCTGGAAGTCGACCACAACAAGATGATCGTGAAGTTCGTCCGCACCCCGGCGCTGGGCGATGTGCCCTATCCGGTGCAGATGGAACCGAACCTGGTCGTCGAATATTACGCGAAGAACTGATCCCTGCCCCTTGTCGGCAAGGAAGGGGCCCGCCAGTGTTGGCGGGCCTTTTTCATTCCGCCTTCCGGAGATCCCGATGTCCGGGAAACCCGCCATCGAAGCCCGTTTCACAGGCTGACAGATCCGACGGTCTGGACGCAGGCCAAAACCAACAAAGTCTGAAAAAAGGGGCAAGACATGACCCATCTGGTCCATACCCGCATCGACGGGGCGCTGGTGATGATCGGCTTTGGGTCCATCGGGCGCGGGACGTTGCCGCTGATCGAGCGGCACATCGGCTTTGACCGGGCGCGCTTCACCGTGATCGAGCCCACGGCGGACTACGCGCATGTCCTGCGCGACCATGGGCTGCGGCATCTGCAGGTCGCCCTGACGCCCGACAATTTCGCCGAGGTGCTGCGCAGCCTGTTCCCGGACGGGCGGGGGATGATCGTCAACCTGTCGGTCGATGTCGACTCGGTCGAGGTGATGAAGCTGGCCCATGAGATGGGGGTTCAGTACATCGATACTGTGGTGGAGCCCTGGCCGGGCTTCTACTTCGGTTCCGACCTGCCGAATGCAGAGCGCACCAACTATCCCTTGCGCGAAAAGGTGCGGGAGCTTGGCAAGGCCTGTGTCGGTGGGCCGACGGCGGTTTCGTGCTGCGGGGCGAATCCGGGGATGGTGTCCTGGCTTTTGAAAGAGGCGCTCTTGCGGCTGGCCGCGGATACCGGGGTTGCCACCGATCCGCAGGACCGCGAGGGATGGGCTGCGTTGATGCAAAGCCTCGGGGTCAAGGGCATCCACATCGCCGAGCGTGACACCCAGGTCAGCGCGCGGGCGAAACCGCCGGGCGTGTTCGTCAACACCTGGTCGGTGGATGGGCTGCTGTCGGAAGGCTATCAGCCGGCGGAACTGGGCTGGGGCACGCACGAGAAAAAGCTGCCGCCAGAGGGCCATGCCTTCGACCACGGGCCCGGCCATGCGATCTGGATCGACCGGCCCGGCGCCGATACGCGTGTGCGCAGCTGGTGCCCGGATGTCGGCCCGCAGTTCGGCTTTGTCATCACCCATAACGAGGCGCTGTCGATCCCGGACTACTACACCGTCTGGGACGGGGACCGCGCGGCCTACCGACCGACCTGTCATTACGCTTACCACCCCTGCAACGACGCGGTGCTGTCGCTGCACGAGATGAACGGGGCGGGTCTGCGCCAGCCGGATCAGCATATCCTTGCGGCCGAAGAGATCGTTGCGGGCGGGGATGACCTTGGCGTGTTCCTGTATGGCCATGCGAACGGGGCGATGTGGTACGGCTCGCGCCTCTCGTGCGAGGAGGCGCGCAGGCTGGCGCCCTATCAGAACGCGACCGGCATGCAGGTGACCAGTGCCGTGCTGGCGGCGATGGTCTGGGTGGCGGAGAACCCTTCGATGGGCTTTGTCGAGGCTGACGAGATGGACCATGTCCGCTGTCTGGAAGTCCAGCGCCCCTATCTGGGGTCGATCGAGTGTCACTATACCGACTGGACGCCCTTGCAGAACCGGATCAACCGCTTTGCCGAGGATCGGGACGAAGGCGATCCCTGGCAGTTCACCAATTTCCTGGCCGTCTGACCCGCAGTCAAGAAATCGCGCGGCGCTTTCCCCTCGTCGGCGCGCTTCGCGCCTGTCTTCAGCCGATGGTGACAGTCTGGCCGCAAACCCCGGCTTCTGCCAGCCGGGTGCCCGCCTCTTGCGCGCAGCGGCGGGAAAACGGACTTGCGGGTGGTGCCGGACAGGGATGCAGACTTTGGGAGGGTCAAAGGCTCTGGCCTTAGGCGCGCGAGAAAGCTAAGTACCCAACAAGTTTTGGGGACCAAGATGAGCGACCAGATCAAACCGCAGCCCGGCATCCTTGACATCGCCCTTTACGAAGGTGGAAAGGCGCATTTGCCGGGGGTGGCCAATGCGGTCAAGCTGTCCTCGAACGAAAACCCGTTCGGGGCGTCGGACAAGGCGAAGGAAGCCTTCCATCGGACCGTGCACGGGTTGCACCGCTATCCCAGCACCGATCATGCGGCGCTTCGCGCCGCGATTGCCGAGGTTCACGGTCTGGATGCGGCGCGCATCATTTGCGGGGCCGGGTCGGGAGAGGTTCTTGCCTCGTTGTGCCAAGCCTATGCCGGGCCCCGGGACGAAGTGGTGTTCACCGAACACAGCTTTCTGATGTACCCGACCTATACCTTGGCCGTTGGCGCCACCCCTGTCGAGGTGGCCGAGCGTGAGCGGACCGTGGATGTCGATGCGATTCTTGCCGCCTGCAACCGGCGCACCAAACTGGTGTTTCTGGCCAATCCCAACAACCCGACCGGCACCATGGTTTCGGCCGCCGAGGTCGTCCGGCTGGCCGAAGGGTTGCCGCCGCAGGCCCTGCTGGTGCTGGACGGGGCCTATGCCGAATATGTCGAAGGCTATGACGGTGGCGCCGCTCTGGTCGACGCCCGCGACAACGTGGTGATGACCCGGACCTTTTCCAAGGTATACGGGCTTGGCGGGCTGCGGATCGGCTGGGGTTATGGACCCAAGCATGTGATCGACGTGCTGAACCGCATTCGCGGCCCCTTCAACCTGTCGACCACGCAGCTTGAGACCGCCGAGGCTGCGGTGCGGGATCAGGACTTCGTGGCGAAATGCCGGGGCGAGAACGCGCGGATGCGCAGTTGGCTGGCCGGCGCGCTGGCGGAACTGGGTGTGCCGTCTGACACCTCGATGGCGAATTTCATTCTGGCCCGCTTTGCCAGCACCGCCGAGGCCGAAGCCTGCGATGCCTTCCTGCAGGGCCTGGGGCTGATCGTGCGGCGGGTGTCGGGCTACAGGCTGCCGCATTGCCTGCGCATCACCATCGGTGACGAGTCTGCCTGCCGGCAGGTTGCGCATGCGGTGGCGCAGTTCAAGGGGGTCAAATGACCTACCAGCGCGTCGCCCTGATCGGCCTTGGGCTGATCGCCTCGTCCATGGCGCATGCGATGCGGGCGGGGGGGCTGGCCGGTGAGATCGTCGGGTTCGCCAAATCGGCCGAGACGCGGGCAGTGGCGTTGGACCTGTTCTGCGACCGGGTGACCGAGTCGGCGGCCGAGGCGGTGCAGGGGGCCGATCTGGTGGTGCTTTGCGTGCCAGTGGGCGCGATGGGGGTGATTGCCGCCGAAATCGGGCCGCATCTGAAGCAGGGCGCAGTGATCACCGATGTTGGTTCGGTCAAGCAGGCGGTGGTGGATGCGGTGGCGCCGCATCTGGGACCGGGTGTCCATTTCATCCCCGGGCATCCGATGGCCGGCACGGAATACTCCGGCCCCCGCTCGGGCTTTGCGGCGCTGTTTCAGAACCGCTGGTGGCTGCTGACTCCGCCGGAAGGCTGTGACGCAGAGGCGCTGGCCCGGCTGCGTCTTATGATCGAGGCGATGGGCGCCAAGGTCGACACGATGGACGTCGCGCATCATGATCTGGTGGTGGCGGTGGTCAGCCATGTGCCCCATGCCATCGCCTATACGATGGTGGGAGTGGCAGACCACATGCGACGGGTGTCGCAGTCCGAGGTGATCAAGTATTCGGCAGCCGGTTTTCGGGATTTCACCCGGATTGCCGCCAGCGATCCGGTGATGTGGCGCGATGTTTTCCTGACCAACAAGGACGCGGTGCTGGATATCCTGGGCCGCTTTTCCGAAGAGCTGTTCACCCTGCAGCGGGCCATCCGCATGGGCGATGGCGAGTATCTGCATGCCTATTTCACCCGGACCCGGGAGATCAGGCGCGGGATCATCGAAGCTGGTCAAGACACCGCAGCGCCCGACTTTGGCCGCGCAGTACCGCCTGCCAAGGGCGGCTGATCCGGTGCGGCTGGCGCTTGTCCTGGGGTTCCTGTGTTGTGCCGGGATGGCGGCGGGGCAGGCGGTGGACCGGTCCCCGCGCCCGCCGGAAAACCCCCGGCTGCTGGGTGCAGCCGCCACGGTTCCGCAGACCCCGCAGACTGCCGCCCCGGTTGCCGAGGGCGATGTGCTGGCCCGCTCGTTGCGGCCCATGCGTCGGCCGAAGGCGCTGGGCGAGCGGATCGCGGCGCTCAAGGCCGCGTCGAATGCGCCGGGGCTGGATCTGTCGACCGATCAGGGAGGCGGCGAGGACGATCTCGCCGCCACCGCCCCGCCGACGAAGAAGGAAAAGCGCCGCAAGAAGCGGACTCGATGGCGGGGGCGGTCTGCGGCGTGGCCTCGATCAAGGGCGAAGAGATCGCTCCCATCGGGTCAAAGGTGAGCGGTTGCGGCGTGCCCGAGGCGGTTCGTGTCACCTCGGTCGCCGGAGTGCGGCTTAGTCAACCGGCGACGATGGATTGCAGTCTGGCGAAGGGGCTGAACACCTGGGTTGATGAGGTGGCGCAACCGGCTTTCAATGGCCGGCTGTCGGAACTGCGGATCGCGGCGCATTACGTCTGCCGCGGCCGCAACAACGCGAAGGGCGCCAAGGTCAGCGAGCATGGCAAGGGCCGGGCGATCGACATCTCGGCTTTTGTTCTGACCGATGGCAAGGTGCTGACAGTGAGGGACAATTTCAACAGGACCCTGCGGAGGATCTACAAATCGGCCTGCGGCATCTTCAGGACGACGCTGGGCCCCGGGTCGGACGGATACCACGAGGATCATTTCCACTTCGACACCTCGGCCCGGAAGGGCGGGGCCTATTGCCGGTAGTCAGCCGGTGGGCCCCTGCATCAGGGGTGCCGGGCCAAGCGGCAGGGGGCCAAGCGACATCCGCCCCTCGGCCAGCACCAGCGGCAGCTTCAGGATCGCCGGATCGCCGCCTTCCTTGGCCAGCGCGGCCAGCATGTTCTGCACCGTCTGCGACAGTTCCGGCTTGATCGCGCCAGAGGCCACAAGGACCGGCACCAGACGTTCCCAGTTCGTCACCGCAATCTCGATCCGGCCCGCGGCGTAGCCTTCGGCATCGGGGGCAATGCTGCCGCTGGCCACGACGGAAAGGTCGCCCCAGGTGACCAACGTGTCGGTCAGTTGAAGCGCGGCCAATTGCGGCTGCGTTTCGCCCACGTTGCGGTCCAGCGGGGCGGTCAGGGTCGCACGCGCCAGCAGGCGAATGACGGCGACTGTGCCAGGCAGGCCGGAGTCGGTCGTGAGCCGGTCCATCAGGGCAGGATCGGGGGCAAGCCCTTTGACATCAAGCGCAAGGTCGTAGGCGCCGGATTGTCCGTCCACCGCAACGATCGAGGCCACGGCAGCATCCGCCCCTGTCGTCCAGCCCAGGGTCGAAGTGGCCAGAAACGCCCCGCTTTCCACGATCACCGCCGCAAGCGGCAGGTCGGTCGCGGGCTTGGCGCGCAGGCTGGCGCGCAGGCCTTCCGATTCAATACCGATGTCTTCATCCGGCAGGCGGATGGTCTGCTGGGGCGGCAGGGCGGCGATGATGTGCCAGGGCTTCCATGTCATCGCGAGGAGCTGGGCAAAGGGGGCCTCCCAGCCGATGCCGGTCTGGGGGTCCGCCAGCCGCAATCCTTCGACCGTCAGATCGAAGCGGTTGGGAAAGCCCCGGACGGTCAGCGCAGTCTTTTCCGCTGTCATGCCGCTCGCCGATTGTTCGGCGAACCACTCTTCCGCCCCGTTCCGCAAGGCCGAGGACCCTACGACCCAGTAGCCGGACCACAGGGCTGCGACGAAGATGAGAAGGAACAGAAGCTTGCGCATCGGGCGGGCCTTTTCATTGTGTCCATCCCGGTGTTTACAGGGCGGATGGATGAAGGACCAGTCACGGACGCGCCACTTTGGGTCTTCGGCTACGGGTCGCTGATCTGGGACCCCGGATTTCCGGTGGCCGAACGGCGAATCGCGCGGCTGGAGGGCTGGCACCGCAGTTTCTGCATGCGGTCGATCCACCATCGCGGAACGGTCGAGGCACCGGGGCTGGTGCTGGCGCTGGACCGGGCCACGAAGGCAGCTTGCACCGGCGTTGCGTTTCGGGTCGCGCCGGGGGCCGAGGCGGAGACCCTTGCCGCCCTTCGGGAACGGGAACTCATCTCATCAGCCTATCTGGAAGCGCGGCTTTCGGTGCAGACGGAGACCGGGATCCTGCAGGCGGTGACCTATGTGATCGACCCCGATCATGCGCAGTATTGCGGTGGGCTGGCGATGGACAAGCAGGCAGAGATCATCGCCCGGGCGGTCGGTGGGCGCGGGGCGAACCGGGATTACCTGTGGTCCACCGTCGCGCATCTGGCAGAATTGGGCATCGCCGACCCCGATCTGGAATGGCTGGCCGCAGAAGTCAGGCGCCTGGTGTGACCAGTCACATTCCTTTTGCTTGGAAGTTCGCGCTGGCCTGCTAGTCTGCGGGTCAGGGCAGGAACAGAGGGCAGGCATGTCCCAGACAGATCAGCGGGCGGCAGAGGTAGTGACCACCTTCAGCCAACCCATTCGGGCGATTACCACGATGCTGCTGGTCTGCCTTCTGGTGGGCGCCGGGGCATGGCTGATCTACGGCCAGATCATCGACATCCTGCGCGCCAACCCGCTTTTGAACGGGTTGATCGCGCTGGTTTTTCTTGTCGGGGTGCTGACGTGCTTCTGGCAGGTGTGGATTCTGGCGCAGTCGGTCTACTGGATCGAAAACTTCGTGCGCGGCAGTCCGGGCAGCGAGACAGACCTTCCGCCACGCCTTCTGGCGTCGCTGGCCACCCTGCTGCGGTCACGCACGGCGCGGATGTCGATTTCGGCAACCTCGTCACGGTCGATCCAGGATTCGGTGGTGCAGCGGATCGACGAGGCGCGGGATATCACGCGCTATCTGATCAACCTTCTCGTTTTCCTTGGTCTTCTGGGCACGTTCTGGGGGCTTGCGACCACGGTTCCGGCGGTGGTCGAAACCATCCGCTCGCTGGCGCCGCAGGAAGGCGAGAACGGGCTGGATGTCTTCGGCAAGCTGATGAGTGGTCTGGAAAGCCAGCTTGGCGGCATGGGGACGGCATTTTCGTCGTCGCTTCTGGGTCTGGCAGGATCGCTGGTGCTGGGGCTGCTGGAGCTTTTCGCCGGCCACGGGCAGAACCGGTTCATCCGCGAGCTGGAGGAATGGCTGTCGTCGATCACCCGGCTGGGTTTTGCCGGGGATGGCGAGGCGGGCGACCAGAACGCGCTGGGTCTGATGATCGACCACATGGCCGCGCAGATGGAACAGTTGCAGCTGATGTATGCCCAGTCCGAGGTCAACCGGTCACAGACCGAAGGCAGGATCGCCGATCTGGCCGGGACGCTGGTGCGCCTGAGCGAGCAGTTCGACGCTGAAAAGGGTCAGGCTGCGACGCTCGAGCGCATCGCCGACGGGCAAGAGCGGATGATCGCCGCGCTTGCTGTCGGTGGCGGAACCGATGCCGAAAGCCGGATGCGGCTGCGGTCGATTGACGTGCAGCTTTTGCGGATTCTAGAAGAGATGTCTGCCGGGCGAAACGAAACGCTGGCCGAGCTGAAGACCGACATCAGCGCGCTGACGGCGGCGATCCGCCAGCTTGGGCGCACCACGGCAGGACGGGGCTGACCATGCGCAGTGCACGGCGCCGCGACAGCTCGATCATCTGGCCGGGGTTCGTCGACGCGGTGACGACGCTGCTGATGGTGCTGATGTTCGTGCTGACCATCTTTACCGTCATGCAGTCGGTCCTGCGCGACCAGATCAACTCGCAGGACACCGAGCTTGATGCACTGACGGCTCAGGTTGCCGACCTTGCCGATGCGCTGGGGCTTGAACGTGTCAGGGCCACCGACCTGCAGTCCGAGATCGTGGCGCTGCGGGCCGGGCTGGCGGCGGCGCAGGCCGAGGGGGACCGGCAGGGGGCGCTGATTGCTTCTTTGTCCGGGGATCTCGCCGCACGCGAGGCCGATCTGGCCGCAGCCAGCAGCCGGATCACCGATTTCGAGGCGCAGGTCGCCGCACTTCTGGTGGAACGCGATGCCGCGCGGGGCGAGGCGGCGCAGCTGACCGCCTCGGTCACCGAGCTTGAGGCGGCGCAGAAGAAGCTGGTGTCAGAGGCCGATGCGATGGCACTGGCCCTGGCCCGCGCGCGTAAGGAAGTGGATGCCGGCGTCGAGGCCGCCCGTCTGGACGCTGCCCGTCGCGAGGCGCTTGAGGCGCTGCTGGCTGAAGTGCGCCAAAAGAATCAGGCTGACAGCGTCGCCCTTGCCGCCGCCGAAGCCAAGGTGTCCGACGCCGAAGCCGCGCGGCTGGCCGACGCGGCGGCGCTGGCCGCATTGCGCGAACGGCTGGCCGGTGCGGATACTGAACTGACCGCCATGACCCTTGCTCTGGAAGCAGAGCGCAAGCGTGCGGAAGAGACGCTGACCTTGCTTGCCGGGGCGCGGGCCGCAGCGGAAAGCGTGGGTGAAAAGGATGCCGCCCTTGCCGCCGCCGAGCAGGCGATTCTGGCCGAGCAGGAAAAGGCCCTTGCCGCCGCGCGTGAAGTCGAACTTCTGAACCAGCAGATCGCCGCGCTCCGCAGCCAGCTTGGCAGCTTGCAGCAGGTGTTGGACGAGTCTGCCGCCAGGGATGCGGCGGCGAAGGTGCAGCTGGACAGCCTTGGGTCCGAGTTGAACGCGGCGCTGGCGCAGGTCGCTGCCGAACAGAAACGCCGCGCCGAACTGGAAGCCGCCGAAGTCGCTCGCCTGGCCGCGGAGAATCGCGACCTGACCCGCTTCCGGTCAGAATTCTTTGGCCAACTCTCCACTCTGCTTGCGGGGCGTGAAGGTGTGCGGGTGGTGGGGGACCGGTTCGTCTTCTCGTCCGAAGTGCTGTTCAAACCCGGCTCTGCCGACCTTTCTCCCGAGGGGCGCGAGCAGATCGCTGGCGTGGTGCGCATACTGGATGAGGTGCGGGCGAACATCCCCGACAGCATCGACTGGATCATTCGCGTCGATGGCCATACCGACAACGTGCCCCTGTCCGGTGGCGGCATCTTCGCCGACAACTGGGAGCTTAGTCAGGGGCGGGCGCTTTCGGTGGTACGCTTCATGCAGAATGAACTTGGCTTTCCGCCAGAACGGATGGCTGCCACGGGTTTCGGCGAGTATCGCCCGGTGGCCCTGGAAGATAGCCGCGAAGCGCGGGCGCAGAACCGGCGTATCGAGTTGAAGCTGACGGAACGCTGAGGGCCGCACCAATCCGCGACTTCGGCGGCAAGGGTTTCGTGCTAGACTGACCGCGAATGATCCAGGCTTGCAGCCGATGCCACTGGGGCGCCCCAAGGCAGCGCCAGCCCCAGGTGTCCCCCGAACGGGAGGATCCCAGATGCCGAAAACCATCGGAAATCCGCTGTCCTGGACCTTGGGCGCCCTGGGCTCGGTAGCGGGGGATATGCGGCGACGGTCGTCGCACCTGCCGGGGCCGACCCCAATCTGCGCCCCGAGACGCGCATCCTGATGCTGCGAGACCTGCGGAATGCCTTGGCCAAAGGTTGGGATGATCTTGCGGCGATGCGATCGGATGTGGTGTTCGCTTGCCGGTTCCGGGCCATGCGACCTGGCATCTTTACCGGGTGGCGGTGGTCTGACGGAAAAGTGCCGAAGATGTCGACAACGGCGAGGGGCTTTTCATATAGCCCCCCACCCCCATCCCCTCCCCACGAAGGGGGAGGGGAGGCGATGACCGTTTGGCGTCGCGCATGCCCCCGCGCTCACGGCAAAAGAAAACCCCCGCCGGAGCGGGGGTTCTGTTCTTCGTCGCCGAGCAGCCGTCACTCGGCAGTCAGAAGCGGTGGTTTCTGGCCGGTCAACCGGGGTTTCTGCGGCTCTTCGATGTCAAGCACGATGGCACCGTCCTTGACCTCGACCTTGACCACGCCGCCCTTGACCAGCTTGCCGAACAGCAGTTCCTCGGCCAGCGGCTTCTTGATGTATTCCTGGATCACCCGGCCCAGCGGGCGGGCGCCCATCTTCTCATCATAGCCCTTTTCGCCCAGCCACGCGGCAGCTTCCGGCGAAAGCTCGATGTGGACGCCGCGGTCGAGGAGTTGCGCCTCAAGCTGCAGCACGAACTTTTCGACCACCTGCAGGATGATCCCGCGACCCAGCGGCGCGAAGTTGATCACTGCGTCCAGACGGTTGCGGAATTCCGGCGTGAAGGTCCGCTCGATGGCCGCCGTATCCTCGCCCGTGCGGCGTTCGCGGCCAAAGCCGATGGCGGATTGCGACTGTTCGCGCGCCCCGGCATTCGAGGTCATGATCAGGATCACGTTGCGGAAATCGACCGTCCGGCCGTTGTGGTCGGTCAGCTTGCCGTGATCCATCACCTGCAAGAGGATGTTGTAGACATCCGGATGCGCCTTTTCCATTTCGTCAAGAAGGAGGACGCAATGCGGGTGCTGGTCGACGCCGTCAGTCAGCATGCCGCCCTGGTCAAACCCGACATAGCCGGGCGGCGCGCCGATCAGGCGCGAAACGGCATGTTTCTCCATATACTCCGACATGTCAAAGCGGATCAGTTCAACGCCAAGACTGAAGGCGAGTTGCTTGGCCACCTCGGTCTTGCCCACGCCTGTAGGTCCGGCGAAGAGGTAGTTGCCGATGGGCTTTTCCGGTTCGCGCAGGCCCGCACGGGCCAGCTTGATCGCCGAGCACAGCGCCTCGACCGCCTTGTCCTGACCGAAGACCACGCGTTTCAGCGTTTTCTCCAGATCGCGCAGGGTTTCCGCATCGTCCTTCGAGACGGTCTTCGGCGGGATGCGGGCAATCTTGGCAACGACAGCCTCGATCTCCTTCACGCCAAGGCTCTTGCGGCGCTTTGAATCCGACAGGAGGTGCTGCGCGGCCCCGGCCTCGTCGATGACGTCGATGGCGCTATCCGGCAATTTGCGGTCATGGATATAGCGAGCGGCCAGTTCCACGGCGGATTTGATCGCGTCGTTGGTGTATTTCAGGTCGTGGTGCTCCTCGAAATGCGGTTTCAGACCCATCAGGATCTTGATCGCATCCGGCACCGAAGGTTCGTTCACGTCGATCTTCTGGAAACGGCGCGACAGGGCGCGGTCCTTTTCGAAGTGCTGGCGGAACTCCTTGTAGGTGGTCGAGCCCATGCAGCGCAGCTTGCCGCCCTGAAGTGCCGGTTTCAGCAGGTTCGAGGCATCCATCGCGCCGCCCGAAGTGGCACCGGCGCCAATCACGGTGTGGATTTCGTCGATGAAGAGGATCGCATCGGGGTGATCCTCCATCTCTTTCACGACGGCCTTCAGGCGTTCCTCGAAGTCGCCGCGATAGCGGGTGCCGGCCAGCAGCGCGCCCATGTCGAGGCTGAAGATCGTGGCCTTCGACAGGACCTCGGGGGTTTCGCCATTCACGATCTTCCGCGCCAGGCCTTCGGCGATGGCGGTCTTGCCCACCCCCGGGTCACCCACGAGAAGCGGGTTGTTCTTGCGGCGGCGGCAGAGCACCTGAATGCAACGCTCCACCTCCGCTTCGCGGCCGATGAGCGGGTCAACGTCGCCCTTGCGCGCCTTCACGTTCAGATCGACGCAGTATTTCGACAGGGCGGATTCCTTCGCCTCGCCCGCTTCGGCCTTGGGCGTCTCATGCGGCTCGTCCGAGCCTTGCACGGGGCGGGCTTCGCCGTAGGACGGGTCTTTCGCCACGCCATGCGCGATGAAGTTGACCGCGTCGTAGCGCGTCATTTCCTGTTCCTGCAGGAAGTAGGCCGCGTTGGATTCGCGTTCGGCAAAGATCGCGACAAGGACATTTGCCCCCGTCACCTCGGTCCGGCCCGAAGATTGCACATGGATCGCGGCGCGCTGAATGACACGCTGGAAGGCGGCGGTGGGCACGGCTTCGGACCCTTCGACATCGGTGACGAGGGTCGAAAGATCGTCATCAATGAAATCGGTCAGCGTCTTGCGCAATTCGTCAAGATTGACGGAACAGGCCTTCATGACCCGCGCGGCGTCAGGTTCCTCGATCAGCGCGAGCAAGAGATGCTCCAACGTGGCGAGTTCGTGACGGCGCGAGTTGGCCAGGGCCAGCGCTGCGTGAATGGCGTGCTCGAGTGTGGTCGAAAATGAAGGCACTTTGCTGTGCTCCTGTCCTGCGGGTCGGAGGGGCCTGCGGGCCCGTTCCAACCGTGGCCTCATAGTCTTAAAGTTCGGCTTTCCACGCTGCACTTCAAGCTGTATTTGCTGCGTTTCGCCCTTTCCCGGCAGTCATCACGGTATTTGTGATAGGGAAGACTCAAAACCTGTCTTTTCTGGCCCGGATTTCGGCAAAAACCATGGCATCATCGGCATCCGGAAGGCCGACAGCTGCCTTGATCGCGGGCAAACCGGCCCGCAGGAAAGGATTGGTGTCCAGTTCGGTCTGCAAATCGACTGGCACGGTCGGCAAGCCTGCGGCACGCGCGGCAGCCACCCTCTCTATCCGGGAGATAAGCGCCGGATTGCCGGGTTCAAGGGTCGCGGCGAAACGCAGGTTCGAAGCGGTGTATTCGTGACCGGAACAGATCAGCGTATCTGGCGGCAGGGCGGCCAGCTTCTGCAGGCTTTGCCACATCTGCGCGGCCGTGCCTTCGAACAATCGCCCGCAGCCGCCAGACATCAGGCTGTCGGCGGTGAAGGCAAGGCGCGACTCCGGGAAGTGAAAGGCGATGTGGCCAACGGTGTGGCCCGGCACGTCGATCACGCGGACTTTCTCGGTCCCGATGGCGAAGCTGGCAGCCTCGGTCAGCGCGTAGTCGAGCGGCGGCAGGCGGTGGGCATCGGCGGCGGCGCCAAGCACCATTGCGCCGGTGGCGGCGCGAAGGCTTTCGACGCCCGAGATATGGTCGTCGTGGTGGTGGGTGATCAGGATGTCGGAAAGCTGCCAGCCCCGGGATTTCAGCGCGGCAAGGACCGGCGCGGCATCGGGCACGTCGATCACGGCGGTCTGACCTGAAGCGGCGTCATGCACCAGATAGGCATAGTTGTCGGTGCGACAGGGAATCGTGACGAGTTCAAGTGCCATGGTCTTCGATCCGATCCGGGGTATGATGGCCAAGGATTGACCGGGGAGACAGGGACCGCAATGCACCTTGATGTGCTGGACCTTAGAAACTTCTACTACCGCACGGCGCTGGGTCGGGTGGCGCAGCGCGCGATCCGGGATCAGGTCATCAAGCACTGGCCCCCGGCGGCAGGCCAGACGGTTGCGGGGTTCGGCTTCGCGGTGCCGCTTCTGCGCCCCTACCTGAGCGAATCCCGCCGCGTGATCGGCCTGATGCCGGGTCCTCAGGGCGTGATGCCCTGGCCCGCCGGGATGGAGAATGTCAGCGTCCTTTGCGAAGACACCGCCTGGCCGGTGCCAACGGGGTTGGTGGACCGGCTGATCCTGATGCACGGGCTGGAGACATCGGAGAATCCCTCGGCCGTGCTGGAAGAGGCCGGGCGGGTTCTGGGGCCGGGCGGGCGGGCGCTGTTCGTGGTGCCGAACCGGTCCGGACTTTGGGCGCGCAGCGATGCCACGCCTTTCGGCTTTGGCCGGCCCTATTCGGTGGCGCAGCTCGAGGCGCAGTTGAAGCGGCACGGCTTTACGCCGGAACGCAGCCAGTCGGTCCTGTTCGCGCCGCCCTCGACGACGCGGTTCTGGCTGCGCACTGCGAACTTCTGGGAATCGATCGGGCGCAAGATGCCGTGGCTGGCGGGCGGGGTGCTGCTGGTCGAGGCGTCAAAGCAGGTTTACGCCCCGACGCGCGGCGGGCTTGGGGCTGCGGTCCGCCGTCCGCTGAAAGTTCTGGAAGGGGTCGGCAAGCGCGGACCGGAACCGGCGTTGAACCGGCGCTGACCGCGACCCTGTTCCCGTATTGTTGCCGCGTGGCAGCACAAGCGTCGAAATGCCCCGATGTTTGCGCAACGAAGGCTCACGAAAGGGCCAGCAACCCGGTTGCGGGGTAGGAAAGCCTCTGCTAAGGACGCCCCCGACAGACAGGCATGCGCGCCACGAGGCCACTCGGGGCGGATGCCGGAAAGCGGCCCGATCCGTCTGGATCAGCGGCCAAGAGACAGCGGAAGGATTGACGTGTCAGAACCGGCTTCGATCTCTCTCGGAATTGCCACGCGCTATGCCACGGCTTTGTTCGAGCTGGCCAAGGAAGCAAGCGCCCTGAAGGCGCTTGAGGCCGACACCGCCGCCCTTGCCGATGCGCTTTCGGTCAGTGCCGAACTGCGCGCCACCATCGCCTCGCCCATTGTCAGCCGCGAGGATCAGGGCAACGTCATCAGGGCCATCGGCGCCAAGCTGGGCGTCAGCGATGTCATGGCGAACACGCTGGCACTGATGTCGGAAAAGCGCCGGCTGTTCGTGCTGCCGCAGTTCCTGACCCATCTGACCGACCTGATCGCTGCCGAGAAGGGCGAAGTCACTGCCGAAGTGACCGCCGCCCGCGCGCTGTCGGCTGCCCAATCGAAAAAGCTTGCCGAAACGCTGAAAGCACGCGTCGGCAAGACCGTGAAACTGAAAACCACCGTCGATGAAAGCCTTATCGGCGGTCTTGTCGTCAAGCTGGGCTCGACCATGATCGACACATCGGTCAAGGCGAAGCTCGCTGCACTCCAGAATGCAATGAAAGAGGTTGGGTGATGGGAATTCAAGCTGCCGAGATCTCCGCGATCCTCAAAGAGCAGATCAAGAACTTCGGCAAGGACGCCGAAGTGGCCGAAGTTGGCCGCGTGTTGTCGGTTGGTGACGGGATTGCCCGTGTGCATGGCCTCGACAATGTGCAGGCCGGCGAGATGGTCGAATTCCCCGGCGGCATCCGCGGGATGGCGCTGAACCTCGAAGTCGACAACGTCGGTATCGTGATCTTCGGGTCGGACCAGGACATCAAGGAAGGCGACACCGTCAAGCGCACCAAGTCCATCGTGGACGTGCCC
>PNJK01000074.1 GCA_013821825.1 Rhodobacter sp.
GTATGTATCGCCCCGTGTCGGGCCGTAGCGCAGCCTGGTTAGCGCGTCCGTCTGGGGGGCGGGAGGTCGAGAGTTCGAATCTCTCCGGCCCGACCACTGCAAAATCGCCCGCCTGCCACCCGGCAGCGCGGGCGGTTTCGTTTTCACCAACCGGGGCGGAGACCTTATGAAAAATGGTGTGCTGCCCTCACAGGCCCTGCGCGGGCTGATCGCCGATGGCGCCATCGCGGCTGAGCCTGCGGTGCTGGACAACCAGCTGCAACCCGCAAGTCTTGACCTGCGGCTGGGCGCGGTGGCCTACCGCGTCCGCGCCTCGTTCCTGTCCGGCAAGGGCCGCAAGGTTGAGGATCGGCTGGCCGAATTCACCATGCACAAGGTCAACCTCGCCGAAGGTGCGGTGCTGGAAAAGAACTGCGTCTATGTGATCCCGCTTGCGGAACGCCTTGCCCTGCCGCAGGGCGTGACGGCGGTGGCAAATGCCAAAAGCTCCTCCGGGCGGCTGGACCTCCTGACCCGCACGATCACCGATGGCGGGATTGAATTCGACCGCATTCCCGAAGGTTACCAAGGCCCGCTTTTCGCCGAGGTTTGCCCGCGCAGCTTTTCGGTGCTGGTGCGCGCAGGGCAAAGGCTGAACCAGATCCGCTTCCGGTCCGGTCAGGCGGTGCTTTCCGACGCGGAACTCACCGCGCTGCATGCTGCCGACCCGCTGGTTTCCGGCGAGGCGGTGATTTCCGAAGGCCTGGGCTTTTCCGTCGATCTTCGGCCTGCCAAGGGCACGCTGGTCGGCTACCGCGCCAAGCCGCATGCCGGGGTCGTGGACCTTGACCGGATCGGGTACTACCCGGCCTCCGACTTCTGGGAAGAACTGCACAGCCGCGACGGCCGCATCATCCTCGACCCCGGCGCTTTCTATATCCTGGTCAGCCGCGAGGCGGTGACGATCCCCCCCGACTATGCCGCCGAGATGGCGCCCTATCTGGCGATGGTGGGCGAATTCCGGGTGCACTACGCGGGGTTCTTCGATCCCGGCTTTGGCCATGCCGCGGCCGGAGGCACCGGCTCGCGCGGGGTGCTGGAGGTGCGCTGCCACGAGGCGCCGTTCGTTCTGGAGCACGGGCAGGTCGTGGGCCGATTGGTCTACGAAAGGATGAGCGCGCGGCCCGAGACACTTTATGGGGTCGGGATCGCCTCGAATTATCAGGGTCAGGGGCTGAAGCTGGCCAAGCAGTTCCGCATCGACTGACCAGCGGGCAAGCTAAACCCGGTCAGCGCAGGAACCGCCGCCCCAGCCGCGCGGCCTTTCTGGCCTTGTCGGCCATTGCCTTGGCGGATTGGGCCTGCTTGCGTTCTTCGGGCGACATCTCGTCCTCGGGCTTGCCCTTGCGAGCGGCATAGTCGATCCCGGTATTCACCGCCGAACGGACGAAGATCCTGGTCAGCATGCCAATAAGCCGGTTCAAGTCCATGGTGCAGCCCTCTCAATCCTCGAAAAGCTCGGTCTGACCGACGGTCCCGTCTTCTTCTTCGTCAGAGGCGGTAAGCTGCCCCGGCGCCGGGCGATTGTCCAGCAGCCCGGCGGCGCGCAATTCCTTCAGGCCCGGCAGGTCGCGGGCCGATTCAAGGCCGAAGTGATCGAGGAAGGTTTCGGTCACCACGAAGGTCACCGGGCGGCCCGGGGTCATGCGGCGGCGGCCGAGGCGGATCCAGTCCAGTTCCAGAAGCTGGTCGACGGTGCCCCGGCTGACCGCCACACCTCGGATCTCCTCGATTTCGGCCCGGGTCACCGGCTGGTGATAGGCCACGATCGCCAGCGTCTCGATCGCGGCGCGCGAGAGCTTCCGCGTCTCGACCGTTTCGCGGCGCATCAGGTGGCCAAGGTCGGGCGCGGTGCGGAAGGCATAGGCGTCGCCGACCTTGACCAGGTTCACCCCCCGCCCCTCATAGCGGCGGCGCAGATGCGCCAGCGCCTCGGCCGGGTCGGACCCGTGCGGCAGGCGCGCTGCCAGTTCGGCCAGGGTCACCGGTTCGGACATGGCGAAGAGAATGGCCTCCACCATCCGTTCCTGCTCGCCCATCGGGGGAGCGTCGAACAGGCTTTGTTCTTCGGTGTCCATCAGCTGTCCCTCCGGCGCAGCTGTATCGGGGCGAAGGTGTCGCCCTGCCGCAGGGTGATCTGACCCGACTTCACCAGCTCCAGCACCGCCGCGAAATGCGCTGCCGTGGCCGACCGGCGCGCCATCGGGGTGCCGTTCCAGCCCTCGGGCAGGAAGCTGGTCAACTCGGCCCAGTCCCCGGCATAGCCGATCAGGCCGCGCAGCCGGTCCAGCGCCTGTTCCATGGTGAAGACCTGTTCGCGGTCCATCACGAAGGGGCGGAAATCGTCGCGGGTGCGGATGCGGGCATAGGCGCGCATCAGGTCGAGGAGCGTGGCGGTATAGGTCACGACGCGGTGATGGGTCACGTCCTCGGGCACGCCGCGCGCAAAGAAATCGCGGCCAAGCTGGTCGCGTCCCATCAGCCGGGCGGCGGCGTCGCGCATCGCTTGCAGGCGTTCCAGCTGGAATGCCAGGTGGGTCGCCAGATCCTCGGCGCTTGGTCCGGCATCGCCGGGCTCGGGCGGCAGGAGGAGGCGCGATTTCAGGAAGGCCAGCCAGGCCGCCATCACCAGATAGTCGGCGGCGAGTTCAATCCGCAGGGTCCGGGCCTGTTCGACAAAGCCCAGATACTGCTCGGCCAGCTTCAGGACCGAGATCTTGCGCAGGTCCACCTTCTGCGTGCGCGACAGGGTCAGCAGCAGATCCAGCGGCCCCTCGAACCCGTCGACATCGACGATCAGGGCTTCAGCGGCCAGACGGTCCTCCGGGGCGATGCGTTCGGGCTGGTCCCAGGTGTCGTCAGCCATCCGCCAGCTCCGCCATCAGGGCGGGGATGTCTGCGGCCACTGGCCGGCGCAGAGCAAGCGCCGCCCTGCCCCGGGCCTGAGCAGCATCCGTCATCCGCCCCGCCGCCCCGGCAACCGCCTGCATCTCGCCGAGATCGCCTTTGCAGTGCAAGGCGATATCAACGCCCGCCGCCATTGATCGCGCGGTGCGGTCGGCAAGGGTGCCTGACAGCGCCTCCATGTTCAGATCGTCGGTCATCAGCAGACCCCGAAAGCCGATCTCGTCGCGGATCAGGCGGATCATCGTCGGAGACTGGGTGGCGGGCCGGCCGGGATCGAGCGCGGCAAAGACCAGATGCGCGGTCATTGCCATCGGCAGATCGTTCAAGGCCCGGAACGGCGCGAAATCGACGGCGCGCAGGTCTTCAAGGCTGGCGGTGACGGTCGGCAGGTCCAGATGGGTGTCCAGATGCGACCGCCCGTGCCCCGGCATATGCTTGATCACCGGCAGAACGCCCCCGGCCAAAAGCCCATCGGCGACGGCGCGGGCGATGGTGGTGACGGTGGCGGGATCCGAGCCGTAGCAGCGGTTGCGCAGGACGGGGTGGGTATCGGGAAACGCGACATCGGCCACCGGCGCGCAGTTGGCGTCAATCCCGACCGCTGCCAGTTCGGCCGCGATCACCTGGGCGCGTAGCCGCATCTCGCGTGCGGCGGCCTTCGGGCTGCCCGCCCGCGCCACGGTGTCCAGCGGAGGCCGCCATTCCTGCCAATGGGGCGCGCGCAGACGCTGGACGCGACCGCCTTCCTGATCAATCAGGATCGGGGCGTCGCGACCGACAGCGTCCCGCAGATCGGCGGTCAGGCGGCGCAGCTGGTCAGGGGTCTCGACGTTGCGGGCAAAGAGGATGAAGCCGAAAGGGTCGGCCTCGCGGAAGAAGGCGCGTTCTTCGGCCAGCAGTCCGGACCCGGCGCAGCCGAAGATCGTGGCCCCGCTGCCGGTGGTCATCGTTGCGGCACCGGGATGCAGGTTGCGTTCTGTGCCACGAAGGCGGAACAGAACCGCCGGGCATCCGCCTCGTCCTCGAACCCTTGACCACGCAGGCGCCAGAATGTGCGCCCGCCGCTTTCAGCCGGCTGCACCACCATGTTCTTGCCTGCCATCAGATCGCCGAAGCGGCCCTGCAATCGCGCCCATTCGGCCCGCGCCTCATCCGCGCTGTCAAAGGCACCGAACTGAACCAGCCGGGTGCCGACGGGAATGGTCGCGGGGTCGATCTCGTTCGCGGCGGGCTGTACAACCGCCGCTGCCGGGGCGGCACCACCCTCCAGGGCGGGGCGCGGCTCTGGCCGGGGCGACAGGGTGATCGCCCCCTCGGGTGCGGGGTCCGGAGTGGCGGTCATCAGCCCCGGCGGCGGGAGGTCAACCGGCACCTCGGACTCCAGCCCCAGAGCCTCGGCGAGAGCGGCGTCCACGGCGACTTCGATCGGGTCGGCGCTTTCCGTTGGCGGTGCTGCGGCAAGTGCCAGATCGGCGGCAGCCGGATCAAGCGTGCCCGGCGCCGCCAGGGATGCCGAGACATCGGCAAGGCCGGGCATCGGCTGGGTCGCAAGACCCGCGGCATCTTCCGGCGCAAGCTCGACGGGGCGCGGTGCCAGGATCAGCTGATCCGGCAAAGGTGCTGCAACGCCAGCCTCGGGCACGTCATTGACCGCAAGGCCCAGGTTATTGGTGATCTCGCCGCCCGGATCGGCTGGCGCAATCCGCATCGGCCCGTCCAGTGCCCGCACCACCGGCACCCCGCTTACATCGCGCACCGCCAGCCGGTATCCCCAAATGCCAAACCCGACTACCAGCGCCAGCGAGGTGACCGCGCCGGCCAGACTGACCCAGCGTTGCAAGCGCGCGGCACGCGGCATCGCAGTCCCCTGCCGCGCTTCGCGGTAGCCGCCGATGTGGTCAAAGTCCGCGTCTGCCATCTGCTGCCCCTGCCTGCGGGCCGGTTGGTCCGCCCCTGCATTCACGCCTGTCGTCCAGCGGGGCGCTTGTCGATCAGCGCATTTCCTCGACCGGAGTGACGCCAAGGATACCAAGGCCTGCGCAAATGACAACGCCCACGGCCCGCACAAGGGCGATTTTCGCCATCGAAACTGCCGTATTCTCCTGCAGGAACCGCAGCGAGGCGTCGTCATTGCCGCGATTCCACAAGCCGTGGAAGTCGGACGCGAGTTCGTAAAGGTAGAAGGCTACCCGGTGCGGTTCGTTCCCGCGCGCGGCGATTTCCACCAGACGCGGCCATTCGGCCAGCTTGCGGATCAGTTCAAGCTCGGCCTGATGTCCCAGATGGGTCAGATACGCGGCGGCAAGCGTGGTGTCGTCAACCGCCAGCCCCGCATCGCGCGCCTTCCGCAGGATCGAGTTCACGCGGGCGTTGGCATACTGGACATAGAAAACCGGGTTGTCCTTCGACTGCTCCATCACCTTGTCAAAGTCGAAGTCCAGCGCCACATCGTTCTTGCGCGTCAGCATCATGAAGCGGGTGACATCGGCCCCCACTTCCTCGACCACATCACGCAGGGTGACAAAGGTTCCGGCGCGCTTCGACATCTTGAACGGCTCGCCGTTCTTCCAGAGCTTGACCAGCTGGATCAGCTTGATGTCCAGCGGAACCCTGCCGTTGGACAGCGCACTGACCGCGGCCTTCATCCGCTTGACATAGCCGCCATGGTCGGCGCCGAAGATGTCGATCAGCTCGTCAAAGCCGCGCTGGACCTTGTCGTAATGATAGGCGATGTCGGGGGCGAAATAGGTCCAGCTGCCGTCTGATTTCTGCACCGGGCGGTCCACGTCGTCACCATGCGCCGTGCTGCGGAACAGGGTCTGGACACGAGGCTCCCAATCCTCGGGCTCCTTGCCTTTCGGCGGCTCCAGCACGCCTTCATAGATCAGCCCCATACCGCGCAACGTGTCGATCGCCGCCTCGATCTTGCCGGTGCCATACAGCGCGCGTTCGCTGGAATAGACGTCCATCTGCACGCCAAGCGCTGCAAGATCGCCCCGGATCATCGCCAACATCATCTCGATGGCGAAGTCGCGGACATCGGCCAACCAGAACTCCTCGCCCTTGTCGAGCAGGCTGTCGCCATACTTGGCCTTCAGCGCCTCGCCCACCGGGATCAGATAGTCGCCGGGATAAAGGCCCTCGCGGATTTCCGGTTCAAGGCCGTTGGCCTCGCGGTAGCGCTCATAGGCGCTGCGCGCCAGCACATCGACCTGCGCGCCGCCGTCGTTGATGTAGTATTCCCGCGTCACGCTCCAGCCGGCATAGGCCAGAAGCCGCGCCAGCGCGTCGCCGACCACCGCGCCGCGCACATGGCCCACATGCATGGGTCCCGTGGGGTTGGCGCTGACAAACTCGACATTGACCTTGCGCCCGGCGCCAAGGTCCGACCTGCCATAGGTCCCGCCCTGGGTCAGCACCGCGCGGACCAGCCCTTGCCAGGCCTCTGGCACGAGACGGAGGTTCAGGAACCCCGGCCCCGCCACGTCGGCCCCGGCTATGCGCGGGTCCTCCATCAGCTTTCCAGCCAGCGCGTCGGCAATGGCACGGGGCGGCATGCCGGCCGGTTTCGCCAGAACCATCGCCGCATTGGTCGCCATGTCGCCGTGGCCCGCATCGCGCGGCGGTTCGACCGCCACGGCGGCAAGGTCCAGTCCGGCGGGCAGCACGCCGTCGGCTGCCAGAGCCTCCAGCTCGGCCACCACAAGCGCACGGATATCGGCAAACAGGTTCATTTGATCACATCCTCTGACCGACAAGGCCATGCCAGAGGCCCGCCGAGAGGTCAAGGATCGCTCAGGTCTGCCGCCAGTCGTTCAGCGCCGCGTTCTCTTCCTGCGGCGCGCTGCCCGCGAAGGGCGAGGTCACGGCCCGGTTGCGGAAATAATAGGTCTCTCGCGCGCCGAAGTAGAAGGCGACGATGGCGCCCAACAGCCACCACAGCGGTTCCGGCACCGCGTTCAGGCCGACCATCCGCCGCGCAAACGCTTCTGGATCGACCATCGCATAAGTGAACAACCCAAGCGTGCCAAAGGCCAGCAGCGGGCGTGGCAGGCGGTTCAGCCCGTTCACCAGCCGGTCAAACCATGACAGGCCGGGATTCTGATACTCCTCGCCCAACTGCCGCAGCGCCGCCGTCTGCGCTTCGGCCGACAGTTCCATCTTCCGGGTTGCCGAGGGCAGGAACACCTCGGCCACACCCTTCGCCGCATCCCCCAGCGCCGTCACCGCGCCGGGGCTGCCGAGCAGTTTGCCGATCACTCCCATGCCGCCACCCGCGCCGCATGCTGGGCATCCGTGAGGCGATAGCGCGGCGCGATGAATTCCTCGGCCCGCTTGATCCAGCCGCCCTTGCCGCCGGACTTCGACCGCGCGAACTTGCGGCTTGAAGGGCGGGCATCGGCAAGAGCGTAATAATAGTTCCGCCGCGCAATCCCGTAGGCATCGACAAGATGCTGTGGCGCCGCCTCATACGCCATGGCGGCTGCGCGGATCGTCTGCGGTCCGATCTCGCCGTCCGGGTCGCTGGGATAGCCCATGTCGGTCAACAGCCGCTGCAGGATCTTTACCGCATTGGCGCCCGCGTTCACATACATGTCGAAGACCGAGGCCTGAAGCGGCTCCGGCAGGGCCGCGATGCCGGGGCGGGTAAAATAATGCTCGAGATAGATCTCAACCGCCTGCGCACGGGTCAGCGCCTTGACATCCCGCACATCGATCCGTGTGTCGCGGTTCGCGTCGATGCCCAGACGGCGCAGCGTGTTGATGGTCACGCCGTAATTGGTGGCCCCCCCCGGATCATCCGGGTCATTCACAAAACCGCCTTCGCGGGCTACGATCTCTTCAGCAATTTTGCGGACATTCGGCATGGGCACCCCCGGGCTTGACCCGACAACCCTGCCGCCAGAGGCTTAACGCCCGCCTGCCACAGCGCGCGCCCTAGCTGTCCGGGTCCTGATACACGCCCTGCGCTTTCAGCGCGTCGACAACTTCCTTCGGCATGTAGGTCTCGTCATGCTTGGCCAGCACTTCGGTCGCCACGAAGGTCTCGCCCTCCATCCGGCCAAGCGCCACCATCCCCTGCCCTTCGGAAAACAGGTCTGGCAGCACGCCGGTATAGCGGACCGGCACCGTCGCATTGGTGTCGGTCACCGCAAAGGCAACCTCGGTGCCCTCGCCGCGCGTGATCGAGCCTTCGACGACCAGGCCGCCGATCCGGAAGGTCTCGCCCGGCGCCGGTGGTTCCGAAACAACCTGACTGGGGCTGCGGAAGAAGTTGATGCCGTCGCGCATCGCATAGCCGACAAGCGCTGTCGCCCCGACCAAAGCCACCGCCGCCAGAGCGACGATCTGGATGCGCCGCTGCTTCTTCAGGCCTTTCAGCCCCCGGAATTCCTGCTTGCCACTCATTCTTCGCGTCCTTCAGCCTGTCGGGCTTGTGCCATGCCTAAAGTGGGGATGCCTTGACGCTGGTCAAGATCCACTGATTGCCGCAAGCTCCGCCATCGGCACTGCGCTAAGGGAAGATCGGGGCCAGCATCAATCCGGCAGTCTCGTCCAGCCCCAGCATCAGGTTCGCGTTCTGGATCGCCTGGCCGCTTGATCCCTTGGTCAGGTTGTCCAGCACCGCCACCACCACTGCGCGCCCGGCGATGCGGTCACCGATCACCCCCAGATGGCAGAAGTTGCTGCCCGCGATGTCACGCGTGGAAGGCAGCGCACCAAAGGGAAGAACCTTGAGGAACGGTTCATTTTCATATGCGTTTTCCAGGGTCTGATGAACGATCCTTGCGTTGCCCCTGACGTATACAGTGGCCAGGACCCCCCGGTTCATCGGCAGAAGATGCGGCGTGAACTGCACCTGCACCGGACGACCGGCAATCTTGGAGAATTCCTGATCGAACTCGCCCAGATGCCGGTGTTTGCCGCCCGCGGAATAGGTGTGGGTGCCCCCGGACAATTCCGCGTGCAGCAGGTTTTCCTTCAAGCTGCGACCGGCGCCAGAAACCCCGGCTTTCAGGTCGATCAGGATATCGTCAAGATCGATACAGCCTGCGGCGATCAGTGGCCGCAGCGCGAACTGCCCCGTCGCCGCATTGCAGCCGGTGCCAGCGATGAGCCGCCCCTTCCTGATCTCGTCGCGGTAGAATTCGGTCAGCCCGTAGACGGCTTCCTTCTGCAGATCGGGGGCCACGTGCGGCTGGCCATACCATTTCTGATACTCCGCCACATCCCGCAGCCGGAAATCCGCGCTCAGGTCCACGATCTTCAGATCGCGCGGCAACTTGGCGATCACCTCTTGCGTCGTCGCATGAGGAAGTGCGCAGAAGCACAAGTCAATATTGGAAAAATCGATCTCGTCGATCTTGGTGAGCATCGGCAGGTCCAGATGGCGCAGGAACGGGAACACCTCTGCCATTGCCATGCCGGCCTTGCGATCTGCCGAAAGCGCCACGATCTGCATCGCCGGATGCGTCGCGATCAGACGCACCAGTTCCGCTCCGGTATAACCGGAGGCCCCGAGGATGGCGATGCGGTGGGTCATGGTCCCTCTCCCAAGTCGGAAAATGTGGGGCCCTCTTTGCGCCGTGGGAGCCGGTATTGCAAGGGTGACGCCTCAGGGAACCGGGGTCCAGACCACATCGTCGATCCGCGGCGCGCCGGTAGCCAGCATGACGACCCGGTCGAACCCCAAGGCAATCCCGGCGGCCGGGGGCATGATCCTCAGGGCCGCGAGGAAGTCCTCATCCAAGGGATACCTCTCCCCGTAGACCCGCGCCTTTTCATCCATCTCCAGCCCGAACCGCCGCCGCTGTTCGTCCGGGTCGGTCAATTCGCCAAATCCGTTGGCCAGTTCGACCCCGCAGGCATAGACTTCGAACCGCTCGGCAATGCGGGGATCGCCCGGCACCTTGCGCGCAAGCGCTGCTTCTGCGGCGGGGTAATGGTCAAGGATGGTGATCCGCCCCTGCCCGAGATGCGGCTCGACCTTTTCCGAAAGGACCCGGCTCAGCATGTCGGACCAGGTGTCATCCACCGCGCGGCGCAGACCGATCCTGTCCAGTTCCGCCGCCAGCCGTTCGGCAGAAGTCGTGCCGTCGGGGTAGATCGAGGCCAGCAGGTCCACCCCGGCGTGGGTTGCGAAGGCCTCCGCCACCGAAAGGCGCTGGGGCTCGGCGAAGGGGTCACAGCTGCGGTCACGGAAGCGAAGGGTCGACGCGCCCGCAGCTTCGGCGGCAAGGCGCAGGAACATCACGGTGTCCTGCATCAGCCGGTCATAGCCTTCGCCCACCCGGTACCATTCCAGCATCATGAATTCCGGCGAATGCAGCGCCCCCCGCTCCCGGTTTCGCCAGACACGCGAAAACGCGTGGATCCGGGTCTCGCCCGCCGCCAGCAGCTTTTTCATCGCGAATTCGGGCGAGGTGTGCAGGTACATCGGTCTGCCGACGCCGTCGTTCCCGATGGCCTCGGTCCGGAAGCCATGCAGATGCGCCTCGTTCCCGGGAGAACTGGCCAGCGCGGCGGGGTCAACCTCGATGAATCCTTCGGCCGCGAGCCAGCCTCGGATGCCCGCCTGAATGCGGTTGCGGGTCAGCAAGAGCGGGCGGCGGTCGGCGTGGACGCCGGGCGTCCACCAGGGCTGGTCTGGATTCATCTGGAAATTCCGGTCGGGATGCGCTAGTCCGCGCGGCGACGCCGGTTTACGGGACCGGCCAGCCAATCACAAGGACCGCGCTTTTGAGAGTCATCGCCTCCTCGCTCCGCAAGGGCAACGTCGTCGAGATGGACGGCAAGCTTTACGTCGTTCTGAAGTCCGAGAATTTCCATCCCGGCAAGGGGACGCCGACGACCTCTGTGGACATGCGCCGGATTTCCGACGGGGTGAAGGTAGCCGAGCGCTGGCGCACGACCGAGATGGTCGAGAAGGCCACGGTGGACGAACGCGAGTATGACTACCTTTACGAGGATGGCGAAGGCTTCCACTTCATGGAGCCGGTCAGCTATGAGCAGATCACTGTCCATCCCGACGTGGTGGGCGACGGCAAGGTGTTCCTGACCGACGGGATGAAGGTCTACCTCAAGACCTTCGAGGGCGCCGCGATCGCGATCGAATTCCCGCAACGGGTGATCGTCGAGATCACCGAGACGGAGCCGGTGGTAAAGGGGCAGACGGCCTCATCGTCCTACAAGCCCGCGATCTGCTCGAATGGCCTCAGAGTCATGGTCCCGCCACACATCGGCGCCGGGACCAAAATCGAGATCAACACCGAGGACAATTCCTACGTGGGTCGCGTGAAGGACTGATGTCCCGGGGGGCACATCCGAATCGTGCCCAGAGATCAACGCTTTGACCCGGGCTTTCACGAACTGGCAAGGATCGGGGGACAGGCCGCAGGGCATGTCTCCTCGCTTTGTGAAACGCAAGGGACAGGGAAGCCGGCCCAAGCATCACGAAGGCCGCCACGACAAAAAGACATCCCCCCGGACAACCATGACGCCAACCGACCCGCCGGGATCGCGGCGCTGATCGAGACGGCGGCGCGAGCGGCGTGGCGCTGGCCTATCGCTTTGCGTTCGGCGCGATGCGGGGGTGAGGCCCGGCTCAGGCCGCCTGAAACGTGATCTTGCGGCGCAGGATCTGCGTGGCCTTGTTCGAGACACTGGCCGGATCGCCGGTGGTCAGGAACATCGACCGGGTGCCGGTACCGCGAAATTCCGGGCGCCGCTGCAAATAGTCGCCAAGCGATTCAGCCACCAGATTGGCCTGGGAGTAGACTTTGACCTCGGCCCCGAGTGCGTCCTGAAACACCTTTTCCATCAACGGGTAATGCGTGCAACCAAGGACGGCAGCCTCGGGGTGCGGCATCCGGCGTTTCAACGCCTCGACATGGCTGCGGACAAGTGCCTCGGCGAGGATATCGTCGCCCTGTTCGATGGCATCGACCACGCCGCCGCAGGGCTGCGCCTCGACATCCACGCCGATCGCGCGGAACGCCAGTTCGCGCTGAAACGCGCGGGAGGCGACGGTGGCGGGGGTGGCGAAAAGGGCGACGTGCTTGACAGCAACCTCGCGCGGCGGGGAATTGTCGCCCCACTGGCGTTCGGTCAAGGCCTCGATCAGGGGGACGAAGACGCCCAGGACGCGCTTGTCGGCCGGAACCCAGGTTTCCTGCATCCGCTTCAGCGCGGCGGCCGAGGCGGTGTTGCAGGCCAGGATCACCAGATCGCAGCCTTCCTCCCACAGCCGCTCGACTGCGGCACAGGTGAGGTTGAAGATGTCGTCGGCCGTGCGGACGCCGTAGGGGGCATGGGCATTGTCGCCAAAATAGACAAAAGGGACATCGGGAAGGCGCTTTGTCACTGCATCAAGGACAGTCAGCCCGCCAAGGCCCGAATCGAAGATGCCAACCGCCATGCCTGCCCCTTTCAAACGCGGGTTGTCTGCCCGCGACTTGCTGCCTTCGGGATCATAGGGCGGAGCGTCTGCCTGCGAAAGAGCCAAGCGGCAGGGCGCCGGTTAGGGATCAGACAGTTTACTTGTGTTCGGATTTCCTTATCTGGGGGCTGTCATGATAGGGTGCCGCGCGGAGACCTGGAGGTAACGGATGGATTGGGACAAGCTGAGGATCTTTCACGCGGTTGCGGAGAAGGGCAGCCTGACCCATGCGGGTGATGTGCTGCACCTGTCGCAATCCGCCGTCAGCCGCCAGATTCGCGCGCTGGAGGAAAGCCTGGCGGTGACGCTGTTTCACCGGCACGCCCGTGGTCTGATCCTGACCGAGCAGGGCGAACTCCTGTTCGACGCGACGCAAGCCATGGTCAAGCGGCTGGATGCGACGGCGGCGCGGATTCGCGACAGCGAAGACGAGGTGTTCGGCGAATTGCGGGTCACCACGACCACCGGCTTCGGCACGCTGTGGCTGGCGCCCCGTCTGGCGCGGCTATACGAGAAGTATCCGGCGCTGAAGATCGACCTGATGCTGGAAGAGCGCGTCCTCGATCTGCCGATGCGCGAGGCGGACGTGGCGATCCGGATGAAGGAACCCAGTCAGGCCGACCTGATCCGCAAGCGGTTGATGAACATCAAGATGCAGCTTTTCGCGACGCCGGAATATCTGGCCGCGCATGGCACGCCGGAAACCATGGACGATCTGAGCGCGCATCGCCTGATCAGCCAGCATGCCGGAACCCCGCAAGTGGCGGCAGGCGCGATCCTGGTGCAGGAGCTTATGGCGCATGACATTCCCTCGACCCTGACGGTGAACAACTATTTCGGGGTGCTGCAGGCGGTCTTGAACCATCTGGGCGTGGGCGTGCTGCCGGACTACCTGACCGAGGATTTTCCTAATCTGGTGCGCGTGCTGCCCGAGGTGCAAAGCGCCGAAGTGCCGGTGTTCCTTGCCTACCCGGAAGAATTGCGGCATTCCAAACGCGTGGCGGCCTTCCGCGATTTCGTCACCGAAGAGATCATGGCCTACCGCCGCCGCCAGCTGGAAGAAGCGGCGGCCTGAGGCAAGCGGCATCGCTGCCATGCGGCATTTGCATATCGGCAATGCTGAATTCGCGGGCAATCTGCACTTGTTTGCGCCACCAAGCGCCTCTAAGTGCAATCATGAAGTGACGATGAGCATGCTCTTGTTTCTTCGTACCTCCCTGTTGGACTTGGCCGAGCGAAAGCTCGGCCTTTTTTTTACCCGTCGCAGAAGTGCCCCGTCGTGGCGGCGCAGGAAGGAGTGGAGGAGTTCCGGGTAATCCGCGCGCGCCGCAGCAATCACCGAGGGCCTTGCCGCAAGGGCGTTGCGCCAGGCGGCGAGTTTTGGCAGGTCGGTGAGAATGCCGAGGTCGGTGATCCGGTCGAAAACATCGAAGTAGCGGAAGACCGGGGCGTAGACGGCATCGACGACGGAAAACTCCGCGCCCGCGAACCAGGGGCCGTCCGAAAGCGCCGCCTCCAGCCGCAGGAACTTGTCGCGGAGGGTGGCGATCTTCTGGTCCAGCGCGGCGGTGTCCCTGGTGGTCTCCAGCACCCAGATATCGGCGAGGATCGAGGAGCCGAACTCCATCCAGGCGCGGTGGCGGGCGCGGGTCAGGGGATCGGACGGATGCAGGGGGGCATCAGTGACCTCCTCGATATATTCGACGATTACGCTGCTTTCGAACAGCACATCGTCGCCCACGACCAGAAGCGGGACCTTGCCGAGGGGTGAGACCCTGGTGAACCAGTCGGGTTTGGCGGACAGGTCGACGTCGCGGCGGGTAAAGGGCACGCCCTTCTCGCCCAGAACGATCGCGGCGCGCTGGACGTAGGGGCAAAGATCGAAAGAGACGAGGGTGGGGTTGTCGAGCATCTTGGTCTGTCCTATGGTGAATGCAGGTGCATGTATCTAGGCGTGAAGGACGATAGAAGTCAATGCAGCTGCATAAAGATGATGGCCCCGATGACGCGACCGTGACGGCCTGGGCCAGGCTGGTCATTGCGTCGCGGGTGGTGCTTGGGGCGGTGGAGGCCGATCTGAAGGCTGCAGGATTTCCGCCCCTGGGCTGGTATGACGCGGCGCTGGAACTGCGGCGGGCCGGGCGGGCGCTGCGGCCTCTGGAGATCGAAGAGCGAATGCTGATCGCGCAGTTCAACGTCTCGCGCCTTCTGGACCGGATGGTGGCAGCGGGGTATCTGCAGCGCCAGCCGTGCAGTACCGACCGGCGGGGATTCGAGGTGGCACTGACCGACACCGGCCACGACCTCTTGGCGCGGATGTGGCCGGCCTATCGGGCCGCGATCCAGCGCCATGTCGGCGCGAAACTTGCGCCTGGCGAAGCGGCAGCGTTTGGCGAGGCGCTGGGGCGGCTGATCGCGCGATAGACAGCGGCCGGTCTCGTCGTCATTCTGGCCCCAAAAAAGTCTTGCAGAAAGGTTTGGCAGCGGTCGCAGGTGCTTCCCCTGCCCGGCCCCATGGCCTATGAGGCGGCAAACGTTGTGGAGGCCTGCCGATGTCCGAACCCGCAATCACGCCAGAGCTGGTGGCCAGCCACGGGCTTAAGCCGGACGAGTATCAGCGGCTGCTGCAGATCATCGGGCGCGAACCTTCGTTCACCGAGCTGGGGATCTTCAGCGCGATGTGGAACGAACATTGCTCCTACAAGTCCTCGAAGAAATGGCTGCGCACGCTTCCGACCACCGGACCGCAAGTGATCTGCGGACCCGGAGAGAACGCCGGGGTGGTCGATATCGGCGACGGGCAGGCGGTGATCTTCAAGATGGAGAGCCACAACCATCCGTCCTACATCGAGCCGCATCAGGGTGCCGCGACCGGCGTTGGCGGCATCCTGCGCGACGTCTTCACCATGGGCGCGCGGCCGATCGCGGCGTTGAACGCGCTGTCCTTCGGGCTGCCGTCGCATCCAAAGACCGCGCATCTGGTCAAGGGCGTGGTCGAGGGCGTCGGCTCCTATGGCAATGCCTTTGGAGTGCCGACCGTGGGCGGCGAGGTGCGGTTTCACGCCAGCTACAACGGCAACTGCCTGGTGAACGCCTTTGCTGCGGGTTTGGCGGATGCGGACAAGATCTTCTATTCGGTGGCCTCCGGCGTCGGCATGCCGGTGGTCTATCTTGGTGCAAAGACCGGCCGTGACGGCGTCGGCGGCGCCACGATGGCATCCGCCGAGTTCGACGACACGATCGAGGAAAAGCGCCCCACGGTGCAGGTCGGCGACCCCTTCACCGAAAAGCGCCTGCTGGAGGCTTGCCTCGAGCTGATGGCCTCGGG
>PNJK01000075.1 GCA_013821825.1 Rhodobacter sp.
GCCGGTGAAGCACTGCTGGGCCGCGTCGTTGACGGCCTTGGCAACCCGATCGACGGCAAAGGCCCGATCAAATCGACCGAGCGCCGCGTGGCCGACGTGAAGGCCCCGGGCATCATTCCCCGCAAGTCGGTGCATGAACCGATGGCGACCGGCCTCAAGGCCATCGACGCGATGATCCCGATCGGGCGTGGCCAGCGCGAACTGATCATCGGCGACCGCCAGACCGGCAAGACTGCCGTGGCGCTCGACACCATCCTGAACCAGAAGGCCTACAACGAAGCTGCGGGTTCGGACGAATCGAAGAAGCTTTACTGCATCTATGTCGCCATCGGGCAGAAGCGGTCGACCGTCGCCCAGCTGGTGAAGAAGCTGGAAGAGACCGGCGCCATGGCCTACACGATCGTCGTGGCCGCGACCGCATCCGACCCCGCGCCAATGCAGTTCCTGGCGCCCTATTCGGCGACCGCGATGGCGGAGTTCTTCCGCGACAACGGCCGCCATGCGCTGATCATCTATGATGACCTGTCGAAGCAGGCCGTAGCTTACCGCCAGATGTCGCTTCTCCTGCGCCGTCCGCCAGGGCGTGAAGCCTATCCGGGCGACGTGTTCTACCTGCACTCGCGCCTTCTGGAGCGTTCGGCCAAGCTGAACAGCGACTTCGGCGCTGGTTCCCTGACCGCACTGCCGATCATCGAAACCCAGGCAGGTGACGTGTCGGCCTATATCCCGACGAACGTGATCTCGATCACCGACGGGCAGATCTTCCTTGAGACCGAGCTGTTCTATCAGGGGGTCCGTCCGGCCGTGAACACCGGTCTGTCGGTGTCTCGTGTGGGCTCCTCGGCCCAGACCTCGGCGATGAAGTCGGTTGCCGGCAAGGTCAAGCTGGAACTGGCGCAGTACCGCGAAATGGCGGCCTTCGCGCAGTTCGGTTCCGACCTTGACGCCTCGACCCAGCAGCTCTTGAACCGTGGAGCGCGTCTGACCGAGCTGATGAAGCAGGCCCAGTACTCGCCGATGACCAACGCCGAGATCGTCTGTGTGATCTATGCAGGCACCAGCGGCTATCTGGACAAGATCGGGGTCAAGGACGTCAGCCGCTTCGAGGCAGGCCTGCTGAAACACCTGCGCACCGCCGGCAAGGCTCTTCTGGAAGACATCACCAAGAAAGACCGCAAGGTCGCCGGTGATCTGGAAAAGGCCATCCGTGCGGAGCTTGACGCTTTCGCCAAAGATTTCGCCTGAACACCCTGAAGGAGAAGGCATATGCCCAGCCTTAAGGACCTCAAGAACCGGATCGGCAGCGTCAAGAACACGCGCAAGATCACGAAGGCGATGCAGATGGTCGCCGCGGCGAAGCTGCGCCGCGCCCAAGAGGCCGCCGTAGCCGCCAGGCCCTTCGCCGAGCGGATGACGGCGGTGATGTCCGCGCTTGCGTCTGGTGTCGGCACCGGCGAAGGCGCGCCGAAGCTTCTGGCCGGCAACGGCCGGGACCAGGTGCATCTTCTGGTGGTGATGACCTCGGAACGCGGCCTCTGCGGCGGCTTCAACTCGTCGATCGTCAAGCTGGCCCGCCTGCGCGCCGCCGAGTTGTCGGCGCAGGGCAAGACGGTCAAGATCCTGACTGTCGGCAAGAAAGGCCGCGAGCAGTTGAAGCGTGACTGGTCCCGCGCCTTTGTCGGCCATGTCGACCTGAGCGACGTCAAGCGGGTGGGCTATGCCAATGCGCAGGGTATTGCCCGTCAGGCCATGGCGGCGTTCGCCGCTGACGAAGCGGACGTGGTGACGATCTTCTACAACCGCTTCCAGTCGGTCATCGCCCAGATCCCGACCATGCAGCAGATCATCCCGGCCAAGTTCGAAGGCGGGGCGCCGACGGCGCTTTACGACTACGAACCCTCGGAAGAGGCGATCCTTGCCGACCTGCTGCCGCGCTCGGTCGCGACGCAGATCTTCACCGCTCTCCTGGAAAATGGCGCCTCGGAACAGGGCGCGCGGATGTCCGCCATGGACAACGCGACGCGCAACGCGGGCGACATGATCAACAAGCTGACGATCCAGTACAACCGGAGCCGTCAAGCCTCGATCACCAAGGAACTCATCGAAATCATCTCGGGCGCCGAAGCGCTCTGACGAACTGGAGAAACACTATGGCAAAAGCACCGAAAGCAGCTGCCGCGGCCGGCAAGGTGACCCAGGTCATCGGCGCCGTCGTGGACGTGCAGTTCGAAGGCGCACTTCCCGCGATCCTGAACGCGCTGGAAACCACCAACAACGGCAAGCGCCTGGTTCTTGAAGTGGCGCAGCACCTGGGCGAAAACACCGTCCGCTGCATCGCCATGGACGCGACCGAGGGTCTGGTCCGCGGAGCCCCGGTGTCCGACCTCGGGCTGCCGATCTCGGTTCCGGTGGGGGACGGCACGCTGGGCCGCATCGTCAACGTCATCGGCGAGCCGATCGACGAAAAGGGCCCCGTGGCGCACACTGAAAAGCGCGCGATCCACCAGCCCGCGCCGTCTTTCGCCGAACAGGCAACCGATGCGCTGATCCTGGTGACCGGCATCAAGGTGATCGACCTTCTGGCCCCTTATTCGCGCGGCGGAAAGATCGGGCTTTTCGGTGGTGCGGGCGTGGGCAAGACGGTTCTGATCCAGGAACTGATCAACAACGTCGCCAAGGTGCACTCGGGCTATTCGGTGTTCGCGGGCGTGGGTGAACGGACCCGTGAGGGCAACGACCTTTACCACGAATTCATCGAATCCGGCGTCATCAACATCGACGATCTGTCGAAGTCGAAGGTGGCGCTTGTGTATGGCCAGATGAACGAACCACCGGGCGCGCGTGCCCGCGTGGCGCTGACCGGCCTGACCATCGCCGAGCAGTTCCGCGACCAGTCGGGGACGGACGTGCTGTTCTTCGTGGACAACATCTTCCGCTTCACGCAAGCCGGTTCGGAAGTGTCGGCTCTGCTGGGCCGTATTCCTTCGGCCGTGGGCTACCAGCCGACGCTGGCGACCGACATGGGTGCCCTGCAGGAACGCATCACCTCGACCAAGGCCGGTTCGATCACCTCGGTTCAGGCCATCTATGTTCCGGCCGACGACCTGACCGACCCGGCCCCGGCCACGTCCTTCGCCCACCTCGACGCCACGACCGTTCTGTCGCGTGCGATTTCCGAACTCGGCATCTACCCGGCGGTGGACCCGCTCGACTCGACCAGCCGTATCCTTGACCCGCTGGTCGTTGGGCAGGAACACTATGACGTCGCCCGTTCGGTGCAGGGGATGCTGCAGCGCTACAAGTCGCTGCAGGACATCATCGCCATCCTTGGCATGGACGAGTTGAGCGAAGAGGACAAGCTGACCGTGGCGCGTGCCCGGAAGATCCAGCGCTTCCTTTCGCAGCCCTTCGACGTGGCGCAGGTCTTCACCGGTTCGCCCGGCGTGCAGGTGCCGCTGGAAAAGACCATCGCGTCCTTCAAGGCGGTGGTAGCGGGCGAATACGACCACTTGCCGGAGGCGGCCTTCTACATGGTCGGCGACATCGAGGAAGTGAAAGCCAAGGCTGCGAAACTCGCCGCGGCCGCGGCCTAAGGGGGAACCATGGCAGGGTCCGTCCAATTCGATCTGGTCAGCCCGGAACGCCGGCTGGCCTCGTTCCCCGCGACCGAGGTGCAGATCCCCGGCGCCATGGGCGACATGACGGCGATGGAGGGGCATGCCCCCACCATCACCACCTTGCGGCCCGGTATCCTGCGGGTTGTCGGCACCGACGGGGCCAAGGCCTATGTCGTGACCGGCGGCTTTGCCGAGATCAGCGCATCGGGAGTCTCCGTCCTGGCAGAACAAGCCGTGCCGCTGGACGAACTGACCCCCGCCGCGCTTGAGGCACTGGTGGCCGACGCCACTGCCGCTGCCGCGCTGACCAGTGACAAGGACACGGCTGACAAGACCGCAGCCGACCTTGCAGCCCTGCGCGGGGCGGTTGGCAGCTGATCGCTCTGGCCGCATTGGCCAAACGTCGCGCCGCATTGAAAAGGCCCCGATAAAGTCGGGGCCTTAAGCGTTTCATATATCAACTCTGACCAATAATCAGGCAGAGTGACGTTGGGTAAGGTGGGGGACTGGCATGAGACGATTTTCCGGCGTTATCGGGATTGAACAAGGATCGCGCGTCATCTTTTCGGATTTTGCGCATGACGGAACCATGTGGGCCGGATCCGGTCCGCGAGAGGTCCGCCAGCAACAGGAATTTGCCGAGCCGTTTGCCGAGCCACCGGTTGTCATGGTCGGAATCTCGATGTGGGACATGGACCACAGGGTGAATTCACGTGCCGACATCTCGGCCGAGAACGTCACGAAGGATGGGTTCGACATCGTGTTCCGTACCTGGTCGGACAGCCGCATCGCCCGCGTCCGGGCGGACTACACGGCCATCGGCCCGACCCGGGACGAGGATGCGTGGGACGTGACCTGATCCGCGACTAGGGGGCCTTCGGAAATGGTCCCCAGCGCAGTTGCACCAGCCAGCGTGCGACCCACCAGCCCGCCACCGCGATCAGTGCGCCGGCGTAACCGTCGATGGCATAGTGCCAGCCCAGAAGCACTGACCCGATCATGATGCTGGTCGCGAAGGCTGTCAGGGCAATCCCCAGCCAGCGCGAGATGTGGAAGCCGAACAGCGCCATCAGGACCGAGGACGCGACATGCATGCTGGGGAAGGCGGATATGGCGTTGATGCTGTTCGGTGCGGAATAGAAATCCCACAGCAGCCGTTGCGTTTCCACAACGCTGAGAGCGCCGGTCGCGGCGTGTGCTTCAAGCATCCCCATCAAAGGGGCGAAGGTGTCGCGAAGCCCAAGCTGTGCGAAATACGGCGGCCCCGCAGACGAGAAGACCGTCGCCAGAAGGTTTCCGCCCACCGCCCAGACCAGAAGGAAGGCAATAAGGAACTGCATGCGCGGCACCGAGCCAGACCGCATGAAGCAGGCACCGAACAGAGCGAAATACACCACGAACAGCCAGACGTTGTACATCCCGCTGAAGAAGGACAGCGAATATGGCCCCCCGAAGATGGCGTGGAGGACAACATAGGGGTCGGTACCGAAGTGCAGCAGCCGGTCCAGTTCGGCGAGCTGGGCATCCCAGGCGAAGGGTTGGATGATCGGGATCAGCGACTTCAACTGTGCGAAAGCCATGAGGGAGACGGCCATCAGCAGGGTCGCAATCGCCCCCCCGACCAGCCCTTCGCGGTCCGACAGGAAGCCCCTGACATCCTGTTTCAGCGCCGCCATCCGGTCAGGGGCCCGCACGACATAGGAGTGGTACAAAAGCCGCCAGAACAGCACGAAGAAGATCATCTGCGGGACCTTGGTCAGGAAGTGCATGACCAGCACCCCGGCCTTGTCGGTTTCGACCGAAAGGCCGTACCGCTGGCTTAACCATGCTGCAACCGCAGTGTAGATCGCTACCAGTGCAGCAAGCAGGAAGTGCCGCCGAAGCAAATCCCTGACGACAAAGCCCGTTCTTGATACCGCGCTGTGCATCTATCCCCACCGAAAGCGACAATTCGGTTGATGTATGTCCATTGTGGCTGAAACGCGGCCGAAACTGACCAAAACCGCGAAGAATGCGGCGTCAGCTGCGCTGATAAAGCCCCTCGTAAATCGGCACGAGAGTATCCGTTTCGAACAGGCTGGAGACGGACATGCCGCCCCAGATGTTCAGAATGGCCTGTGCAAACATTGGCGCGGTGGGCACGATGCGGATGTTTTTCGCGCTCTTGACCTTCTCGGTCGCCTCGATGCTGTCGGTGATCACCAGAGACTTCATCACCGAGTTTGTCACCCGCTCGACCGCCGGGCCGGACAGAACGCCGTGGGTGATATAGCTGTGGACCTCGACTGCACCGGCCTCAATCAGGGTCTCGGCCGCTTTGCACAGGGTTCCTGCGGTATCGCAGATGTCGTCCACGATGATGCATTTGCGACCCTTGACGTCGCCGATGACGGTCATTTCCGCGACCTCTCCCGCCTTTTCACGCCGCTTGTCGACGATGGCGAGCGGAGCGTTGATCCGCTTGGCCAGTTCGCGCGCCCGGGCCACGCCGCCCACGTCGGGCGAAACGACCATCAAGTCGTTCATCTGGCCGCGGAACTGGTGTTCGATGTCCAGCGCGAAGACCGGGCTGGCGTAAAGGTTGTCCACCGGAATGTCGAAAAATCCCTGGATCTGGGCGGCGTGCAGGTCCAGCGTCAGGACGCGGTCAACCCCGGCCTCGGCGATCATGTTCGCGACCAGCTTGGCGGTGATCGGCGTGCGGGCCTTGGCGCGGCGGTCCTGGCGGGCATAGCCGAAATAGGGAATCACGGCGGTGATCCGGGACGCAGAAGACCGGCGCAGCGCGTCGGTCATGATCAGAAGCTCCATCAGGTTGTCGTTCGCCGGGTTCGAGGTCGGCTGGATGACATACATGTCCTCGCCCCGGACATTCTCGAACACTTCGACGAAGATCTCCTGATCGTTGAACCGTTCCACCCGCGCATCGACCAGATTGACGCTCATCCCGCGGTGCATCGACATCCGCCGGGCAATGGATTTCGCCAGGGACAGGTTGGCGTTTCCGGCGATCAGCTTCGGTTCGGTAACAGCGGGCATGGCGGCTCCGGATGACGGATTCGTGACGGTGCCCCCGCTTATCATCCAGCCAGTCGGTTGCAAACCGAAGCTTCCGCCAAGTTCGGAAATTTCGGCTACAGACGCAGCGTTGTCACGTCAGACTGCGGCAAGAAAGGCGTCGACATCCGCCTCGGTGGTGGACCAGCTGGTCACCAGACGCGCGACCTCGCGCCCCGGCGGGGCGGGAAGGCGGTAATAGACCGCGCCCGCGCGTTCCAGCCGGTCATGGGTGCCTTCCGGCCACAGCGGAAACTGCATGTTGGCCTGAACCGGATGTGCCTGGCTTGTCCCCGGCTTGGTCGCCAGCCCGGAAGCCAGCCGCTGGCCCATGGCGTTGGCCTGCGCTGCCAGCCGCAGCCAGAGGCCATCGGTCAGGTAAGCCTCCATCTGCGCCGAGAGGTAGCGGTGCTTCGAAAAGAGATGCCCGCCCCGCTTGCGGCGCAGCTCGAACTCCCAAGCCTTCGCAGGGTCGAAAAGAACCACGGCCTCGACCCCAAGGCAGCCGTTCTTGGTGCCGCCAAGCGACAACACGTCGATCCCGGCTTGCCAGGTCATCTCGGCCGGCGTGACCCCGGTTGCCACAAGGGAATTCGCAAAACGTGCGCCGTCCAGGTGGCAGGGCAGGTCATAGGCCTTGGCAAGCGCTGTCAGGGCCTTGATCTCGGCGGGGGTATAGACGGTCCCCGCCTCGGTCACGTTGGTCAGGGTCAGCATGCCGCGCTGGACGCCGTGGACGCCGCCTTCGCCGGTGGTGGCAAGGCTGGCCGCAAGCGTTTCCTGCGTGATCTTGCCATGGTCGCCGGGCACCAGCACCAGCTTTGCCCCGGAATAGAACTCGGGCGCGTTGCATTCGTCTTCGGCGACATGGGCGTGGGTGTGGCAGAAGGCCGCGCCCCAGGGCGGGCAGTGGGTGGCAATGGCCAGCGCATTCGCCGCCGTGCCGGTGGCCACCAGATGCACCGCCGCCTCGGGGGCCTGGAACAGATCGCGGACCAGCGTCGTCACCCGGCCCATCGCGGCATCGGCGCCGTAGGAGCGTTCATAACCGTCATTGGCGCGGATCAGGGCAGCCATGACTTCGGGGGCAGCACCCGAGCCATTGTCAGAGGCGAAGCGCATCAGGGGGTTTCCTCGATCAGGTAGTCTTCCCAGTCGTCCTCGGGCACCGCGCCCTCGGGAATCGTCATCCCGCGCACCGATTGGCCGGCCTTGTGGGTGCTGTCGGGATCACCGGTCAGCAAAGGGTGCCAGTCGGGAAGTTTCCTCTTCTGGAACAGAAGCTTGTAGGCGCAGGTCGCGGGCATCCAATAGGCGATCCTCGGCAGGGACTTTGGTGTCAGGAACACGCATTCGGGCACCAGGGCCTTGCGGTTCGGGTAATCCGTGCAGCGGCAGGTATCGCCGTCAAGAAGGCGGCAGGCGATGCGGGTATAGGCGACCTCGCCGGTGTCCTCGTACTCGAGCTTGTTCAGGCAGCACTTGCCGCAGCCGTCACACAGCGCCTCCCATTCCGAGGGAGTCATCTTTGTCAGCGGGACGGTTTCCCAGAACCGGGGGCGCAGTTTTTCCATGGCGCCAAGGTGCTGTGGCGCGGCGGAAAAGGGAAGGGGGCACGGTGGCGTCTTACAGGGCGGACAGAATGCTTCGCGCGTGGTCGCAGTCCTGGTTCATCTGGGTGATCAGGGCGGGAAGTCCGTGGAACTTCATCTCGGGTCGCAGGAAATCGACCAGGGCGACAGAGAGGTGCTGGCCGTAAAGATCGCCATTGAAATCAAAGAGGAAGCTTTCAAGGTTAGGCCGGTTTTCGCCGAACATCGGCCGCACGCCAAGGCTGGCGGCGCCGTGGTGGCTGCCCTTCTGCGGGCCGGTCAGGATGTCGATCAGCACGGCGTAGACGCCGAAGCGCGGCAGATGCAGGCCGTCCATCGACATGTTGGCGGTGGGATAGCCAAGGTCGCGCCCGCGCTTATCGCCGTGGATCACCTCGCCCTCGATCCGGTGCCAGTGGCCCAGCATCGCGGCGGCGTCGCGGGGGCGGCCTTCGGTCAGGGCATGGCGGATGCTGGTTGAAGAAATTTCAGCCGTCTCATGCGTGATGAGAGGCGAGATCGTGGTGCGGATATCCCTTTCGCCGCAAAGCCTTGCCAGATCGGTCGCAGTCCCGCTGCGGCCCTTGCCAAAGCAGAAATCCGCGCCGACGACGACATGGGACACGCCAAGCCCGTTGGCCAGAACCTGGTGCACGAAAGCTTCGGGCGTCAAGGCGGCGAGGGTGGCGTCAAAGGGCAGCTGGAACAGGTGGTCGACGCCAAGCCGGGCAAGGCGGTTGGCCCGCGCTTCGGCGTTCATCAGGCGAAATGGGGGGGCGTCGGGGTTGAAGAATTGCCGGGGGTGCGGCTCGAATGTGACGATTCCCAGGGGGCCGTGGCCGCGGGCAAGGTCGATCACCGCCTGATGGCCCCGGTGGATTCCATCAAAATTGCCCATGGCAACCGAGGTGCCACGCGTGGACGGATCAAGCCCATGCCATTGAAAATGCTGCAGCATCCCGCCCTTTTGGGGCGCGTGCCCCGTCAGTCGAACTTGCGGCTGGGCGCCAGAACCAGCGCTTCACCCTTCAGGACCATGGTTTTACCCACGGACGCGAGGGTTTCAAGGGTCACCCGGCGTTTGGAGTGGTCGATGCCGGTCACCGTCACCTCGGCCCGGACGGAGTCGCCGGGGCGGACGGGGGCCAGGAAACGCAGGGATTGGCCAAGGTAGACGGTGCCATGGCCGGGAAGCTGCTCGCCGATCACCGCCGAGATCAGGCCAGCGGTCAGCATGCCATGCGCGATGCGGCCTTCGAAGATGGTGTCCTGGGCGTAACGGTCATCATGGTGGACCGGGTTCCGATCCGTAGAGACTTCAGAGAAAAGTTCGATATCCCGGTCGGTTACGGTTTTTGTCAGATGCCGGGACATGCCGATTTCGATGTCTTCGATGCAGATCGTGCCGCGGGGCATGTTGTCCAGCATGGTTACCGATTCCCTTCCAGAGACGCGGGAAGCCTAGCAGGTGCCGCAATGCAGCGCAATCGGCTGCGCAATAATAATTCAATTTCGTTATTTCTTCTGCACGAATATTACCGAGACGTTTCTAACGCAACCGCCCCATTGCAAACGTCGGCGACAGTTGCCGGGCCGTCAGCCAGTCGTTCAGCAGGTCCGGCCGGGGGTTTTCGACATCCGGCCCGAATTCATCGGCCGCAAGTCCGCCGGTGATGAACAGCGTGTCCAGACCCTCGGACATGCCTCCCTGGATATCCGTGGCAATCCCGTCGCCGAGGCAGAGGATCTGCGGGTCGGACTGCCCGGACAATTCCCCCAGGCGGCGGCGGGCCAGGTCGTAGATCGGAGGGTGCGGCTTGCCGAAGTAAAGCGCAGTCCCGCCCATCGCCTCATAGGCTTCGGCCAGCGCCCCGGCGCAGTAAACCCGCTTGTCGCCCATGTCGACAACGATGTCCGGGTTGGCGCAAAGCATTGGCAAGCCGAGTGTCTTTCCCATCAGAAGCGCCGCGCGATAGTCCTCGGGGGTTTCGGTCAGATCATCGAAAAGGCCGGTGCAGACGATGCCTTCGGCCTTGCTCAGCGCGACGCGTTCGATGGGGGGCTGGGTTCTGGCATAAGCGCCGAGATCATCGGCGAGATCGGTGAAGAAAACCTCATCCTTCGGGGCGCCGATGTGGTGGACGCGGCGCCCGACGGCACCCGACAGCATGCCCATCTGAGCCGCATCGCCCGAGGTCACGACGATGTCCCAGGCGTCATGCGGGACGAAAAGGCCATCCAACTGTTTGATAACACTGGATTGTGGGCGAGGGGAGTTGGTCAGGAGAACCACCTTTCCGCCCTGCTTGCGATAGGCTTGCAGCGCCGCGACTGCTGCCGGAAAGGCGGTCTTGCCGTTGTGCAGGCAGCCCCAGAGGTCACAGAAAAGGGCGTCGTAGCGGCCCGAAAGGTCGGCCAGCGATCGGATGATTTCGGTCATTCAGAAGGCCCTTTCGGTGTCAGACCGGGTGTGTCTTGCCGCCTTGCTTGCGTCTTCCATCCGTCTCTACGCGCGTAGAGACGGATGGTTGCGCAACACCGCCGGAAATCAGAGTTTCAGCGCCGGGATGATCTGCTTCTTGCGGCTCATGACGCCGGGCAGGACTACGGTGTCGCCGGTGACGGTGACGCCGAAGGACGCCTCGGCCATCCGCTTGACCAGATCGTTCGGGACCAGAAGCGTCGCTTCTTCCCTGATGATGTCGACGACGAACAGCAGCACCTGATCGGCGCCGTCTTCCTTTGCGACATCGACCATCGAGCGCATCAGGCTGTCCTTGCGGTCCAGCACCACTTTCGGCGCGGTGGTTTCCAGGACCGAGACACGCAGGTCCTTGCCGGCGACGGTGTATTCCTTGGAATCCATCCGCAGGAGGGCGGCGTCCGAGAAGGCGGAGACGTCGGACTTGGCCTCGAACATCTTCGTGGCCAGATCGGGGATCGAGACGCCAAGATCGGCGGCCAGCTTTTCGGCAACGGCGCGGTCATGCGGGGTCGTGGTGGGCGAGCGGAACTCCAGCGTGTCCGAGAGGATGCAGGACAGCATCGCGCCCTTGATGTGTTTCGGGGCGCGGGCCACGGCGTCGCCCATCAGGTCATGCATGATGGTGGCGGTGCAGGCCAGGGGGCGGATGGTGATGTCGATGGGCGTGTTGGTCCTGATGCCGCCGACCAGCAGGTGATGGTCGATGATGCCCTGGATCCTGGCGTCGTTGATCGACGGGGGCAGTTCGGCCGGGTTGTTGGTGTCGACGATCACGACCTTGTCTTCGGCCGTCACGTCCGAGATGATCTGCGGCTTGTCCAGACCCCAGTGGCGCAGCACGAAAGCGGCTTCGGTGTTCGGTTCGCCCAGGAGGACCGGTTTCGCCGGGGTGCCGGTTTCGTTCAGATACCAGGCCCAGATGATGGGCGAGCCGGTGGAATCAGTGTCAGGGGACTTGTGGCCAAAGACAAGCGTGGTCATGCGCGGAAACCTTCAGGGTTGGATTTGTCGGGCGGTATACGCTGCGTCGCGGCAGATGTCACGCGGGGCCAAAATCCGACCGGTCGGGCGTTCCGGGCAGAGGGCCGGGGCGTCCCTGGGATGCCCCGGCCCGGCTGTCAATCGACCGCAGCCAACCTGGGCCCGCGGGTCTTCCAGAGCGAGTAGACCACGCCAGCCGTCAGGATGATGAAGGTGATTGCCAGCGACCAGTTGGCGGGGAATTTTTCCCATCCGAAGAGGTCTGCGACAAAGATCTTCGATCCGATGAACACCAGCAGGAAAGCCAGCGCGAACTTGAGGTAGTGGAAGCGATGCAGGATCGCAGCCAGCGCGAAGTAAAGCGCCCTCAGTCCCAGGATGGCGAAGATGTTGGAGGTATAGACGATGAAGGGATCGGTAGTGATCGCGAACACCGCAGGCACCGAATCCACCGCGAAGACCAGATCGGCGATTTCCACCAGCACAAGCGCAAGAAACAGCGGAGTGGCGAAGGTGACCAGTCTGCCGGTCTTCGGTTCGGTCTGCTTCACGAAGAATGCGCTGCCGGCCAGCGTTTCGGTCACGTTCATCCGCCGTTTCATGAAGCGCAGAACGGGGTTTCTTGACACGTCCATCTGGGTGTCATCGGTCACCATCATCTTTATGCCGGTGAAGATCAGGAAAGCGGCGAAGACATAGAGGATCCAGCCATACTGGGCGACCAGCGTCGCCCCCAGACCGATCATGATGCCGCGCAGCACGATGACGCCCAGAATGCCCCAGAACAGCACCCGGTGCTGATATTGCCGGGGGATGGCGAAATAGCTGAAGATCAGCGCGATGACGAAGACGTTGTCCAGCGCCAGCGTCTTTTCCACCACGAAGGCGGTCAGATACAATTTGGCCGCCTCGCCGTCGATCTGCCACCAGACGAAGCCCGAGAACGCGACCCCGAGTGTGACGTAGAACGCGGACAGCTTCAGGCTTTCGGTTACGCCGATCTCGTGGTCGGTCTTGTTCAGGACGCCCAGATCCAGGATCAGCAGGAACAACACGAGGCCGACGAAGGTCAGCCACATCCAGACGGGTTTGCCCAGAAACAGTAAGTACAGGAATTCCATCGCACTTTCCCTCTCGGTTTGTCGCATCGAGAGGTCGCGCCTTGGAACAAGGTCCGATCCGGGCGCGACATCGAGCAGATTTCTCGATGCGGTCCGACATCACGCCAGCCATCAAGGCCAGCGCCAGAGGGGCCCGGTCCGCAAGATGCTAAGTGGGGGCGGGCAGAGGGAAGTCAACAGGTGGCGGGCCCAAACGTCACGAGGACGTGAAGGATGGGGTCAACCCATCGCAGCGGGTGCCTTTGGCAGGCTTGGCCATTGTGACGGATCGTGGCCGTAGATCAGCATCGCACCGCTGGCCTGAAGCGCCAGCAGGCGGTCGGCCGAGGTCCGGGCGGCAACCGGGTCTTCGGCATCGGCGAATTGCTCGGCGGGTTCCGAGGCGCGGTTGATGGCGTCGGCTGCAAGGATGACCCGGCCGGTTTCGGGCAGGTCCAGGATGGCCGACAGATGGCCGGGGGTATGGCCGGGGGTGGGGATCAGGGTCAGGCCGTGGCAGACCGGGGTGTCGGCGTCGATCAGGTGATAGCTGGCGTCGGGCCAGTCGATCGGGCGGGCCGTTCCGAAATAGCGCGGCTTGGGGTCGGCGCGTTCGGCACGGGTCATGACGATGGGGGCATGGGCAAAGAGGGACAGCGAGCCGACATGGTCGATGTGACCATGGCTGAGGATCACCAGGCCGATATCGCCGGGGGAAAGGCCAAGGCCGGCCAGTGCGCCGGTCGCCGTCTGGTGCGGGCCGAAGTCCAGCAGGCAGCCGAAGGCGGGCAGGCCGTCGCGGTCGGCGATGCCGGGGTCGGTGGCATAGGCCGGCGGGAAACCGGTGTCGAAGAGGATGCGGTCCCCACGGTCGGTTTCCATGAGATAGGCGGGGATGCCGATCATACGCTCGCCGCCCCGCACCTCGAACAGGCCGAGGTCGAGGATGGTCAGCCGGGCAAGGCGTCCGGCAAGGATCACAGCGGCAGTTCGGTCAAGGTATAGCCTTCGCTTGCCAGCAGGTTCAGCACGCCCGCCTCGCCCGAAAGGTGCAATGCGCCGAAGGCGGCGAAGACGGGGCCTTTGGCGGCGGCGTTTCGAAGGACCGGGACCCAGGACCGGTTGCGGGTGGCGATCAGGACTTCCTCCATCCGGGCGAATTCCGCGTCGACCTGTTCGGGCGTGAACCCGGGCATGTCGTAAGAGACCGCCCGGAGGAATTCCCAGATCATCCGGCTTTTTCCGGCGAAGTAGCTGTCGGCAAGGGTGGCGGCGTAATCCTCGGCCTGATCCTCGATCGCAAGGGTGGAGCGGATCATCGAGACCATCTCGGCCTGGGTCAGCCTGCCGAAGATCGAAAAGACGGTGTCGAAGGGTTCAAGCCCCTGCACCGGCACGCCGGCGGCTTCGGCGGTGTCGATCACCAGACCGTCAAGGCCCTTCGGGTCTGCCATCTGGGCGACGGCGCAGGGCGGGATCCCAAGCATGACCATGGCATACCAGGGCTGGAGTTTGGCGGCCATTAGGCCGGGGACGCCGCGCATCTCCAGCGCCTTGGAGAGGCCGGCCCAGAGGTCGGGGGGCAGGGTTTCGATCAGCGTCGGGCCGTCCACGATCATTATCTTCGACGGGTCGCGGGCGATGAGGTCGAGGAGTTGCTTTCTCTCGACCGGCCCGGCCTCGACCAGAACGGTGGTGGCGGCGGCAATTTCGGGGCCGATGACCTTTAGCGTCGTCATGTGCCGGGGATCGTCGAGGTGGTAGGTGCCGATCAGGGTAATGACCTCGTCCCCCCGGGTTGCCCGCCAGTAGTTGCCTTTGGGATAGGGCACGGCATCGACTGCGGCCTCGATCCGGGCCAGACGGTCGGCAGGCATGTCCGCGAACAGGTTCCGGCCCTTGCATTCTGCCGCAAGCGGCGCGGCCATCAGGAAGAGGCCGGAGAACAGGGTCGCGATGCGGGCAGGAATGCGAAGCATGAGCATCATATCCGTTAGGGCTGTCGACGGCATGGTGGCATCGGGGGTCAGCAAAAGGCAATGCGAAACGGTGCGAGGAATTGGCCCTTGCGGGTGTTCGCCCAATGGATGCGGATTCGGGCCTTGCCGGGGCCACGCATTGGCTGGCCGGGTGTTGACTTGGGGCCGGGCATCGCCTACTTCAGCCATCGTTAGCACTCAGGTCGAACGAGTGCTAATCCAATTCAAACCTGGAAACTCAAGGGAGTACCCCAGATGGCTTTCAAACCGCTGCATGACCGCGTTCTGGTCCGTCGCATCCAAGGCGACGACAAGACCAAGGGCGGACTGATCATTCCGGATACCGCCAAGGAAAAGCCCGCCGAGGGTGAGATCGTTTCCGTGGGCGAAGGCGCCCGCAAGGATTCGGGCGAGTTGATCGCTCCGTCGGTCAAGGCCGGCGACCGCATCCTGTTCGGCAAATGGTCGGGCACGGAAGTGACCCTGAACGGCGAAGAGCTGTTGATCATGAAGGAAAGCGACATCCTCGGCATCATCGCCTGAGCGTGTCCTGACCCGTAACCCATTCAAGGAGCTATAAAGATGGCTGCTAAAGACGTCAAATTCAACACCGATGCCCGCGACCGCATGCTGCGCGGCGTGAACATCCTCGCCGATGCTGTCAAAGTCACGCTGGGCCCGAAAGGCCGCAACGTGGTGATCGACAAGAGCTTCGGTTCGCCCCGCATCACCAAGGACGGTGTGACGGTCGCCAAGGAAATCGAGCTGGCTGACAAGTTCGAGAACATGGGCGCG
>PNJK01000076.1 GCA_013821825.1 Rhodobacter sp.
GGGGTGAGCATAGCGCGGTCCTACGCCCTGCGCCGGCTGTTCGAACGATGGCGTTGACGCAAAACGTTCCGCTTACTATTCTTGCACCAGCGAAGATGATCTTGTCGTCTTGATCAAGCCAGAGGCTGGTCAGATCTGAAGGTTCATCCATCAGGTTTCGCTATCCGGCCTGCGGAACCACGAAATCTCGGGTCTCGCGCGAGCATAAGCTTCCTGCCGGGGAGCGTCCCCTTGGGACGTCGCGCATTCGCTTCTCATGAAGTCGAATGGAGTACCCGTGCCATGAAAGCACTGAAGAATCTGCGCCGTAAGAAGATGATCGCACAAGGGGGGCTCTGCTTTTACTGCGATCTCCCCATGTGGGATGAAGACTTGGATCCTTGTCTGCCGATATCCTGCAGGTCGGCTGGATTGCGGAAAACCCTCCGATGCACGGCCGAGCACCTCCATCCTCGTTCCGAGGGTGGTGCGAACACCGCTGACAACATCGTTGCCGCCTGCTTGTTCTGCAACAACTCGCGTCACCGGCGGAAACGGCCACTGTCGCCCGAAGCGCACCGCGCGCATGTGCAGCAGCGCATGGCGGCGGGACGATGGCTTGCGGCGCAAATTGGGGCGTGGGTGCAAAGGGTCTAGACGAGCACCGACGTCGCAGCGTCATTCCAAGAAGAAACGCCGCCCCGGGTGGGGCGGCGGGGCTTTAGTGTATCGTTTGATCCTACGCAGCCGGAAGTTTGTAAACCCTTCCCCGACCGTCCACCTTTTCCGAGGTGATGGTGAGGCCGAGCTTCTTCTTCAGCGCCCCGGACATTGATCCTCTCACGGTATGACTGAGCCAGCCCGTCGCTGCGACGATCTCGGCGATAGTTGCACCTTCCGGTGCGCGCAACATGGCGATCAGGGTGTCCTGCTTTGTGCCAGTGCGGCGCAGCGGTTCGGTGCCGCTGGGGATCAAGGTCGCGGGTGCCGGATCGTCTGTGATCCCAAGCGTCGAATAGGCCAGCGGCGTGGCGCGCAAGGTGATCGAGCCGCGCTCCTCGTCGTGGCGCCAGACCGTGTTCAGGTCGGTGGCAGCAACTTCTTCAAGGAGAGCGTGTTTCAGAAGGCTCTTGCACACATTGCCGACGGCACCGCCCTTCAGCGTGGCCGTGATCGGGAACACCATCCCGTCGTCGCGGCCGCAGGCCGTTGAAAGGATGATGGATTGGGTGTCTGTCAGCTGGATCTGGGTCATCGTCGTCTCCGTATCCGGGCGCGACAATCGCAGCCCTTCTACGAGGCCAAGCCCGCCAGTCGGCGGGCGTGCCCCGGAAGGGGTGTCGTCACTTGGCGTGTTCGCCTTCCTTGAAGGCGCTGTCGGTGATCTCGCGCAGTTTGGCGCGGTAGTCGTTCAGGGTGCCGACGTGCCCCCAGTGGATCTCGTCGGGGCTGGTCTCGAAATGGTCAGCGCTGAGGGTTGCCAGCCGCGCGAGCATCCCGTCGATCTCGTGTTTGGCGGCAAGGAAGGCGTTCAGGGCTTTGGAGTTGTCGGTGGCGCGGTGGGTCATTTTGAAGGCTCCTTGATCGAGTTGCATCGCTTCGGTTGATCAACGTTCGCTCTCGTCCGGATGCTTATCAACTGAATAAGACTATGGTTTTGAATGATAATCGGAGCGCGTGATGGAGGGCATGAGCGAGCGGCAGTACGCCGCGCATGTCGGCCTGTCGCGGGGCGCGATCCAGAAAGCCAAGGACACCGGGCGGCTGGTCCAGCACGCCGATGGGTCGATTGATGCCATCGCATCGGATGCGCGGCGGGCTGCGATGACCGACCCCGCAAAGCAGCGTGGCGCGAAGGCCGCGGCCGCGCCAGCCACGCCGAAGCTGAAGCCTGTGCCGGATACCGCGCTGTCGGCCGTGGGTGAGACGCTTCGCGACGAAGGGTTGCCCGCCCCGGTCAGCGGTGGTGGCACGACCTTCCTGCAGGCCAGGACCGCCAACGAGGTGCTGAAGGCGCAGGAGCGCAAGCTGAAGCTCGCCCAATTGAAGGGCGAGTTGATCGACCGAAATCGCGCGGTGGGGCTGGTGTTCCGGCTGGCGCGGGAGGAGCGCGATGCCTGGGTGACCTGGCCCGCGCGGGCAGCGGCGCTGATGGCATCGGAACTGGGGGTGATGATCGCGGATCACGGAGTGCTGGAGCCCGCCATGATGCAGAAGGTTCTGGAAGCCCATGTCCGCGCCCAACTCGAAAGCCTCGCCGAGGTCCGCATCGACCTTCGCTGACGGCATGGACGGACCTTCGGCCTTCGATGGCGCTGAAGATCTGCTGCGGTCCTGGGGCTTGGGCATCCGGCCCGATGCCGATCTGACGGTGTCGCAATGGGCCGATGCGCACCGGATGCTGGGGTCGCGCGCCAGCGCCGAACCGGGACGCTACCGCACGTCGCGCACGCCCTACATGCGCGAAATCATGGATGCTTTGTCACCCAGCTCTGCCGTCCAGCGCGTCGTGTTCATGAAGGCGGCGCAGGTTGGCGCGACCGAAGCCGGGAACAATTGGATCGGTTTTGCCATCCACCAGGCGCCGGGCCCGATGCTGGCGGTGCAGCCGACCGTGGAACTGGCCAAGCGCAATTCGCGCCAGCGGATCGATCCGCTGATCGAGGAAAGCGCCGCCCTGCGTGAACGGGTCAAACCGGCGCGGTCGCGCGACGCGGGCAACACGATGCTGTCCAAGGAATTCTCGGGCGGCATCCTGATCATGACCGGGGCGAACTCGGCTGTCGGTCTGCGCTCGACCCCGGCGCGCTACATCTTTCTGGATGAGGTCGACGCCTATCCGGCCTCGGCGGATGAGGAGGGCGATCCGGTTAGCCTTGCCGAGGCGCGGTCGCTGACCTTCGCGCATCGGCGCAAGGTGTTTCTGGTCTCGACCCCGACGATCCGGGGGCTGAGCCGGATCGAGCGCGAATACGAGGCCAGCGATCAGCGCCGGTTCTTCGTGCCGTGCCCGCACTGCCACCAGTTTCAGTGGCTGAAGTTCGAGCGGCTGCGCTGGGAAAAAGCGCGGCCAGAGGCTGCCGAATACCACTGCGAGGGCTGCGAACGCCCCATCGCGGAACACCACAAGACGGCGATGCTGGAGGCAGGCGAGTGGCGCGCAACCGCTGTCGCCGCTGATCCCGGCACCGTCGGCTATCACCTCTCGGCGCTTTACTCGCCGATCGGCTGGCTCAGTTGGGAGCGGATCGTGCGGTCATGGGAGGCAGCGCAAGGATCGGATGAGGCGATCCGGGCGTTCAAGAATACCATCCTTGGCGAAACATGGGTGGAAACCGGGGAGGCACCGGACTGGTCGCGGCTTTACGACCGCCGTGAAGCGTGGAAGCCGGGCATCGTTCCCGCAGGCGGGCTGTTCCTGACTGCGGGGGCCGACGTCCAGAAGGACCGGATCGAGGTCGATGTCTGGGCCTGGGGCAGGGGCGGAACCAGCTGGCTGGTCGATCACACCGTCATCGAGGGTGGGCCGGATCATCAGGGCGCGTGGGCGGAACTGACCAAGCTGCTGGATCGGACGTGGACCCATCAGAACGGCGCGCAGCTGCGGCTGGCCAAACTCGCCGTCGACACCGGCTATGAGGCTCCGGCCGTTTACGCCTGGTCGCGGCGGCAAGGGGTGGCGCAGGTTGCCCCGGTCAAAGGCGTCGAAGGGTTCAATCGTTCGAGCCCGGTGTCGGGGCCCACTTACGTCGATGTGACCGACGCGGGCAAACGCCTGCGCCGGGGCGCGCGGCTCTGGACGGTGGCGGTCTCCACCTTCAAGGCGGAGACCTACCGCCATATTGGCCTGCCACGCCCAACCAAGGAGGAACTGGCCGAGGGGGTGCAGTTTCCGCCCGGCACGGTGCATCTGCCCGATTGGGTGGACAGCGAATGGCTGAAACAGCTGGTGGCCGAGGAGCTGGTCACCGTACGCACCAAGCGCGGCTTTGCCCGGCTCGAATGGCAGAAACTGCGCGAGCGCAATGAGGCGCTGGATTGCCGGGTTTACGCCCGCGCCGCTGCCTGGATCGTCGGGGCGGACCGTTGGCCCGAGGCGCGCTGGGCCGATCTGGAGGCGCAGGTGGCATGGGACGGCAGGGCCGAGCAGGGTCGCGAAAAAGCCGCCGCAGGATCCATCCGTGCGGTGCGCAGTCCGGCACGGCGCAGGTCTGTGGCGTCGAATTACATGCGGTGATCAGAAGCACGGCCTTGCGCCGACAGGGCCAATTGTCGGCGCAAGGGGCGGTCGCGCTTCAGATACCACTCGCGGCTCATAGCATCCGTTCGCGACGGCAGGCGCTCCGCATAGATCAGGCACCAAGCTCGGCCGCGTGTCGACTTTGCACCGGTGCCCGAATTGTGCTGGGCCAGGCGGCGGTCGAGATCGAGGGTCCAGCCGACATAGGTGCGATAGCCATCCGGGGCATCACAGCCGAGGACATAGACGAACCCGATCATTGCTCTCTTGTACGGCCCGAGCCACGATGGCTCAGCAGTGGGCCGCGACGGCGGGCGGCAAAGTTTCCGATGATCATGCGGATATCGCGCTCATCGATATCTTCGGGATCGAAGGATCCATCACTCCATTTGAGCATCTGGTCGTGATCCTCATGCCGGGGATCGGTCACGGCTTCCAGAAACGCCTCGAATCCGCTGATGCCGCCGACATCGTCGGGCGGTGCGCGGCGGGCTCCGCCGACGAAGGCCGGGTAGTCAGTGTGGTCTTCACCCTGCCGGACGCTGTCCAGGATGATGTGATGCCGCCAGTTGTCGCCGAAATCGTAGACGTAAAGAAAGCGATCAACCCCGCGCTCGACCAGCGTCTTGAGGTGGATGCTCTTCGCTTGCAACACCTTGCGGTCCCAGGCGCTGTCGTCGGGATAAGGCTCGCCATAGACTTGGTCGCCGACGACAAATTCGAACATATGCGCGCCCTGCCAGCGCATCGTGACCTGAATGATGTCGTGCAGCGCTGTCAGGGTGGAAGACAGAGGCACGTCGACCGAGCGCCAGACCTGCGGGTCGGTCCCTTCAAGTTCGATGCGGATGCGGACGACTGGTTCGTTCATGACTGGTGCTGTTTTCCTGCGGCGGCACCCCAAACCTAACGGATAAAATCCCATGCCGACAACTGCAGAGCTGAAGACTCGCCGCGATGCCTTATCAGCGCAGCGCTCCAGCGGCGTGGCGCGGGTCAGCTATGACGGCAAGACCGTGGACTACCGCAGCCTTGCCGAGATCGACCGTGCCATCGAGGTGCTGGACCGCGAGATCGCGACGGCCGAGGGGCGCAAAATCATCCGGCAGGTACGCGTCATCACCACCAAGGGACTGTGACGCATGGGCTGGCTTGATGCCTTTCGCCGCCGGGGAACTGGTGGCCCTGTCGCTGTGCGCGCGCGGCTTGAAGGGGCGATGTCGCAGCGCCGATTGCGGGGCTGGCAGCCGCCGCTGGAAAACATCAACTCGCTGATTGCCTCGGGTGGGCCGCGTCTGTTGGCGCGGTCGCGCGAGTTGGTAGTGACCAATGGTTATGCCGCCAATGCCTGCGAGGCCTTTGCTTCAAACCTCGTCGGCGACGGCATCAAGCCTTCGTCGCTGATCGAGGATCCGGCCCTGCGGGATCAGGTTCAGCGGTTGTGGCTGGCCTGGACGGATGAGGCGGATGCGGACGGGCTGACCGATTTCTACGGTCTGCAGGCGATGGTGGCGCGCGAGATGTTCGTGGCCGGCGAATGCTTCGTGCGGTTGCGTCCGCGCCGGGCCGAGGATGAACTGCTGGTGCCGATCCAGCTGCAATTGCTGCAATCGGAAATGCTGCCCTTCGAGAAGACGGAATCCGCGGCCAATGGCAATCGCATCCGCTGCGGCATCGAGTTCGATGCCATCGGGCGTCGCGTCGCCTACCACTTCCGCCGCCGCCATCCCGGCGACAGCACCGATCAGGGGCTGGTCACGCCGGAAACGGTCCGCGTACCGGCCGGGGACGTCCTGCACATCTACCGCCCCATCGACGCGGGGCAAATCCGGGGCCTGCCGCATGTGGCACCTGCCATGGTGCGGCTGTTTCTGCTCGACCAGTACGACGATGCCGAACTTGACCGGAAGAAAACGGCGGCGATGTTCGCGGGCTTCATCACCAAGACCGCGCCCGAAGAGCAGTTGATGGGCGAGATCGAGGCGACCGACGACAACGGCGCGACTGTCAGTCTGGAACCCGGTACGCTGCAGGTTCTGTTGCCCGGCGAGGATGTGAAGTTCTCCAGCCCCGCAGACGTTGGCGGTGGCTATGAGGCGTTCCAGTACCGGACGCTGCTGTCGGTCTCGGCCTCGCTGGGGCTGCCGTACCATTTGGTGACCGGCGATGTGCGGCAGGCAAACTATTCCAGCCTGCGCGCTGAACTCGTCGAGTTCCGCCGCCGTGTCGAGCAGTTGCAGCACGGGGTCATTGCGCATCAGCTTTGCCGCCCCGTCTGGGCGCGGTGGCTGGAAACGGCGGTGCTGGCAGGCGCACTGGAACTGCCCGACTTCGCTCAATCACCGGCGCGCTATCGCCCGGTGAATTGGATCCCGCCGCGCTGGGATTGGGTTGATCCGCTGAAGGACATCCAGGCGCAGGTGCTGGCGATGGAGGCCGGGATCATCTCGCGCCGCAAGGTGGTCGAGGCCACCGGCTACGACGTCGAGGAAATCGACCGCGAGAATGCGGCGGATGCCAAGCGGGCTGCTGAACTGGGTCTGCACTACCGCACCAGCCCCGGTGAGACGCAGGGGGCGCGGGCGACACCGCAAACCCTGCCGGAAACCGGCGCGTCCGAAACCGGGTCCGCCGATACGGCCGGAACCGACACACAACAGGGGGCGTAAGCCAATGAACAGCTGGTACACGATCCGCGCCCAAAGCACTGGCGCGGAGGTGATGATCTATGATGAAATCGGGGCGTACGGCGTCTCGGCCAAAGGTTTTCTGGCGGAACTGGGTGCACTGCCGGATGCCACGCCGCTGGCCTTGCGGCTGAACAGCCCAGGCGGTTCGGTCTTTGATGCGGTGGCGATCTACAACGCGATCAAGCGCCATTCCGGCACGGTCACGGTCTGGATCGACGGCATTGCCGCTTCCGCTGCCTCCTACATCGCGATGGCGGGCGACGAGATCGTCATGCCGGAGAACGCCTTCCTGATGATCCATGACCCCGCAGGGATGGTCATGGGCACCGCCATCGACATGCGCGCGATGGCCGAGGCGCTGGACAAGATCAAGGGCAGCCTGCTGCAGGGCTATGCCGCCAAGTCCGGACGCCCGCAGGAGGAAATCGCCCCCTTGATGGCGGCGGAAACCTGGCTCGATGCCAAGGATGCGCTGGATCTCGGTTTTGCCGACCGCATCGCAGAACCGGTCCGTATTGCCGCGCGGTTCGATGTGGGTCGGTTTCGGAATGCACCGCCTGTGCTGGTGGAGAATGCAGCCGATGGGGCCGAGAATGAACCCTCGGGCACTGCGGAAGCAGATACTGACGAGGCGCCAGAGGGGTCCGTGTCCGACGACGATGCCGAAGGTGTCGCGGGAAACGACCTTCATGAGAATGTGGGACAGCCTGCAGCCGAACCTGATCCGCCCCCTGACCCCGGCGCGCCGCCGCTGGCAGCAGATGCCGCCAGTGCCGTCCCCATTGTCGACGCCGCCAACATGCGCGCTGACATCCTCGCCCATGCCCGCGCAGTCGTCGATCTCTGCCGTTTGGCCGGGCAGCCCCAAATGGCGGGCCGGTTCCTCGAACGCGACGCCGGTCTCGACGAGGTCCGCGCTGCCCTCCTGGCCCTCCGCGCTGAGACGGAACCCGACATTTCCGCCGCCCATCCGCAACCGGGCCGCCCCTCTGGCGCACGCCCCTGGGGCGATGTCATCGCCCGCACCTTCCGTCTGAAAGGATAGACCCATGCCGATCCTCACCGAAACCCCGCACGCGGGCGGCTTCCTCGTCTGGGAAGCTCTGCGCGACTATTGCCGCGGCACCGTCATTCTGGCCTCGGGCAACCTGCAACCCGGCACCATTCTGGGCAAGATCACCGCCTCGGGCAAATACGCCGCCCACGATCCGGCCGCCTCGAACGGCACCCAAACGGCGGCGGCGATCCTCTGGGACAGCGTCGATGCCAGCGGCGGCGACAAGAATGCCGTCGTGCTGATCCGCGGCCCCGCCATCGTCAACCAATACGAGATCAGCATCCCCGGCACGCCCACCACACCACAGATCGCGGCTGCTTACGCCGCCCTGATGACTCTCGGCATTCTTGTCCGCTGACCCGGACAACCACATCCCCAAATCAGGAGGCACCCCATGGCCACCATGGACATCTTCGAAGGCGATGCCTTCTCGATCATCGAACTCACCCGCGCGCTGGAAAACATCCCCTACAAGCCCGCCACCCTGTCAGGGTCGGGTCTTTTCGGCCCGCGCGGTGTCCGCTCGCGCACCGTGGTCATCGAGAGCCGCGACGGCACGCTGTCGCTGATCCCGTTCTCCGAACGGGGCTCGGCTTATGACCAGCAGACCCCGGAACGTCGTGATGTGCGCGCCTTCGTCTGCCGCCAGTTCAAGAAGCAGGACGTGATCTGGGCTTCAGAAATCCAGCAGGTCCGCGATTTTGGCACCGAGTCCGCCACCCAGCAGGTGCAGGCCGAAGTCGCCCGCAAGCTCGGCCGCCTGCGCAACGACGCCGAAACCACCTTCGAGTATCACCTGTTCAACGGCATCCAGGGGCTGGTCAAAGACCCGCGCGATGGTGCCACGGTGGTGAACTACTTCACCGAGTTCGGCATCGTCCCGGCCACCGAGGTGGACTTCGATCTCGACAACGCCACTCCCGCCTCGGGTGCCTTGCGCAAACGCTGCCAGGCGCTGATCGAAAGTGTCGAGGATACCATGGGTGGCCTTGCCACCGGCGCCATCGCCCTGCGCGCCGAATGCGGTTCGGCCTTCTTCGCCGATCTCGTGGCCCACAAGGAGGTGCGTGAGACCTACCTCAACACCGCCGCCGCCGCCGATCTGCGGTCGCGCATCGCCGACGAGGTCAGCTTCGGCGGCATCACCTTCCGCCGCTATCGGGGCGGGGCGGGCTTTGGCGTCGCGACAGACAAGGCGGTGTTCTACCCCGAAGCCGTCGACGGGTTGTTCGAAATCTACCACGCCCCCGCCGACACCTTCGAGACGGTCAACACGCTGGGCCAGCCTCTCTACGCCCGGATGATCCCCGACCGGGATCGCGACGAATGGGTGCGGCTCGAGATCGAAAGCAATCCGTTGCCGATCTGCACCCGCCCGCAGGTGCTGCGCTCCGCGCGGCGGACGTGATGAACGCCTTTGCCGCCGCCATCGAGATGCTCTTCGCCGACCCCAATATCGGCGTGGAGGCGATCTACACATCCGATGGCGGCGCACCTGTTCTGGTGCGCGCAGCTGTTCGGCGGCCGGATGAGGTGACAAACTTTGGCGATGCCCGGCTATGGTCGGAAACAACGCGGATCGACCTGCGCGTCGCCGAGGTGCCGAACCCGCGCCCCGGCGACCGGATCGAGATCGGCGGGGACGCCTTCCTCATTCAAGGCGAGCCCGTCCGTGACCGGGAACGGCTGGTCTGGACTGTCGATCTGAGGCCCGCGTGAAACTGAAACTCGCCATCGATCCCGACATCGTCGCCCTGATGGCGGCCGAGGTCGCAGCGGGCGAACGCGCTGTCACTGCCGCCATGCGCGAGGCTGGCACCGGCCTGAAATCCGCCTGGCGCACCCAGATCACTGGCGCTGGGCTGGGCACCCGGCTCGCCAACTCGATCCGCTCCGCCAACTTTCCGAAGTCCGGCGAAAGCCTGAACGCGGCGGCGCTGGTCTGGTCGAATGCCCCGGTGATCATCGGCGCGCATGACACCGGCCCGCTGATCCGCTCGAAGAACGGCTTCTGGCTGGCGATCCCCACGCCAACAGCGGGCAAATCGACGCGCGGCGGCCGGATCACCCCCGGCGAATGGGAACGCCGAAGCGGCTTGCGCTTGCGATTTATCTATCGCCGCCGGGGCCCCAGCCTGCTGGTGGCCGAAGGGCGGCTGAACACCAAGGGCCGGGCCGTGGCGTCACGGTCGAAAACCGGCCGGGGCGTCGTCACCGCGCCGATCTTCCTGCTTGTGCCGCAGGTCAAGCTGCCGAAACGGCTGAATCTGGCGCGGGACGCTGAGAGGGCGGCTGAAGGTCTACCGGGGATGATAGTGGCGAACTGGGTTGATCAGCGGTTTGAGGGATGAATAGCTTGCTGCCAAGAAGCTATCATTGGCTTTCTAATCATCCCCTCTATCGCATGTTAGCCCTAATCAGACAGCGCTTTGAGTGCCGCTTCTGCGAAAGAACCACCGACAGCCATTTCTTCGACTTGCTCGCGCTCTACCGGCGTGAAGAACGCGATACGCCAGTTAGTTGTGAACTTCATGATGGTTAAGTGCCCATCATGCTTTTCATCTGCGACTTGTTGAAGTCTTTTCCAGAGGTCAATTTCTTGTTCGTTCATTCTCAGTCCCTCGATCTTTAGTCCACATTGAATGGACCCTAACACGTTGATAAAGAAATGATGAGGCAATGCCCACCCCCCGCGAAACCATCCTTGCCGCGCTGCACACGCGGCTTTCGACATTGTCAGCCACAGCCCTGCGCGGTGACGTGCTGCCCGAGCGCGTGCCCGCTGCTGGCCTGCTGATCCTGCGTGACGGCGAGCCGGGGGAGGCCGAGGTAACGCTGTCGCCCCTGCGCTACCACTACCAGCACCGGGCCGAGATCGAGGCGGTTGTGCAGGGTGCCGCCCGTGATGCCACCTTCGACACGCTCTGCGCCAGCATCGGTGCGACGATTGCCGCCGACCGGACGCTGGGCGGCCTTTGTGATTGGGTCGAGGCGGAAGCGCCGCGCCCGGTCGATCTGCCGGTCGAGGGTGCCGCCAGCCTGAAGGCGGCGGTGATCTCGGTCATCCTGCACTATTCCACGGCCGACCCGCTCGGCTGAACTCACTCAAGATAGGAGAACACGATGGCACGAGCCCATGGGGCGCGGGCGCAGATGGCGCTTGCGTTCGAGTCCGTCTATGGCACCGCGCCCGCCACGGGCTACCGGACGGTGCCCTTCGCGAGCACCACGCTCGGCTCCGAACAGCCGCTGATCGCCTCGGAACTGCTGGGCCAGGGGCGCGATCCCTTGGCCCCGATCAAGGACGCGGTCACCGCCGATGGCGATGTGGTGGTGCCGATCGATGTCGAGAACCTTGGGTTGTGGCTGAAGGCGGCCTTCGGCGCGCCGGTCACCTCCGGCACCACGCCAAAGACCCATACGTTCCAGTCGGGCAACTGGACGTTGCCAAGCATGGCCATCGAGACGGCGATGCCCGAGGTGCCGCGCTATGCGATGTACACCGGCTGCGTCTGCGATCAGCTCAGTTGGCAGATGGCGCGCTCTGGCCTGCTGACCGCCACTGCCCGGCTGGTGGCGCAAGGCGAAAGCGTCGCGGCCACCACGGCCGCTGGCACGCCAACCGCACTGGCGCTGCAGCGCTTCGGGCATTTCAATGGGGCGATCACGCGCAACGGCTCGCCGCTTGGCAACGTCATCTCGGCCGAGGTCACCTATTCCAACGGCCTCGATCGGATCGAGACCATCCGCTCGGACGGCCGCATCGAGGGGGCAGACCCCGGCATGGCCGCGCTGACCGGTCGGGTGGAGGTGCGCTTTGCCGACAGCACGCTGATCACGCAGGCCATCGACGGCACGCCTTGCGAGTTGGTCTTCGCCTGGAACCTCGGCGCCAATGCCAGCTTCACCTTCACCGCCCATGCCGTCTACCTGCCGCGTCCCCGGATCGAGATCCCGGGTCCGCAGGGCATCCAGGCCACCTTCGACTGGCAGGCCGCCAAGGCCGTCAGCCCCGCACGCATGTGCACCGCCGTCCTCGTCAACACCGTTGTGAGCTATTGACCATGATCAGACTGAACCTGACTGCATCCCCTTCATGGCTGACTCTTGCCCCCGGCCTGCGCCTGCGGGTAGCACCACTGACAACCGCGCTGATGGTGTCTTCCCGCGCCGACCCGGCAATAGAAGCTCTGCCGGACACCGCGACCCAAGAGGAACTGGCGCTAGCGATGGCCAAGGCCGTCGCCCGCCGTGCTGTGCTGGATTGGGAGGGTGTCGGCGACGACGCGGGCGATGCCGTGCTCGTCACCCCCGAAGGCATCGACGCACTGCTGGAAATCTGGCCGGTCTTCGAGGCGTTCCAGACCCAATACGTCGCCAAGGGCCTGATCCTGGACGCGGAAAAAAACGTCTCCGCGCCCTTGCCGAATGGTCCTTCGGCGGGGGCGAGCGGTACTGCGCGGCCTGTGAAGGGCGCTGCCCCAACTGCCCTGCAAGATTGAACCGGCCGCAGACGGGAGATGGCTGGCATGTCTGGGATCTTGTTGGCCGCCTTGGTGGGCAACTGCGGGTGATCCCCGGCGCGGTGCTGGGCTGGGACATGGGCGCGGCGCTGGCGATGGCAAATGCCCTCGGGATCGATCTGCTGATCGCCGCCGAACTGCTGCCAGAGATCGAGGCGGTGATGGTGCGTAAGTTGAACGAACAGATCGCATCAGACGACGGGGGAGGGTTCAGGTCTTGATCTTTTCGACCAAGGTCACGCCGGGCAGGTCTTTGAAATGCGCGTCGCATGTCAGCAGCGCCGCGCTACGCGAACGGGCGGTTGCCCAGACGATGGCATCTGCCGTGGCCAGCTTGTGGGCCCGGCAGGCCTCGGCTGCCGCAAGCGCGATTTCGGTGTCGAGCGGCACGACCTGACAAACCTGCGTGAAGGCGATCACCTGATCCGCCTTGTCCTCGCCAACTTCGCGCGCCAGCCACTTCGCCAGTTCCAGTTGCACCATGGTTGGCACCAGCCAGTCGGCCTTTTCGGGCAGATGTTCAGCCAGCTTCTCGCCGGTTGGGGATCCGATCAGCCATTCGATCCAGGCCGAGGTATCGACGAGGATCATCAGACCCGGTCCGCGCGGTCACGGTACTCCGTCGCAGACGCTCCGTGCGCGAGACCTTTCAGAGCCTCCCGCTTCGGGACCGGAACCAGAAGAACGCCGGTGCCCTTGGGGATGAAGGCAAAGGTCAGCCCCGCTTCCCAGTGCTGTGCGGCCCGGATCGCCTTGGGGATCGAGATCTGAAACTTCGAGGACAGGGTCGCGGTCTCGGACATGATCATACGGCTCCTTGATCGATGCAGATAACGTAAGACAAACGCCCCCGAATATCAAGGATACTGACCCATGGCCGAAAAGCGTGTCTCAGTCCGACTGGTCGCGGAAGGCGGCCGTCAGGTCCGGGCTGAACTGGAAGGCATCGGTGAGGCGGGCACGCGGGGTTTCGGCCGCCTGTCTTCCGAGATGGAACTGGCCAATGCCCGGCTTGGCAACTTTGCCCGCAAGGCCGGGATTGCGCTGGCAGCGGTGACGGCCGCCGCGGCGGCTGCGGGCGTGGCGATGGTCCGCTCGGGGCTCGATGTGATCGGCGCGCAGGCCGACATGGCGGCATCGCTCCGGACCACCGTCGAAAGCCTGCAGGTGCTCACATGGGCTGGGGAACTGGCCGGTGTCTCCATGGGCGAGATCGAACAGGCCACCAAGAAGCTGACCACACGGTTGTCGGAGGCGGCGGCCGGTTCGGGATCGGCGGTAGGCGCGCTGCAGCGGCTGAACCTGACAGCCGCAGAGTTGCAGGCGTTGCCGCTCGACCAGCGCATCGTCGCCATTCAGGACGCCTTGGCCCGCTATGTGCCTGAGGCCGAACGTGCCGCCGTGGCGTCCGACCTATTCGGGGACCGGGCCGCACTGGCGTTCCTGCGCATTGACGCCGCGACCTTGCGAGAGGCCGCGCAGGATGTGCAGGATTTCGGGGTGGCGGTGAGTGCGGCCGACGCGGCACAGATCGAACGCACCGGCGATGCCATCGCCAAACTGAGCCTGATCTGGCTCGGCCTGACCAACCGCCTGACCGCTGCTGTCGCCCCGGCGCTGGAAACGGTGGCGAACGCTCTGGCCGACATGGCGCGCGGCACCGGGCCCATCGGCGGCGCGATGACCGCCGTCTTCGATAACCTCGCACGCCTCGCGGCCTATGCTGCAACCTTCGCCGCCTTCATGGCGGGTCGGTGGGTGGCCGGGCTGGCCGTTGCCACCCTTTCGGTGCGCGGCCTCGCCACGGCGCTGGTCTTTCTGCGCGGGGCGCTGATCCGCACGGGCATCGGCGCGCTGATCGTTGGCGCGGGGGAACTGGTCTATCAGTTCTCGCAACTTGTCACCCGTGTGGGTGGTGTCGGCGAGGCATTCCGGCTGCTGGGCGATCTTGCATCGGAGGTCTGGTCGCGCATCGGTCTGGCGCTCGACGCAGCCTTTGCCAACATGGCCGCTGGCTGGGAGGGGCTGAAGGCGGCCGGGCTCTCGGCGCTCGAAGGCACCATCATGGGCGTGGTCAGTTTCGGCGACCGGACGGCCGCCATTTTCCAGGGAGCCTATGATGCGGCGGTGGCAATCTGGGGCAGTCTGCCCGGCGCCATCGGCGACTTTGCCTTCCAG
>PNJK01000077.1 GCA_013821825.1 Rhodobacter sp.
ACCTCGATGATCCAGCGGGCGATCTGGCGGAATTCGGCCTCACCGAAGCCGCGGGTGGTGCCGGCGGGGGTGCCGAGGCGGACGCCGGAGGTGATGGTCGGTTTCTCGGTGTCGAAAGGGATGCCGTTCTTGTTGCAGGTGATGTGGGCGCGACCCAGCGCCTTTTCAGTGGCATTGCCCTTTACGCCCTTGGGGCGCAGGTCGACCAGCATCAGATGCGAGTCGGTGCCGCCGGTGACGATATCAAGGCCACCCTTCATCAGCTCATCCGCCAGCGCTCTTGCGTTCTTGATCACCTGCGCCTGATAGGTCTTGAACTCTGGCCGCAGCGCTTCGCCGAACGCCACTGCCTTGGCGGCGATCACGTGCATCAGGGGGCCGCCCTGAATGCCCGGGAAGACGGCCGAGTTGACCTTCTTGGCGATGTTTTCGTCGTTGGTCAGGATCATGCCGCCACGGGGCCCGCGCAGGGTCTTGTGCGTGGTCGTGGTGGCGACATGGGCATGCGGGAAGGGCGAGGGGTAGAGGCCCGCCGCCACAAGGCCGGCAAAGTGGGCCATGTCGACAAGAAGGAAGGCGCCGACGCTGTCAGCGATCTGGCGCATCCGGGCAAAGTCGATGACGCGGGGAATCGCGGAGCCGCCCGCGATGATCATCTTCGGCTGGTGTTCGGTGGCAAGAGCCTGCACCTGGTCATAGTCCAGGGTCATGTCCTGCCTGCGTACGCCATACTGGACGGCGTGGAACCACTTGCCCGACTGGTTCGGGGCAGCGCCGTGGGTCAGGTGACCACCGGCATCAAGGCTCATGCCAAGGATGGTATCGCCGGGTTTGATCAAGGCCTGAAACACGCCCTGGTTTGCCTGCGAGCCCGAGTTCGGCTGGACGTTGGCAAAACCGCAGCCGAACAGCTTGCAGGCCCGGTCGATGGCCAGGTTCTCGGCCACGTCAACGAACTGGCAACCGCCGTAGTAGCGCTTGCCCGGATATCCCTCGGCGTATTTGTTGGTCATCACCGAGCCTTGCGCTTCCATCACGGCGCGGGAGACGATGTTTTCCGACGCGATCAGTTCGATCTCGTGGCGCTGGCGGCCAAGCTCGGACGTGATGGAGCCGAAAAGCTCGGGATCGCGAGAGGCAAGGCTTTCGGTGAAGAAACCGGTATCGCGGTGGGGGGCGTTCATCGGGGGGACCTCTCGGCGATGGATGTGACGGCTATTTAGAGCACCGGCTTCTGATCGAAAAGGCAAGAAAGCGACACGTCGGGTGTTTGGGGCGAAATATTCTTACCTGAAGGAAATCCGGGCCAGCATCGCAAACCCGGCGGCGGGGGTTGAGTTCGCCCCCGTCCAAGGCCAAGACTTGTCACGGCAAACAATTGGCCCGGGGGAAGACAGGCGTGCGCATCAGGTTCACGGCCAGCAAGGCCCCGGCGGCAGTGGCGGCGCATGCGGCATTGACGGCTGCCTACGGGCAGGCCGATCTTCGCAATGCCGAAGTGATCGTGGCGCTGGGGGGCGACGGGTTCATGCTGCAGACGCTGCATGCGGCGCATGGGCGGCGGCTGCCGGTTTATGGCATGAACTGCGGCACCATCGGCTTTCTGATGAACGCCTATGCTGCCGAGGACCTGCCCGCGCGGCTGGCGGCGGCGGAAGAGACCGCGATCAACCCGCTGGCGATGCGGGCGGTCAATACGCGCGGCAAGGTGACCGAGGCTTTGGCGATCAACGAAGTGTCGCTGCTGCGGCAGGGTCCGCAGGCGGCGAAGTTGCGGGTGTTCATCGACGGTCGGGAACGGCTGGACGAGATGGTCTGTGACGGGGCGCTGGTTGCCACGCCCGCCGGATCCACCGCCTACAACTATTCGGCACACGGTCCGATCCTGCCCATCGGGTCGGACGTTCTGGCGCTGACGGCGATGTCGGCGTTCCGGCCGCGCCGCTGGCGGGGCGCATTGCTGCCGCGCCGGGCACTTGTGCGTTTCGAGGTGCTGGAACCCGAGAAGCGCCCGGTGATGGCGGATGCTGACAGCCGGTCGTCGGTGCGCGACGTGGTCAGTGTCGAGGTCCGGTCAGAGGAATCGATCCAGCACCGGCTTTTGTTCGACCCCGGACATGGGCTGGAAGAGCGGCTGATCGGCGAGCAGTTCACCTGAGCCCATTGCGCCGGGCCGATGCGACTTGGACATCCCGGTTTATCCGGCTTGCGCCTTCCAGCTTTCGATCTTGCGATAAAGTGTCGACGGCGAGACGTCGAGAACCCGCGCAGCGCGGGGAATGGATCCGGCGTGACTGGCCAGGGTCGCCTCGATCAGCCGACGTTCGGCCTCGGCCAGGGTCAGGCCGACCAGGCTGTCGATCGGCGGCGGGGCGGGTGCCACGGCCGGTCCTGCCAGGGTGGTGGCCGACTCCATCGGCTCTGCGGCAAGCCCGGAGGGCAACATGCCGGGCGTCACCCAGCCGCCTGGGTTCAGGACCACGACATTGCGGATGACATTCAAGAGCTGGCGGACATTTCCGGGCCAGGGCAGGCGCGGCAGCATCGACCGGACCGCCGGATCAAGTCCGAGGAAGGTGCGGCCCTCTTCTTCGGCAAAGCGCATCAGGGCGGCCTCGGCGATCTCGATGATATCCTCGCCCCGGTCGCGCAGGGGGGGCATGTGGATCGGCACAACGAAAAGCCGGTAGTAAAGATCCTCGCGGAAATGGCCGCGGCGGACGGCGTCCATCGGGTCCCGGTTGGTGGCGCAGACGATGCGGACGTTGACCTTCTTCGGCCGGGTCGCCCCGACCGGCTGCACGGTAGAAGTCTGGAGGAACCGCAGCAGCTTGGTCTGCAAGGCCGGGGCCATCTCGCAGATTTCGTCCAGAAACAGCGTGCCGCCATCCGCTGCGGCGGCCGCGCCCGGCTTGTCGGAGATGGCGCCGGTGAAGCTGCCCTTCATATGGCCAAAGACCTCGCTTTCGAGCAGGTCCTGCGGAATGGCGCCACAGTTCAGCGCGATGAAGGGGCCAGACGCGCGGGCGGAATTCGCGTGGACGGCCAGCGCGCAAAGCTCTTTTCCGGTGCCGCTTTCGCCGGTGATGAACACCGTGGCCATCGACCGGGCCACCGAGGCGATGGTGTCGTGGATGCGGCGCATTGCATCTGACGATCCGATGAAGCCCGAAGTATCGGTCAATGCGGGCCGGTCAAGTGGTGGGACGAAAGCAAGGGTGGCTGCCCGGCGCGGGCTGCGCTCGGCCAAGGCATTCTGCACGGCGCTGAGAAAGCGGTTCTCGTCGAACGGTTTTACCAGAAAGTCATGTGCCCCGGCGCGCATCGCTTCTACCGCGCGGTTGACGGAGCCGTTGGCGGTGATCGCGATGATGTTGGTTTCGGGTTGCAGCGCCAGCAGCTCTTGCATCAGGTCAAGCCCGTCCCGGTCCGGCAGGATCAGGTCCAAGAGCACCACCGCCGGTTTCAGCGACTGGAAATGTGCAAGCCCTTCGGCGGCCGTGCCCGCGACCGCAACCCGGAACCCCGCAGAGGACAGGACCGAACGATAGACCATCTGCAAGGACATCGTGTCCTCGATCAGCAAGAGCGGCGCACGGGCGACGCTGACGTTTTTCAAGAGATGTCTCCTTCGGGCGCTGGTGTCGCGCGGACCAGCGCAATCAGCGCATCAAGCTCGGCCAAGAGGGAAGGCATAAGCAACCCCTGCGTTGCGGCTACGTCCTGACGATGCGCCGCAGTGTTGAGTGCCTCGGCCAGTGCTTGCAGCGACACTGCGCCGACCGAGCCTGCCAGCGAGATAAGCACGTGGCTCCCCTCGCGCAGGGCATCCCAGTCCAGACCCGCCGCTCCGGCGCGGGTCAGTGTCCGGCAATTGCCCAGATCGGCAACAAGGTGGGTCAGCAATGTTCCGGCCATGCCGGGGCCGGCAAGGTCAAGCAGGCGCCGGAAGCAGGCCGGGTCGAAGTCGCGCAGGCCGATGGGTTGCGAGGGCGTCCGCAGGGAAAGCTGGGCGGTGGCGGCCTGCAGACGGTCGAGCACCGCCAGATCGTCGGGGGTCGATAGATGCTGGGACAGAACCGCAATGGCACGGCGCAGATCATCCATTGCCTCGGCAAGCGGGTCGGGCGATGTCATGATTTCCCCCGTCCGCCGCGCGGATCAAGGCCGAGGGATGCGGGCAATCTTTGCATAATGCAAAGATTGCCTCAGCCGGCTCATTCTGTCCAGTGGCAGTTCAGCCGCGTGCAAGTCCAAGGCTTTGCAGCGCCACGGTGATTTCGTCCAGAATGGCGGGATCGTCGATGGTGGCGGGCATTTTCCACGGCTGGTTGTCGGCGATCTTGACCATGGTGCCGCGCAGGATCTTGCCCGAGCGCGTCTTCGGCAGGCGGTCCACCACCACGGCGCGCTTGAAGTCGGCCACGGGACCGATCTTTTCACGCACCAGCGTCACGCATTCCTTGACCACATCCGCATGGTCGCGAAGGCAGCCCTTGTTCAGGCAAAGAAACCCCAGGGGAGACTGGCCCTTGAGGTCATCAGCCACCCCGATCACGGCGCATTCAGCGACGTCGCGGTGGGCGGCCAGCACCTCTTCCATCGCCCCGGTGGACAGCCGGTGGCCGGCGACATTGATCACGTCATCGGTGCGGGCCATGATGTAAAGATAACCGTCGGCATCGATGTAGCCTGCGTCGCCCGTTTCGTAGAAGCCCGGGAAATGCGACAGGTAACTCTTGATGAACCGGTCTTCGGCGTTCCACAGCGTTGGCAGGGTGCCGGGCGGCAGCGGCAGCTTGATGGCAATCGCACCAAGCGTGCCGGCGGACACCGGGTGACCGCCTTCATCCAGCACCTGCACGTCAAAGCCGGGCATGGCCACCGAAGGGCTGCCGATCTTGACCGGCAGCTGTTCGATGCCCAAGGGGTTGGCAGCGATGGCATAGCCGGTTTCGGTCTGCCACCAGTGGTCGATGACCGGAATGTTCAGGTGCTGTTGCGCCCAGTGGATCGTATCCGGGTCGGCCCGTTCGCCCGCAAGGAACAGCGCCTGAAGGTTCGGCATCGGGTAGCGGTTGACCAGTTTCCCCTCGGGGTCATCGCGCTTGATGGCACGCAGCGCGGTCGGCGCAGTGAAGAAGCTGCGGACATTGTGTTCCGAGATCACGCGCCAGAAGGCGGCGGCGTCGGGGGTGCCGACGGGTTTGCCCTCATAGACCACGGTAGTGCAGCCGGCGATCAGCGGGGCATAGCAGATGTAGCTGTGGCCGACGACCCAACCCACGTCCGAGGCGGCCCAGAAGACATCGCCCGCGCCGACGTTGTAGATCGCGCGCATGGTCCAGTTCAGCGCCACAAGGTGCCCGGCAGTGGGTCGGACGACGCCTTTCGGCGCGCCCGTCGTGCCGGAGGTATACAGGATATAGGCTGGGTGGTTGCCTTCGACAGGGGTGCAGTCGGCGGGGGTGACACCGTACTGGAACTCGTGCCAGGCGACGTCGCGGCCGGGGGTGAGCTTGGCTACTTCCTGTTCGCGCTGGAAGATCACGCAGAAGTCGGGCTTGTGGTCGGCCAGGTCGATGGCGGCATCGAGGAGCGGCTTGTAGTGGACCACGCGGGAGGGCTCGATCCCGCAAGAGGCGGCGATGATGGCCTTCGGGGTGCAGTCGTCGATCCGGACCGCCAGTTCAGCGGCCGCGAAACCGCCGAAGACGACCGAGTGGATCGCGCCAAGACGGGCACATGCGAGCATCGCCTCAAGGGCTTCCGGGACCATGGGCATGTAGATGATGACACGGTCGCCCTTCTGGATTCCCTTGGCCTTCAGCGCCCCGGCCAGCCGGGAGACGCGGTCAAGCAGCTCGGCATAGGTGATGACATGCTTGGTGCCGGTGACCGGGCTGTCGTGGATGATCGCGGGCTGGTCACCGCGACCGGCAGCGACGTGGCGGTCGACGGCGTTCCAGCAGGTGTTGACCTCGGCATCGGTGAACCATTCGTAGAGGGGGGCGCGGCTGGCGTTCAGGGCATGGCCTGGTTGTTTCACCCAGTCGATCGCACCGGCTGCCGCCAGCCAGAACCCTTCGGGATCATCCCGCCGCTGCCCGTAAAGCTGCGCATAGGTCATCGCGTTATCCCCCCGAGATGTCTCCTCGGCTGCTTGTTACGGCACGGAGAGGCAGGCTGGCAATGTTGTTACCGGAAACGTTCGGGGGGATGTTTGCAGAATTTGCCTTTTGTGGACGCGAAAATTTGCAAAGTCTGCGGTCGGTGAAATCGCGGGGCAGATGTCAGCCCCGCTTTGCAAACTGTGCACCGGCGCAGGGCTGGGCGGCCCCGGCTGATTCTATCCGTAATGCGCCACGGGCGTGCCCGCGATGGCGGACATGTTCAGCAGGCCCCTCGCGGTGATCGCGGGGGTGACGACATGGGCCTTGTTGCCCATGCCCATCAGGATCGGGCCAACCTCGAGGCCCCCCGCCTTGACCTTGAGGATGTTGCGCACACCCGAGGCGACCTCGGACGAGGCGAAGACCAGAACGTTCGCCGCCCCTTCGTAGCGCGACCCCGGCAGCAGGCGGTCGCGGATCGTCTGGTCGAGGGCCGCGTCGATGTTCATCTCGCCTTCATAGGCGAAGTCGGGTTCGCGTTGGTCGAGCATCTCAAGCGCGTCGCGCATCCGGCGGGCAGAGGCGTTGTCCATGTTGCCAAACTGGCTTTGCGTGCAAAGTGCGATCTTGGGGACAAGACCAAAGCGCCGGACATGGCGCGCGGCGCCGATCACGGTCTGCATGACCTGGTCGGCAGTGGGCTCGGGGTGCACATGCGTGTCGGCGATGAAGAGGGGCCCGTCCTCGAGGATCATCAGCGACAGGGCCGCAACGGGATGCAGCCCACCACGCGCCAGGATCTGGCGGACATAGCCCAGATGCCAGTTGAACTGGCCAAAGGTGCCGCAGATCATGCTGTCGGCCTCGTCGCGGTTGACCATGATCGCCGCGATGGCGGTAGTGTTCGTCCGCATCACGGCGCGGGCGATGTCCGGGGTCACGCCCCGCCGGGACATCAAGTCGTGGTAGGTGCCCCAGTAGTCGCGGTAGCGGGGGTCGTTTTCCGGGTTCACCAGATGGAAATCGCGCCCCGGACGGATCGGCAGGCCCGAGCGTTCGCAGCGCGCCTCGACGACTTCCGGGCGGCCGATCAGGATCGGGACATCGGTGGTTTCTTCCAGCATGGCGTTGGCCGCGCGCAGCACCCGTTCGTCCTCGCCTTCGGCAAAGACGATGCGGCGGGAGGCCATTTTCGAGGCCTCGAACACCGGGCGCATCAAAAGGGCGGATTTGAACACCGAGCCGTCCAGCTTGCGCTTGTAGGCCTCAAGATCCTCCAGCGGTCGCGCGGCGACGCCGGTTTCCATCGCGGCCCTGGCCACGGCACTGGCGACAACCCCGATAAGCCGGGGATCGAAAGGCTTCGGGATCAGGTATTCCGGCCCGAAAGACAGGGTTTCGCTGCGGTAGGCGGCAGCAGCCTCGGCGCTGGTGGTGGCGCGGGCGAGGGCGGCAATGCCCTCGATGCAGGCCAGTTCCATCGCATCGTTGATCGTGGTCGCCCCTACATCCAGCGCGCCCCGGAAGATGAACGGGAAGCAGAGGACGTTGTTGACCTGATTGGGGAAGTCGCTGCGTCCGGTTGCGATGATTGCGCCCGGAGCCACTTCGCGCACGGCGTCGGGCAATATCTCCGGGGTCGGGTTCGCCAGCGCGAAGACGATGGGGTTGGCGGCCATGTCCTTGACCATGGCCTGGGTCAGCACGCCGGGACCGGAAAGGCCAAGGAAGAGGTCGGCCCCCGGGATCACATCGGCCAGCGTGGCGGGCCTGGTGCCCTGTGCGAAGTTTTCCTTCTGCGGCGTCATCTGGGCAGCGCGGCCCTTGTAGACCAGACCCTCCAGATCGCAGAGCCAGACATTCTCGCGCTTGACCCCCAGTTTCACCAGCATCTCGAGGCAGGCGATGCCCGCAGCCCCGCCACCGGTGGAGACGACTTTGATCTGGTCGAACCGTTTGCCCGCCACGATCATCGCATTGGTCGCCGCGGCGCCAACGACGATGGCGGTGCCGTGCTGGTCATCGTGGAAGACCGGGATCTTCATCCGCTCGCGGCAGAGCTTTTCGACGATGAAGCAGTCGGGGGCCTTGATATCCTCAAGGTTGATCGCACCAAAGGTAGGTTCCAGTGCGCAGACGATTTCGGCCAGCTTCACCGGGTCGGGTTCGTTCACCTCGATGTCGAAGCAGTCGATGTTGGCGAATTTCTTGAAGAGGACGGCCTTGCCCTCCATCACCGGCTTCGAGGCCAGCGCCCCGATGTTGCCAAGGCCCAGAACGGCGGTACCGTTCGACACGACGGCCACAAGGTTGCCACGGCTGGTATAGCGGCTTGCGGTGGTGGGATCGGCCTTGATCTCAAGGCAGGCCTCGGCCACGCCGGGGCTGTAGGCGCGGGCCAGATCCCGGCCGTTGGCCAAGGGCTTCGTTGCCCGGATCTCCAGCTTTCCGGGCTTCGGAAACTCATGGTAATCCAGCGCTGCCTGCCGTGCGTTGTCGTTCCGAGCCTCGTCCATTCACCCCTCCCGCGAATTTGGTTTAGCGTTAAACCATATTTTTCACCCTGCCAACCTGCGGCTTTCCGCAGGCTGCTTGCAAATCCGCCTGACGGCGACCACCATGGCGCCATAGCACGGGGAATGCCATGACGGAAACACGCGCCGAAATCCGCCTTCCGACGAAGGAGTTGCGGGACGATCTGCCGTTCTACACCAGGACGCTGAAGATGCGGCTGGACATGATCTATCCGGCGGACAATCCCGAAGTGGCGGTCTTGTCGGGCCATGGCTTGCGGCTGCGGATCGAGAAGGGGGCCAGGGAGGCTCCGGGCACGATCCGCATCCTGACCGAAGACCCCGGCGCTTTCGCCGATGGGCAGCGCGTGTTGACCGCCCCCAACGGCACGCGGGTCGAGATTGACGAGCTGAACCCGCCGCTGGTCCTGCCAAGGACCGAACACGCCTTTGTCGTCCGCCGTCTTGCGGATCAGGCGCCCTGGGTGATCGGCCGCGCCGGGATGGAGTATCGCGACCTGATCCCCAACCGATTGGGTGGGGCAATGATCGCCAGCCACATCCGCGTGCCGGATGGGCCGGTCCCGGACATGGTGCATTTCCACAAGGTGGGCTTTCAGCTGATCTTCTGCGTCGCAGGGTGGGTCGATGTTCTTTATGAAGATCAGGGGGATGTGCGCCGCATTCATGCGGGCGACTGTTTCATCCAACCCCCCGGCATCCGCCACAGGGTCCTGCACTCGGAGGGCGTGCAGGTGGTCGAGATCGGGGTGCCGGCCGACCATGTCACCGAGATCGACCACGAGATGACCTTGCCAACGCCAAACCTGCGGCCAGACCGGGAATGGGACGGTCAGAAGTTCGTCCACAATGTCGGTGCGACCGGTGCCTTCCGTCCGTTCCGCATCCCCGGCTTCGAGGCCCGCGACACCACGATCAACCAGAACACCAAGGGCGTCGCCTCGGTCATGGTGGCGCGACCGACCGGCGAACCCGCCCCATGGACAGTACATGATGGCGATATCCTGTTCAGCTTCGTCATGACCGGTGGCATGACGCTGGAAGGCGAGGGGAAAGACCCATACCGGTTATCGCCCGGCGATGCCTTCGCGATTCCGCCGGGCATGGCCACCCGCTACAGCGACGCGACGCCGGATCTGCAGTTGCTGGAGGTCACGCTTCCCGGAAATCCGCCGACGCGGGTGCTTTGACCCGCTTGCAGAAACGCCGCGCACGGATCACACTCTGACCAAATGGTCAAAAGGAAGGGGGCGCGATGTCGCTTCTGCAATCAGCAACAGAGGTGCGGGAGCGTGCTTATGCACCCTACTCGCGCTTCAAGGTCGGCGTCGCGTTGCGCACGCCATCCGGCGCGGTGCATGTCGGCTGCAATGTCGAAAACGTTGCCTATCCTGAAGGCACCTGCGCCGAAGCCGGCGCGATTGCCGCCATGGTCGCGGCCGGAGAGACGGTGATTTCCGAAGTGCTGGTCATTGCCGACAGCCCCGACCCGGTGCCACCCTGTGGCGGCTGTCGCCAGAAGATTGCCGAGTTCGCGGCACAGGACGTGAAAGTCACGCTCTGCACGACCGACGGAAAGGAAATGGTGATGACCGTGGCCGAGCTTTTGCCGGGCGTTTTCACAGCTGCCCATATGGAACGGACATGACCGACGCACGCAGTATCATCGCGACCATTCGTGACGGCGGGCAACCCGCACCGGACGACCTGCGCTGGTTTGCCGCCGGGCTGGCCTCGGGCGCGGTGACGGATGCACAGGCCGGCGCATTCGCGATGGCCGTTCTGCTGAAGGGCCTGAACGAGGAAGGCCGCGTCGCGCTGACCCGCGGCATGCGCGACAGCGGCAAGGTCCTGGCCTGGGATCTGCCCGGCCCTGTCGTCGACAAGCATTCCACCGGCGGGATCGGTGATTGCACCTCGCTTCTGCTGGCGCCCGCCTTGGCGGCTTGCGGGGCCTATGTGCCGATGATCTCGGGCCGGGGTCTGGGACATACCGGCGGCACCCTGGACAAGCTCGAGTCGATTCCGGGCTTTCGGACGGGCCTGACCGAAACGGCGCTGCGCAAGCAGGTCAGCCAGATCAAATGCGCGATCGTGGCGGCCTCTGCCGACCTTGCCCCGGCGGACCGGCGGCTTTACGCGATCCGCGATGTGACGGGAACGGTGGAATCGATCGACCTGATCACCGCCTCGATCCTGTCAAAAAAGCTTGCGGCGGGGCTTGAAGCGCTGGTGCTGGATGTGAAATGCGGCTCCGGCGCCTTCATGAAGACGCCCGAACGCGCCGAGGCCCTGGCCCGGGCGCTGGTGTCCACGGCGCAGGGGGCCGGCTGCATGACAAGCGCCCTGATCACGGACATGTCGCAACCCTTGGCCACCGCAGCCGGAAATGCACTTGAGGTGATCGAGGTGATGGAGACCCTGACCGGCACCTCGGTCAACACCGCCCTGTGGGACCTGACCACCGCGCTGGGTGGCGAGGTGCTGGCGCTCGCCGGTCTTGCCGCCGACCCAAAGGACGGCGAAGGCCGGATCGCCGAAGCCCTGCAATCGGGCGCCGCCGCCGAGATTTTCGGCCGCATGGTCGCATCTCAGGGCGGTCCGGCCGACTTTGTGGAGCGTTGGCCGGACCGTCTGCCCTCGGCACCGGTGATGCGCGAGGTGCCCGGGCTGGCCGACGGCTTCGTCGCGCGGATCGACGGCGAGGCGCTTGGTCACGCGGTCGTACGCCTGGGCGGCGGGCGACTGCGGGAAAGCGACAAGGTGAACCCTTCCGTAGGCCTTTCCGACCTTGCGGGCATCGGCGAGGAGACAGGGGCGGGCGTTCCGCTGGCCATGATTCACGCTGCCACCGAGGATGCCGCGGATGTCGCTGTCCGGGCAGTGCAGGCGGCCTATGGGATCGTCAGCGAGATGCCCAGTGAGCCCGCCCTGATCCAGAAAAGGATCGCCTGATGTCCGGGGATCAAGGGCGCGCCTTCCTGATCGTGCTCGACTCGGTCGGCTGCGGTGGTGCCCCGGATGCCGCGGACTTCGGGGATGAGGGGTCGAACACGCTGGCCCATATCGCCCAAGCCTGCGCCAGTGGTCGGGCCGAGGTCGGGCGCAGCGGCCCGCTCAGGCTGCCGAACCTTGACGGCTTGGGTCTTGGGGCAGCGATCCGGCTGGCCTCTGGCGCTGTGACGCCGGGTCTTGATGCCGCGCCGCGCGGCCTTTGGGGCGCCGCGACCGAAGTCAGCCGGGGCAAGGATACGCCCTCTGGCCATTGGGAGCTGGCCGGGGTGCCGGTGCCATGGGACTGGACCTATTTCCCCGCAACGGTGCCCGCTTTTCCCGACGACCTGGTGGCCGAGGTTTGCAGGCTTGCCGGGACCGACGGCATTCTGGGGAACTGCCATGCCTCGGGCGTGCCGATCATCGCTGCCCATTGCGAGGAACATCTCAGGACCGGCTGGCCGATCTGCTATACCAGCGCCGACAGCGTCTTTCAGATCGCCGCGCATGAAGAGGCGTTCGGGCTGGACCGGCTTTTGAAGCTTTGCCACGATCTTGCGCCGATGCTGCATGCCCGCAAGGTCGGCCGGGTCATCGCCCGACCCTTCACCGGCACCTGCGGCGACTTCAAGCGCACCCCGAACCGCAAGGATTTTGCCATCGCGCCGCCCGCGCCGACGCTTCTGGACTGGGTGCAGGGGGCGGGGCGCGCGACCCATGCCGTCGGCAAGATCGGCGACATCTTTTCCATGCGGGGAATCGGGCAGCTGCACAAAGGCAAGGGTGATGCTGACCTTTTCGAACATCTGGTGCGGCTAGGTGCCGAGGCTGAGGCCGGTTCCTTGACCTTTGCGAACCTTGTCGAATTCGACACGCTTTACGGCCATCCCCGCGATGTCGCCGGCTATGCCCGCGCGCTGGAGTGGTTCGATGCCCAATTGCCCCGGTTTCTTGCCAATCTGGGTCCGGGCGACCTTGCGATCTTCACTGCCGATCATGGCAACGACCCGACATGGACCGGCACCGAGCATACCCGCGAACGGGTGCCTGTCGTCGGCTGGGGTGTCGGCAACCATGAGGTGGGGCTTTGCGGCTTCGTCGATGTGGGGGCAAGTGTCGCGTCACACCTCGGGGTGCAGGCACACGGTCCGGGGCGGAGCTTTCTCTGACCCGTCGAACCGGGCGTTCCACATCCCCGGACCCCCATGGGATATTTCTTGGACAGATGAAATCAGGAGCGTTGCGTGAAGGATTCACCGAAGGTCGAACTGCATCTGCATCTGGAAGGGGCCGCGCCACCGCGCTTTATCGCGGGGCTGGCAAAGGAAAAGCATCTGGATATCTCGGGCATCTTCGATGACCGCGGGCACTATCGTTATCGTGATTTCTGGGATTTCCTGAAGGTCTACGAGGCAGCGACCTCCACCCTGCAACGGCCCGAGGACTATCACCGCCTGACACTTGCGGTGCTGGAGGAGTCGGCTGCCAATGGTGTGGTCTATTCCGAAACCTTCCTGTCGCCCGATTTCTGCGGGGGTCGCGATATCGGCGCCTGGCGCGAATATCTGCACGCGATCCGCGAGGCAGCGGATCAGGCGGAGCGGCAACTGGGCATCACCTTGCGCGGGATCATCACCTGCATCCGCCATTTCGGTCCCGAAAAGGCGCGCGAGACCGCCCTTTGCGCGGCGGATACGGCCGGTGACTGGATCGTCGGATTCGGCATCGCGGGGGATGAAAAGGTCGGGGCACCGAAGGATTTCCGCTGGTCGTTCGACTGCGCGCGCGAGGCGGGCCTGCGGCTGACCGCCCATGCCGGCGAATGGGGGGGGCCGGAAAGCGTCCGCGCCGCGCTGGACGATCTGGATGTCGAACGGATCGGGCACGGCGTCCGCGCCATCGAAGACCTGGCGCTGGTCGATGAGATGGCAGAGCGCGGCACAGTGCTGGAGGTATGCCCGGGGTCGAACGTCGCTCTGGGTCTCTACCCGACCTTCCGCGACCATCCGATTGCCGAACTTGACCGGCGCGGCGTGAAGGTCACGATCTCGACCGACGATCCGCCCTTCTTCCACACGACCATGGCGCGGGAATATGAAGAACTTCACCGCGCCTTCGACTGGGACGACGGGCAATTCCGGCGGATCGCCCGGCAGTCGCTTGACGCGGCCTTCTGTGATGCCGATACCAAAGCAAGGATCGCGAAACTGCTGGAGGCCTGAATGCTGGATCACCTGACTGTCGTCACGCACCCTCTGGTCCAGCACAAGCTGACGCTGATGCGGGAGAAGGACACCTCGACTGCGTCGTTCCGCAAGCTCTTGCGCGAGATCAGCCTGCTTCTGGCCTATGAGGTCACGCGCGAACTGCCGATGACTACAAAGCGGATCGAGACCCCGCTGGAAGAGATGGACGCCCCGGTGATCGAGGGCAAGAAGCTGGCGCTGGTCAGCATCCTGCGGGCGGGCAACGGGCTTCTGGATGGCATTCTGGAGCTGATCCCGGCGGCACGGGTGGGCTTTGTCGGCCTTTATCGCGACCCCGAGACGCTGCAACCGGTGCAGTATTACTGCAAGCTTCCCGACCATATGGAGGACCGCATCTCCATCGTGGTCGATCCGATGCTGGCTACCGGCAACTCCAGCGTTGCGGCGGTGGACCTGCTGAAAAAGGCCGGAGCGAAGCAGATCCGTTTCCTGTGCCTGCTGGCCGCGCCCGAAGGTATTGCCCGGATGAAAGAGGCGCATCCGGACGTGCCGATCGTCACGGCA
>PNJK01000078.1 GCA_013821825.1 Rhodobacter sp.
TCCCGTTCTCGATGCGGACATCAGCCTTGTAGGTGAGGTCGGCGGTGACGACAGTGCCGTTTTTGATGATGGTTGTCATGGTTGGTCTCCCCACATTCTTATTCTCACTACTTGCGCGATCGAAAGGACAATGCCAAATCCGGCACAGTAGCGCAGAAAGGCAGCCAAATGGTCGCGTTGTATGCCCAGCCGCTCCCAGTGCTCCGAAAACATAATGAAATCAAAGATCAAAGTTGTTAGCGCGGCAGCGAAGATCAAAATCAGTAACGGCACTCGTCGCAATAGCAATAGACCAACTGCCCCAACCACTAGCGCGGGCGGGTTGGTCATCATGACTGGAATTGCTCCAATAGATGCGACAATCGGAACGATGAAATACACATACCCGATCAGTGCCACGATAATGCAGGTAGCGAGTATGCTGCCTGGAAGCAGATACCTGTTTTTTTCTCCGCTACTCACTTTTTCACCCCACCACCCCCGCCACCTCAAGCACGGCGTGAAGCAGGACATCCGTCCCCGCCGCCGCCCATTCGGGGGTGATACTTTCCGCCTCGTTGTGGGAAAGGCCGTCCACGCAGGGGCACATCACCATCACCGTCGGGGCGACGCGGTTGATCCAGCAGGCGTCGTGGCCGGCGCCAGAAACGATGTCCATGTGGGAATAGCCCAGCTTTTCAGCGGATTGGCGGACGATCTTCACTAGGCCGGGGTCGAAGGTGACAGGGTCGAAGTGGCCGACGTCCTCGATCTCGCACCCAAGCCCCAACTCCTTCGCCACGGCATGGGCGGCGCGGATGACTTCGGCTTTCATGGCGTCGAGCTTGGCTTGTTCGGGTGAGCGGATGTCGACGGTAAAGACCACCCGGCCGGGGATCACGTTCCGCGAGTTCGGAAAAACCTTCACCTGCCCCACCGCGCCGACGGCGTTCGGCTGGTGGCTCATCGCGATCTGGTGGACGCGTTCGGTGATCCGCGCCATGCCGAGGCCGGCGTTGACCCGCATGTTCATCGGGGTGGAGCCGGTGTGGGCGTCCTTGCCCGTCAGCGTGATCTCCAGCCACCAGAGGCCCTGGCCGTGGGTCACCACGCCGATGGACTTCCCCTCAGCCTCCAGGATCGGCCCCTGCTCGATGTGCAACTCCAGCATCGCGTGCATTTTCCGCGCGCCGGCCTTTTCGTCCCCGACCCAGCCGATCCGCTCAAGCTCCTCACCGAAGACCTTGCCGTCGAGGTCCTTCCGCGACTTCGCGTAGTCCTCGGTATGGATGCCCGCGAAGACGCCGGAGGCCAGCATCGCAGGCGCAAACCGCGCGCCTTCCTCGTTGGTCCAGTTCGTCACCACGATGGGATGCTTTGTCCGAACCCCCATGTCGTTCAGCGTCCGCACCACCTCCAGCGCCCCCAGCACGCCCAGCACGCCATCATAGCGCCCCCCGGTCGGCTGGGTGTCGAGGTGCGAACCCATGTAGACCGGCAGCGCGTCAGGGTCCGTCCCCGCCCGCGTCGCGAACATGTTGCCCATGGTGTCGACCGCCATGGTCATCCCGGCCGCCTTGCACCAGGACGCAAAAAGGTCCCGCCCCTCGCTGTCGGCATCGGTCAGGGTCTGCCGGTTGCAACCGCCCGCCACACCAGGGCCGATCTCAGCCATTTCTTCAAGGCTGTCCCACAGCCTTTCCGGATTGATCCGCAGGTTGTCCCCGGTTGCAGGCATCTGACGCTCCCCGTTCGCAGCGAGGCCATCCTGCCCCTTGCCGCGACTCATTTCCTGACCGTATGGTCAACGTGAAGCGCACCACAACCTGACCAACCGGTCAACGAAAATGTGACAGGGACGGATGACCGCAGACGCCCAGATTTCACGCATCAAGTCGGGCAAACGCACGGATATCCGGCGCGAGAATGAGCGGGTTATCCTGGATGCGGCCGAAAAGGTCTTTGCCGAGGCCGGTTTCGGTGGCGCAACCATGCAGCTCATCGCTGATATGGCAGGGTTGCCGAAGGCCAACCTGCACTACTATTTCGCCACCAAGGAAGACCTTTACCGCAAGGTCGTGCAACAGATCTTCGAGATCTGGCTGGATGCGGCGATGCTGTTTGACGACGCTCCCGGTCCGGTGGAGGGGATCGGTGGCTATATCGACGCCAAGATGGACATCTCGCGCCGGTATCCGCATGGGTCCAAGGTCTGGGCGTCCGAGGTGATGCACGGCGCGCCGGTGATCCAGGACTATCTGGAGACCACGCTGCGCGACTGGACCGAAGGCCGGATCAACGCGATCAAGCGCTGGATCGACGACGGCAAGATGCACCCGGTCGATCCGCGGCACCTGCTCTACTTGCTTTGGGCGACCACCCAGCACTATGCCGACTTCGGCCACCAGATCCAGACCCTGAACGGCGGCAGACCGCTTTCTGACCGGCAGTGGCAAGAGGCGAAGGCAAGCGTCAAGGAAATGGTCCTGCGCGGGATCGGGGCGATATGAGGGATCATGATGGACTTTGCGGAACTTGAAGCCCAGCGGGCCGGGCTCGTGCTGCCCGAATTCGACGAATGCACGGCGCTGCGGCTGGGCAACATCCTCGTGGATCTGGCCCTGGCCGAGGATCTGCCGGTAGTGATCGACATCCGCACCGCTGACTGCACCCTTTTTCACGCCGGCTTGCCAGGTTCGGCCCCGCTGAACGACCTTTGGGCGCGGCGCAAGTCGAATACGGCACTGCTGTTTCAGGAAGCGTCTCTGCTGGTCGGCCTGCGCCACAAGGAAAAGGGCGAGACGCTGGCAAAGCACGGGCTCGACGCCGCCGACTTTGCCGATCACGGCGGTTCTGTTCCGATCCGGGTTGCGGGCGTGGGTGTGGTGGGCGTTGCCACCGTCTCGGGCCTGCCGCAGGTCGAGGATCACAAACTTGTCGTCCGGGGGTTACAGGCGCTGCTGGCGGGATGACGTCCCAAATTTCTTGAGCAAGAAATTTGCAAAATCCTTGCTCAAGGATTTTGGCGCTGATCCTGCACGGCTGGCTCTTTCAACTCGACTTCGACAAAGCTCATCGGCATCTCTGCGTCATTGACGACATTGTGCTCCGGGCCGATAGGCCGTTCCTGCCGGAACCTTAGCCCTGCGCGAGCCGTCCTGGTATTCCTCCGGCAGCATCAGGCAATCGGTCAGTGCGGTGATGAATAGTCAGGCCCATGCCGATGCCATCCCGTGTTCGCCTCGGCGGCAACGCTCTGTTCGACGATCAGCCCTGTCAGGACACCGAAAACGAACAGGGTGAAATCGGCATTTTGCCGTGCCGCTTCCTCGGTCGTGTCGGGCAATGCGGCATGGCCAGGAACCATCAGTGCTATTGTCGCTAGTCCAACCAGTCCTCGCATGGTGAGCCTCCGGCTGGAAAACAGGTTCTGGTCAAGAAGCGGGGCCACAGGCATTTGGCCCGGGATCAGAAGGACCGGTCAGGACCCAGATCATGCAGGCGGCAATCGCCACCCGGAGCAGCCCCGCGACAAAGGTGCCGACAGGGCCAAGTCCAGCGCCCCAAATCCTCAAGGCGTCGGGGCCGCAACCAAGCCGCTCCAGAGAGGCAGGGACGATCACTCCGCCAAGGATCGCGAGAGCGTTCACAACAGCGAGCGCTGCCCCCGACGAGAACTATCCAACCCGGTCCCCCGGAGTCGTGACGGCGGCGCCAGCCAACGGCGGGCGACGGCACGATCATTGCAAGCTGAAACACGCCAGCGAAGAGACCAGTCTGCTTTCGCCGGCCTACCTGCGCCTCATGGCGACATCGTCCTATGGCACGATCCAGGGACTTATCCCAAAGCACTCTTTGGCCGGACGCGGCGAATGGTTTGACCTTGCGCTTGGGCACAGGCTATCCAAGAGGTTCCCTTGGTCAAGTTCCGGCGCCCCGTATGTCCCCCACCGCCCGCCCCCGCACCCGCATCCAGCAGAAGAACCGCGAGGCCATTCTGGATGCCGCACTGGAGGTCTTCTCGCTACACGGGTTCCGCGGCGCCACGCTGGACCAGATAGCCGAGGTGGCCGGGCTGTCGAAGCCGAATCTGCTCTACTACTTCCCGTCGAAGGAAGCGGTGCACAAGGTCCTGCTGACCGGTCTTCTCGACACCTGGCTTGACCCCCTGCGCGCGATGAACCCAAAGGGCGAGCCGGTCGAAGAGATATTGAGCTACGTCCGCCGCAAGCTGGACCTTGCCCGCGACTATCCCCGTGAAAGCCGTCTGTTCGCCAACGAGATCCTGCAAGGCGCCCCCCGGATGCGCGAGGCGATCGAAGGGGACCTGCGCAATCTGGTGGCTGAAAAGGCGTTGGTCCTGACCTGCTGGATGGACGAGGGCCGCATTGCGCGGGTGGACCCGGCACATCTGATCTTTTCGATCTGGGCACTGACCCAGCATTACGCCGATTTTGACGTTCAGGTCAGAGCGGTGCTTGGGCCGGGGCACGACCCCTTTGCCGAGGCGTGCCGTTTTCTGGAGACGCTCTTTACCCGGCTTCTGGCGCCCTAACGGCAGATGCCCTGAGCCGAGAAAGTTAGAACAATGTTTTAAAGCAATCTGTTGGATTGCCTTCTTCATCCTCTTGCGTGGCAAGATCCGTGAAAGCCCAAGCATCTTTCCAACGCCATCCGCCCAGGAGGCCTCTTTGCTTTCGCATTGGGGACTGCTCACCACACCAAGACGTCGCAGGGAGGGCAGAAGCTCTCCCATATCTCGACGAAGTATGGATCGCGGCGCGCGCAGCTTGACCCGCAGCAGTTACTCTGCCGCCTTCACGCTCGGGTTGTTCGGATGCGTGGTCCAGTTGGCATAGTCACCGACTTTCGTTCCGGTCCGGGGATCGACCGACCCCTTGGCCATCGGCACCATGGTGATGCAGTTGTCCACCGGGCAAACGTTGACGCAGAGGTTGCAGGCGACGCATTCGTCGTCCATCACCTCGAACACCCGCTCCGGGCTCATCGAGATGGCCTGGTGGCTGGTATCCTCGCAGGCGGCATAGCAGCGCCCGCACTTGATGCAGGCGTCCTGGTCGATACGGGCCTTCGCGACGTAGTTCAGGTTCAGATATTGCCAGTCGGTGACGTTCGGCACCGCGCGACCGACAAGGTCGGAAAGCCCGATCTGTTTGTCGTCCAGATACTGCGAAAGCCCCGAGATCATTTCCTGCACGATCTTGAAGCCGTAGGTCATCGCCGCCGTGCAGACCTGCACATTGCCCGCGCCCAGTGCCATGAACTCGGCCGCGTCGCGCCAGGTGGTGATACCGCCGATGCCGCTGATCGGCAGGCCCCGGGTTTCCGCTGACCGGGCGATTTCGGCCACCATGTTCATCGCAATCGGCTTGACCGCCGGGCCGCAATAGCCGCCGTGGGTGCCCTTGCCGTCGATCATTGGCTCGGGCGAGAAGCTGTCGAGGTTGACCGAGGTGATCGAGTTGATCGTGTTGATCAGCGATACCGCGTCCGCACCACCGCGCTTTGCCGCCTCGGCGGGTTTGCGCACATCGGTGATATTCGGCGTCAGCTTCACGATGCAGGGCATGCGGCTGTGTTTCTTGACCCAGCGCGTCACCATCTCGATGTATTCGGGCACCTGGCCCACGGCCGATCCCATGCCACGCTCGGCCATGCCATGCGGGCAGCCGAAGTTGAGTTCCACCCCGTCGGCCTCGGTATCCTCGATCCGGTGCAGGATGTCCTTCCAGCTGTCCTCGTCGCAGGGCACCATCAGCGAGATGATCATGGCCCGGTCGCGCCACTTGCGCTTGACCTCCTTGATTTCCTGCAGGTTCACCTCCAGCGGGCGGTCGGTGATCAGTTCGATGTTGTTAAGGCCCAGAAGCCGGCGGTCCGCGCCCCAGATCGCACCATAGCGCGGGCCGTTGACGTTCACGACCGGCGGCCCCTCGGAACCAAGCGTTTTCCACACGACGCCGCCCCAGCCCGCCTCATAGGCGCGTTCGACATTGTATTTCTTGTCCGTCGGCGGGGCCGAGGCCAACCAGAACGGGTTTGGCGATTTGATCCCGATAAAATCGGCGGAAAGATTAGCCATGAGAAGCCTCCTTGCGGTGAGCGGGGAGAGATTGGGTGTGATGTGCAGGGTGAGGTTCCACCCCGCGATGCCCGGCGATCAGAAAAGCGACCAGACCCAGCCGAAGATTCGCCCGGCAACCTCGCCGAACTTGGGGGTGACATAGGCCCAAAGCAGGGAACCGGCGACGTTGATCGGACCGAAAACAAGAAACGGCACCCGTGCCATCCCGGCCATCAGAAAGACGACAGCGCGCAAGGGGCCGAAGAAATGCCCGATCAGCACGGCCAGAGCCCCCCAGCGCCGGAAGGCTGCCCTGCCCCGGTCGATGAGGTCGGAGCGCTTGCGGATCGGGCGAAAGGAGAGAAGCGTGTCGCCGTAGTACCACCCGATCGCGTAAGAGATGTTCGACCCGATCACCGCGCCCAGGGCTGCTCCGGCCCAGATCGGCAGGAATGACACCTGCCCCGTGGCCACCAGCGCGCCGACGCCCAGAAGGATCGCTGTCGAAGGAATGAATATCGATACCAGCGCCAGCGTCTCGCCCAATGCGAATACCAGCGAAATCCAGAAGGCCCAGGCGGCGTTCTCGCGCACGAAAGTCAGGGTCGCGTCGATCAGTGCATCCATCGCCAGCAGCCTCGCCCGAAGGGTCGCCAAGGGTTAGACGCCAGAGGTTGGATGCGCAAGTCATTGTCATTTCAGGCCGGATAGATGGGCGTGGATGGATTCGGCGGCATCGCGGCCTTCGGCGACGGCGGTGACGGTAAGGTCCTCGCCCCCCGCCGCGCAGTCGCCGCCAACCCAGACCTTGCCTGCGTTGCCCGCAAACTTGCCACCCTCGACGCCGAGGCCCGCAGGTGCGCCGGTCAGCGTCTGGCCGATGGCCTTGAACACCTGATCCGCCTTCAGCGTGAAGGTCTCGGACGACAGGGTCAGGCCGCCCTGCCCGTCCTGCGTATAGGCGAACTCTACCGCTTCGGCGCGATCCTTGCCCAGCACCCGGACCGGGGCGGCGTTGTGGATGATGCGCACGCCGCTTTGCACCGCGTGATCCTGCTCATGGCCACTTGCGCTCATCTTTTCGCGCCCGCGGCGATAGACGATGGTCACATTCTCGGCGCCCAGAAGCTTGGACTGCACGGCGGCATCGACCGCTGTCATCCCGCCGCCGATCACCACCACGTCGCGGCCCACCGGCAGCGTGGAAAGGTCCGCCGTCTGGCGCAGGTCAGCGATGAAATCGATGGCATCGCGCACGCCGGGCAAATCCTCTCCGGCAGCGCGCAGGGCGTTCACCCCGGCAAGGCCAATTCCAAGGAAGACGGCGTCAAAACGAGCCTTCAGCTGCTCAAGGGTCACATCGCGGCCAAGCTCGACCCCGGTGCGAATCTCGATCCCGCCGATAGACAGCAGCCAATCGACCTCGCGTTGCGCAAAACCGCCCGTGGCCTTGTAGCTTGCGATGCCGTATTCGTTCAGCCCCCCCGCCTTTGGCCGCCGCTCCAGCACGACCACATCATGTCCATGCATCGCCAGCCGATGCGCGCAGGCCAGACCTGCAGGACCGGCCCCCACCACGACAACGCGCTTGCCGGTCAAAGCCGCGCGGGTGAAGGGATGCAAGCCCTTGCCCATCGCCAAATCGGTCGCAAAGCGCTGAAGCTGGCCGATTTCCACCGGCTTGCCCTCGGCCGCTTCGCGGACGCAGGCCTCCTCACAAAGCGTCTCGGTCGGGCAGACCCGGGCGCACATGCCGCCCAGGATGTTCTGATCCCAGATCGTCTTCGCCGCAGATTCCGGCGTGCCAGTAGCGATCTGGCGAATGAAAAGCGGAATGTCGATCGAAGTCGGACAGGCCGTGATGCAGGGCGCATCATGGCAGAAATAGCACCGATCCGCCGCAACCCGCGCCTCATGCCCGTCAAGTGCGGGCGTGTGATCACCGAAGTTCGCGGCATAGGCGGCTGCTGGCAGGCGACCCGGAACAATGCCGGGCGTCAGCGGGCTGTTCGTCATCGGATCTATCTTCCTCCCTTGTTCGTTTTCAAAAGGCTGTCACAAGTCCATTTTTTTATCAAATGGTAAATTTTCCACCAGAGCAAAAAAAAATCGCGCTCCCGGGCATGCCCGCGCGCCACTGCCGCTTTTCGGGCACCGCTTTCGCGGCTTTTCAGGCCCGGCCCCCTCGCGTATAAGCGCCAGACACCGGACTGCCCGGACAGCGGACGGCCAGCAGACAAGCGCACAGGGAACGGCATGAGCAAGCAGACGACCGACACGGATGTGGCCTTCATCTCGGCATTGGCCGAACTTCTCAACAAGAACGACCTGACCGAACTTTCGGTCAAGCGGGAGTATGGCGAGGATGACAGCCTTGAGGTTCGCGTGGTCAAACAGGCCAATGTCGTGACGGTGGCCGCCGCCCCGGCCGTGCACCATGCTCCGGCCGTCCATCACACTCCGGCGGCCGCAGCCCCCGCCGCCCCTGAAGACCCGGCGCAGCATCCGGGCGCCGTCACCTCGCCCATGGTGGGGACGGTCTATCTGTCGCCGGAACCCAGTGCCGCGGCCTTCGTCACCGTCGGTGCGACGGTCACCGCCGGCCAGACCGTGCTGATCATCGAGGCGATGAAGACGATGAACCACATCCCGGCGCCGAAGTCCGGCGTCGTGAAGCGCATTCTGGTCGAGGATGGCTCGCCCGTCGAATACGGCGCCCCCCTGATGATCATCGAGTAAGCGCATGTTCGAGAAAATTCTGATCGCCAACCGGGGCGAAATCGCCCTTCGCGTGATCCGCGCCTGCCGCGAGATGGGGATCAAGTCGGTCGCCGTCCACTCCACCGCCGACAGCGACGCGATGCATGTGCGCATGGCCGATGAAAGCATCTGCATCGGTCCTGCACCTTCGTCGGAAAGCTATCTCAACAAGGCCGCGATCATTTCCGCCTGCGAGATCACCGGCGCGCAGGCCGTGCATCCGGGCTATGGCTTCCTTAGCGAAAACGCCAGCTTTGCGCAGGCGCTGGAGGACCACGGCATCACCTTCATCGGCCCCTCGGCCGAGCATATCCGCATCATGGGCGACAAGATCACCGCCAAGGAAACCGCGAAAGCGCTGGGGATTCCGGTGGTTCCGGGGTCTGACGGCGGGGTTGCCGATTTCGAGGCCGCGATGAAGGCGGCGGAAGGCATCGGCTTTCCGGTGATCATCAAGGCCACCGCCGGAGGTGGCGGTCGCGGCATGAAGGTGGCCAAGTCCGCGGAAGAGCTGGAAATGGCCTTCCGCACCGCAAGGTCCGAGGCCAAGAACGCTTTTGGCAATGACGAAGTCTATATCGAGAAATACCTGCAGAAGCCCCGCCACATCGAGATCCAGGTCTTCGGTGACGGCAAGGGCAATGCAGTTCACCTTGGCGAACGCGATTGCTCCTTGCAGCGCCGCCACCAGAAGGTGTTCGAAGAGGCCCCGGGCCCTGCGATCACACCCAAGATGCGGGCCGAAATCGGGACGATCTGTGCCAATGCCGTGGCAAAGATCAACTATATCGGCGCCGGCACGGTGGAATTCCTGTACGAAGACGGGAACTTCTATTTCATCGAGATGAATACGCGGCTTCAGGTCGAACACCCGGTCACCGAATACATCTTCGGCGTCGACCTCGTGCGCGAACAGATCCGCGTCGCCTCCGGGATGGAGATGTCGTTTGGCCAGGATGACCTGGAGATCAACGGCCACGCCATCGAGGTCCGGATCAACGCTGAGAAGCTGCCGAACTTCGCCCCCTGCCCCGGCAAGGTCCGCACCTTCCACGCGCCCGGCGGCCTTGGCGTGCGGATGGATTCGGCCCTGTACGGCGGCTATTCGATCCCGCCCCACTATGACAGCCTGATCGGCAAGCTGATCGTGCATGGCCGCGACCGACCCGAGGCGATGGCCCGCCTCAAGCGCGCGCTGGGCGAGTTGATCATCGACGGGATCGACAGTTCGGTGCCGCTCTTTCACATGCTGCTGGCCGAGCCGGAAATCCAGAACGGCGACTACAACATTCACTGGCTGGAAAAGTGGCTGGCCGCCAAGTTTGGCAACTGACGGACAGGGGCGTTCCGCCGGAACGCCCCGACGCAAAAGCTTTCGAAAACTTTTGCAAAATCCTTCGAAGGATTTTGGTGGTGGCTGACCCGCTGGACCCGGAAACCCTGCTGCAGGCCTATGCCATGGGCGTCTTTCCGATGGCTGACGGCCGCGACGACCCGGAGATCCACTGGGTCGATCCGCGCCGGCGCGGAATCATGCCGCTGGACGGATTCCACATATCAAGGTCGCTTGCGCGGACGCTGCGTCAGACCCCGTTGAGCGTGTCAGTGGATCAAGATTTCGACGCGGTTGTCAGCGCCTGCGCCCAGCGGGACGACACCTGGATCAGCCACCGCATCCAGCGCCTTTACGGCCAGCTGCACCGCCGGGGCTATGCGCACAGCATCGAAGTGCGCGACGGTACCGACCTTGTCGGTGGCCTATACGGTGTCTGCCTTGGCGCGGCATTCTTTGGGGAAAGCATGTTTTCGCGCGTGACAGATGCATCGAAGATCGCGCTGGCCTATACCGTGCACCGGCTGCGGGCAGGCGGTTTTCAGCTGTTCGATACGCAGTTCCTGACGCCGCACCTTGCGAGCCTTGGAGCCATGGAAATCACCCGAGCCGACTATCACCGTCGCCTTGCCGCAGCACTTGCGGTGCCTGCAGAGTTCTTGCCGCCCGGCTATTCGCCCTCGGCCTCTGAGGTCACCTCATCTGCCGTTTCCGGCAAGACGCAGCCCAGCACCCAGACGTCATAGCGCGGATGATCCAGCGCCGACAGCGCGGGCGAGGATTCCAGCATCCAGCCGTTGAACACTTCGGCCTCGCTGGCGGTGTCGATGATCGTCAGATGCGCACTTGAATCCGAGGCAGGGTTGTCCGCCGGATAGCGGCATTCGTCTATCCGCACGACAAGCCGTCCGAATTTGGCCGTCTGGCCCTGGCTAAGAACGACATCGCCGGTCTCGCTGGTAAGCTTGTCGAGAAAGCGCAGGGCTGCCCCCTCGGCCGTGACCATCTCTTGCGCCAGTGCCGGGCTGGCCACCAGCACCGCAAGGGCTAGGCAGGCCGCCCTCATGGCACTGCGAGCTCTTCGCTGGCGCCGTCACCGCCGACGAATTTCAACAGCAGGGTGATCACGCTGACTGCCCCCTGCGTGTCTTCGATCTCGGTGCCGGGCTCCAGATTCTCCATGGCGCCGCCGGGCAGAATTTCGATAAAGCTCCCGCCCAGAAGCCCTTCGGAAGACACCAGAATCGTCGAATCAACCGGCAGCAGCACGTCCTTGCGCATGCTGATCCTGGCATCAGCGAAGAAGGTCGCCGGGTTCAGGGTCAGGTCGGTGACCGTGCCGACCTTCACCCCGGCCAGACGCACGTCGGACCCGACAGTGATCCCCTCGATCGACCGGAAGCTGGCCGTCAGAGGATAGCTGTCTGGTGTCCGCATCAACCCGGTTCCGCGCGCGGCATAAGCGGCAAAGCCAAGTGCAACGGCAAGAACGGCAGCGCCGACGAGGATTTCTGAACGTGACTCGGCCATCACTCGGGCTGCCATGCCTCGTAATCCCGGCGCTGCACGGGATCGGCGCGACGGATGGACCCGGGCGGAGCATAGGCCTCGACCGTGCCGGTCAGGTTCTCCTGATGCGGCTTTTCCCAGGCCTTGTGCTTAAGCGGGGCTTCGGACGGCGGCTGGTCCCAGGTGTGGTGCAGCCAGCCATGCCAGTCGGGCGAGACGCGGGAAGCCTGCATTTCGCCGTTGAAGATCACCCAGCGGCGCTTGCCGTCACGGGTCTGGTAGAAGGTGTTGCCGGCATCATCTGATCCGACCTTCACGCCCTTGCGCGCGGTGAAGATCTGGGTGCCCAGGGTCTGGCTGTTCCACCAGGTCAGCATGCGTTTCAGGAAATACATAAGCGGGCCTCCAGACGTCTTTGCATCCATATGGCCGAAACGCCCGGCAAGGTCCAGCACCAAGCCGCGCTTCGGTGGCGGTTGCACGCCTACCCGGGCTTCGCGGTTAATGGTGCGGACAAATGAAAAAGCGCCGGGCGCCGTTGGCCGCGCCCCGCCGTCAGCGCCGGTCGGCCTATGCCTTTACCGGCTCTTTCTTCTTGGTCTCGGTATAGACCAGCATCGGCTTTGCCCCCGAATGCACGGCCTCATCCTTGACCACAACCTCTTCGACCCCGTCCATGCCAGGCAGTTCGAACATGGAATCGAGCAGGATGTCTTCCATGATCGACCTGAGGCCCCGCGCGCCGGTCTTGCGCTTGATGGCGCGCTTGGCGATGGCGACCAGCGCATCGCTGGTAAAGGTCAGCTTCACGCCCTCGATCTCGAACAGGCGCTGGTACTGCTTGACCAGCGCGTTCTTCGGTTCGGTGAGGATGGTGACCAGCGCCGCCTCGTCGAGGTCGGTCAGGGTCGCGATCACCGGCAAGCGACCGACAAACTCCGGGATCAGCCCGAATTTCAGCAAGTCTTCCGGTTCCAGTTCCTTGAACAGCTCACCGACCGAGCGTTCCTCCGGCCCCTTCACGTCGGCGCCGAAGCCAATGCCTGAACCCTTGTTGCGCTGCGCGATGATCTTTTCCAGGCCCGCAAAAGCGCCGCCGCAGATGAAGAGGATGTTCGTCGTGTCGACCTGCAGGAATTCCTGCTGCGGATGCTTGCGCCCACCCTGCGGCGGAACGCTGGCCACGGTGCCTTCCATGATCTTGAGAAGCGCCTGCTGCACGCCCTCCCCGCTCACGTCGCGGGTGATCGAGGGGTTGTCGGACTTGCGGGTGATCTTGTCGACCTCGTCGATGTAGACGATCCCGCGCTGCGCGCGTTCGACGTTGTATTCCGAGGCCTGAAGCAGCTTCAGGATGATGTTCTCCACGTCCTCGCCCACGTAACCGGCTTCGGTCAGAGTGGTCGCATCGGCCATGGTGAACGGCACGTCCAGAATGCGGGCCAACGTCTGCGCCAGCAGCGTCTTGCCGCAGCCGGTGGGGCCAATCAGCAGGATGTTCGACTTCGACAGCTCGATATCGGTCTTCGAGGAATGGTTCAGCCGCTTGTAGTGGTTGTGGACCGCGACCGACAGCACCCGCTTGGCATGGATCTGGCCGATCACATAGTCATCCAGCACCTTGCAGATTTCGCGCGGGGTCGGCACCCCGTCGCTGGACTTCAGACCGGTGGTCTTCGTCTCCTCGCGGATGATGTCCATGCACAACTCGACGCATTCGTCGCAGATAAAGACCGTGGGTCCGGCGATCAGCTTGCGCACTTCATGCTGGCTTTTGCCGCAAAACGAGCAGTAGAGCGTGTTCTTGCTGTCGCCGCCGGAATTGTTCGCCATCCGCAGTCCTCTTGACGCTGTCTTGTGCCTGTGGCCGGTCGCGCCGCCCGGGTCCTGAGATCAAAGTCTAGGACAAGGTCCGGGGCACCACAATCCGAAAAACCCCGGCCGGAACATCCGGCCGGAAACCTGTGTTCACGATGCCGTATCTTCAGCCTTGCCTCGGCTTTCAAGGATGCTGTCGATCAGCCCCCATTCCTTGGCATCTTCGGCCGACATGAAGTTGTCACGCTCCAGCGCCGCCTCGACGGTTTCATAGCTGTTGCCGGTGTGGCGCACGTAAATCTCGTTCAGGCGCCGCTTCAGCTTTTCCGTCTCGCGGGCGTGGATCATGATGTCCGTCGCCTGGCCCTGATAGCCACCGCTGGGCTGGTGCACCATGACCCGGCTGTTCGGCAGGCTGAAGCGCATGCCCTTTTCTCCGGCGGTCAGCAAGAGCGAGCCCATCGACGCCGCCTGTCCGATCACCAGCGTCGAGACCTTCGGCCGGATGTACTGCATCGTGTCGTAGATCGACAGGCCGCTTGTCACCACGCCGCCGGGGCTGTTGATGTACATGCTGATTTCCTTGGACGGGTTCTCCGATTCCAGGAACAGAAGCTGGGCGCAGATCAGGCTGGACAT
>PNJK01000079.1 GCA_013821825.1 Rhodobacter sp.
GCAAATCCGGGGCAGTTGCTCGCCGACCAGCATGTCGACAATCCGGCTGCCGCCAAACAGGGTGCGCATGCTGACCATGCCGCTGTGGGCCGATACGGCGCGACCGATGATGGCCGCGCCAACGCCTGCCGGGGTCGCGCGCATTGCAGCCAGCGCGGCATTTGCCTCGCGCCCGGGCACGAACAGCACCAGCGTACCCTCATTGGCAAGGTACAAGGGATCGAGCCCCAGGATCTCGCACACTCCGCGCACTTCGGGGTGCAAGGGAACCGCAGACTCGTCGATCTCGATGCCCACGCCCGATGCCTCGGCCATCTCGTTCAGTGCCGAGGCCAGCCCGCCGCGCGTGGCATCCCGCGCCGCGACCGTACCGGGAGCGACGGCAAGGACCGCTTCCATCAGATGGCCAAGGCTCTGACAGTCCGATGCGATCGTCGTTGACAGCGCCATGTCGCCGCGCGCGGCCAGAATGGCGGCGCCGTGGTTGCCCAGAACGCCGTTCACCAGCGCGACATCTCCGGGCCGAATGTTTGCAGCGGCCAGATCGCGCCCGGCGGGGATCACCCCGATCCCCGATGTCGTGACAAAGACCCGGTCCGCGGCACCGCGCCCGACAACCTTGGTATCGCCGGTGACAATTTGCACGCCTGCAAGCCGTGCCTCCTGCGCCATGGAGGCGGCGACCCGGTGCAGCAGTGCAACCTCGCAGCCTTCTTCGATGATGAAGGCCGCGGACAGCCAAAGCGGCTTTGCTCCACCAACCACAAGGTCGTTCACCGTGCCGCACACGGCGATCTTGCCGATGTCGCCGCCGGGAAACTCGACCGGCGTCACGACGAAACTGTCGGTGGTGAACGCCAGCCTCGCGCCCGCTTCGGCCAGCGCAGGATGGGTCAGCCGGGCCTGGTCCTCCAGCCCCGGCGGATCGAAGGCAGACACGAAGACCGCTTCGATCAGATCCTGCATCGCCCGCCCGCCGCCGCCATGCGCGAGGGTGACATGACTATCCCGCAGTGGCCGTTTCACGACAGGGCGACCGGCAGCCGCGCGCCACCGTATTGCCAATAGGCCGCACAGGCACCCTCGGATGACACCATCAGCGCACCAAGGGGCGAGTCCGGCGTGCAGCCACGCCCGAATTGCGGGCATTGCAGCGGCTTGATCCTGCCGGTCATCACCTGCCCGCAGGCGCAGCCGTCCGGTTCAGCCACCTCGCGCGGCCCCGCGCCATAGCCGATCCCGAATTTCTCCTCGGCATCGAACGCACGGTACTTTTGCCGGATGCGCAGGCCCGACAGGTCGATTTCGCCCAAACCCCGCCATTCAAAGCTCGGGCGGCGTTCAAAGACATCGGCAATCGCGGCCAGGGACACCGGGTTGCCGTGTTCGGGCACGACGCGCGCGTATTGGTTTTCCACCTCGGCGCGCCCCTCAAGGATCTGGGTCAGGACCATCAGCACCGACTGCAGCAGGTCCAGCGGCTCGAACCCCGCGACGACGATCGGCTTGGCATAGTCGCGGGCGATGAAGTCATAGGGATGGGTCCCGATCACCATCGACACATGTCCGGGGCCGACAAAGCCGTCCAGCACCATGTGCGGATCGTCCAGCAGGGCCTTGATCGGTTCGGGCACCGTGATGTGGTTGCAGAACAGGCTGAAGTTGGTCAGGCCCTCGGCGGCCGCTGTCTGGACCGTGATCGCGGTCGAGGGCGTCGTGGTCTCAAACCCCAGACCAAAGAAGATCACCTCGCGGCCTGGGTTGCGCCGGGCCAGCTCCAGCGCATCGAGCGGCGAATAGACCATCCGCACATCGGCCCCGGCGGCGCGGGCCTGCATCAGCGTTTTGCCCGTGCCCGGAACGCGCATTGCATCGCCGAAGGTCGTGAAGATCACCTCCGGGCGTTCAGCCAGTTGAATGGCCTCGTCAACCCGGGCACGCGGCAGCACGCAGACCGGACAGCCCGGCCCATGGATGAATTCGATCCCCGGAGGTACCAGCTTGTCCAGACCAAAGCGAAAGATCGCATGGGTATGCCCGCCGCAAATCTCCATGATGTGGACGGGCCTTTCGGCCGTCGCCCCCAAGGCATCGGCGACCCGGGCGATTGCCGCCAGTACCGATTTCACTGCATCCGGATCGCGGAATTCGCTTACGTATTTCATTGGACCTGCTCCAACGCAGCCGCCGTTTCGGCCATGGCATCAAGCGCCTCCTGCACCTCGCCCAGGTCGCGCAGCGCCTCCATGGTTCTGGCGGCCTCTTCCGCGTCGATCACCGCCATGGCAAAGCCGACATGGACCAGCGTCCATTCCCCGATCAGCGACGACAGCGGGTCACGGGCGATGCAGGCCACTGACACCTCGCGCCGCACGCCGGAAACCTCCGCCATCGCCATCTGGCGGGCGGCGTCGGTGATGGCGATGATTTGTCCCGGGATGCCAAGGCACATGCGCAATTCCTTTCCAATCGGCAACCCACCTGTCAGGCGGGGCGCCCCAAAGTCTTTTCCACCTGCCGGGCGCGCAGCCAGCCTACCCACTGCGCCATGCCTTCGCCAGTGCGTGCCGAAACCCGCAGAATATCAATCTTCGGTTTGATCCGTCGCAGGTTGGCCTCGTAGGTCGCCAGATCGGCGTCGCAATGCGGCGCAAGATCGGTCTTGTTCAGGATCGCCAAGCTGGAGGCCGTGAAGATGTCTGGGTATTTCAATGGCTTATCCTCGCCCTCGGTCACCGACAGGATCGCCACCTTGGCATCCTCTCCCAGATCAAAGGCCGCCGGGCAGACCAGATTGCCGACGTTCTCGATGAACAGGAAGCTTGCCGGTTTCATCGCCAGATGATCCATCGCATGCCCGACCATTTCAGCATCCAGATGGCAGCCCTTGCCGGTATTGATCTGGATCGCCTGCGCCCCTGTGGCGCGAATGCGCTCGGCATCGTTCGAGGTCTGCTGATCGCCTTCGATCACCGCCAGGGGCGCGGTGCCGAGCATCTGGATCGTGCGGCACAGCAAGGTGGTCTTGCCCGATCCGGGCGAGGAGACGAGGTTGACGGCATAGGCACCCAGGGCCTGCAGCACGCGACGGTTTGCCGTGGCAAAGCCGTTGTTCTTGGCCAGGATATCCGTCTCGACCGCAATGATCCGCGCCTGCGACAGGCCCGGCACGGACACCCCGGCAGCACCGGCGCCAAAGTGGAGGTGATCGTGTGTGTGGGAATGGGCGCCAGCATGGGAATGCCGGGATGTGGCATCGAAGGTCACGCTGCTGTTGCACCCGCACACCGTACACATCAGACCACCTCCATATCCTTGATCCGCATCTCGTCGCCACCTTCTGGCAACAATCGCTCACCGAAGCAGCGCGGACAACTCGCCAGCCGATCCATGATCTCCACCACGTCCTCGCAGTCATAGCACCGCGCGCGTCCCGGCAGGTCAATGATTTCCAGCCGCGCCCCCTCGGCCAGCGAACCGCGCATCACCGCATCAAACCCGAACCGCAGCGCCGCTTGCTCCACCCCGGCAAAGGCACCGATCTCCAGGGTGATCCTGCGCACGGCTGTAAAGCCATGTTCGCGGGCCTGGTCCTCGATCACCCCGAGGATTCCTTCGCAAATCGACACTTCGTGCATTCCGGGTCCTTTGAACCATGCGTCAGAGCAAGGGTCGATGATCCTGATCGGCAACGCAAGGGCTCCTGTCTGTGCCGGCGACGGGGCACTGCTTTCGCGGCGGATGACCGGGCACTCAGGCGTCAAAGGCTTCGCGCCGCCGCAACCAGCGCCTGGCCAAGCGCCAGGCTGCCGTCATTGGGCGGGGTCGCGCGGTGGATCATCACCGGCACCCCATCCAGGGCACGAAGGGTCGCTGCCAGCAGGCGGGCGTTCTGAAAGCAGCCACCCGACAGGGCAACCGCCTTTGCGGTCCCGCTTGCAACCAGCTGCCGCGCACTGTCGGCAAAGGCCTGGGCCACACCCGCATGAAACCGCGCGGCCATGCGGGCAGGCGGGACCCCCGCCAACCGGTCGTCGGCCCAAGCCCGGAACAGGGGACTTGGGTCGATCCGCGCGCCCGCCGTCAATGGATAGGGTGCGACCTCGCCCGTCGCCTCGGCGGCCAGCGCTTCCAGCCGCATCGCCGCCTCGCCCTCATGGCTTTGCCTGCCGGGCGCCACCCCGACCGCCGCCGCAAAGGCATCGAACAACCGCCCCATCGAGGAGGACGGCGGGGCGTTGACCCCCGACCTTGCCGCCTGCCGCAAAAGGCCCAGCGGCAGGTCGGGGTAAAGATTGTCCATCAGCCCCCCAAGCCCGGCCTGATCCAGCCGCGCCAGCAGATTGCGCCAGGGCTCGACCGCGGCCATGTCGCCGCCGATCAGCGGGGCGGGGGACAGGGCGGCCACGCGGGTGAAGCCGCGGTAGTCGCCGATAAGGACCTCGCCGCCCCAGAAGGTGCTGTCGTCGCCCAGACCCAACCCGTCCAATATGATCCCCACCACCGGTCCGGCTTCCAGCGGCCAAAGGTTGTCGGCCAGACAGGCCGCCAGATGCGCATGGTGATGCTGCACCTGAACCGCTGGCAGCCCACGCCCGGCGGCAAAGCGCGAGGCGCGATAGTCGGGGTTCAGATCGCAGGCGGCCAATGTCGGGCGATGGTCGAACAGCGCCGCATAATCGGCATCGGCGCGCTGAAACTCGGCCCAGGTCAGCGCGTCATCCAGATCGCCCAGATGGTGCGACAGCAGCGCCTGACCGCCTTTCAGCAGGCAGATCGCCGCCTTCATCTGGCCACCGTAGGCCACGATCTCTGGCGCATCCTCGAACCCCGGCGGCAGCGGCAAAGTACCGGGGGCCAGCCCTCGCGCGCGACGCAAGGCAATCCGGCCCTGCGGCGTGATCCGCTCGACAGAATCGTCGAGCCGACGCGCAATCTCCCGGTCGTGCATCACATAGGCGTCGGCGATGTGCCCCAGCCGTTCAACCGCCTCGCGATTGCCGGTGGCCTGCGGTTCGCCCGAAAGATTGCCGCTGGTCATCACCAGCGGCCCGCCGAACGCCCCCAGCAACAGATGATGCAGCGGCGTGTAGGGCAGCATCCAGCCAAGCACCGCCAGTCCGGGGGCGATGCCCTGCGCCAGAGGCGAAGGCTTTCGAGATAAAAGCACGATAGGGGCGGACGGCCCGGCAAGCGCCGCCGCCTCGGCGGTGCCGATCTGCGCATGGGCCGCAACCATTGGCAAGGTTCCCATCAGGGCAAAGGGCTTGGCGGGGCGGCGCTTGCGGGCGCGCAACAGCGAAACGGCGGCCGTATTCTGCGCATCGCACGCAAGGTGGAACCCGCCCAGACCCTTGATCGCCAGGATCTCTCCGGCTTGCAGCCGGGCCGCGGCCTCGGCGAGGGGCGAGCCGGTGATTTCCTCCCCGCCAACCTCAAGCCAAAGCCTTGGCCCGCAGGCGGGGCAGGCAATCGGCTGGGCATGAAACCGGCGGTCTGAGGGGTTCGAATACTCCGCCGCGCAGTCGGCGCACATCCGGAAGGCGGCCATGGAGGTTTGGGCGCGATCATAGGGCAGGCCCTGCAGGATCGAGAACCGGGGGCCGCAGTGGGTGCAATTGGTGAAGGCATAGCCAAAACGGCGTTGGCTCGGATCAAGGATCTCGGCCAGACAGTCCGGGCAGGTCGCCGCATCCGGCACGACACCGGTTTGCGCCGCCCCACCCCGGCTTGCGGTAATGACGAACCCCTGGGGCGCGGTTGCAAAGCGGTGGGACACGCTTTCCACCGCATCGACCCGCGCCAGCGGCGGGGCCTCATGGCGCAACGCCGCTTCAAAGCTGTCGAGATCGGCACCCGCAACCCGGATCAGCACACCCTCGCCATCGTTCAGCACATCGCCTGACAGCCCCATCCGGGTCGCCAATTGCCAGACGAACGGGCGGAAACCCACGCCCTGCACCTGCCCGCGCACCCGGATGCGACGCCCTTCGGTCATTCCACGCGGTGAAGTGCGGCGACCGGCACCGACCCAGCCTCGGCCATCCAGCCGCGCAGGAACGCAACCGCGCCAGCAAGGTTTTCACGGGCCGGTTGGCTTAACCCCTCCTTGACCTCGCCGAAATCCTGCCCGGCGATTGCCAGCATCCAGCCGGGAGGCGCGTGCCCGAACAGCAACCTCGCCAGCGCCAGCGCCGCCTCGGGCGACACCTGATGGCTGCCCAGCGTCGCCGGCTGTGCTGCATCGACTTCGGCAAAGCGATACGGCACGGCAAGGCCGATCATCGCATCGGCGAACACCACCACATCATGGGCGGCGATCAGCGCGGCGTGATCGACGGTCAGTTGATAGTCGATGTCAACGGTCAGGCCCCGGATCGCCAGCGCCTCGATCTCAGCCGCAACGGCCGGGCCAAGCCCGTCGTCGCCACGACCGGGATTGCCGTAGCCGATCAGCAAGACCCGGCGCGTAGGCGCGGCCGCCGTCAGAGGCATTGCCCGGCCCGGTCGATCAGCCGGGCATCGGCGTCGTACACCTCGATCTGCAGCGGCATCTGCCCCAGGGCATGTGTCGCGCAGGACAGGCAGGGGTCATAGGCCCGGATCGCCACTTCGACGTGGTTCAGCATGCCTTCGGTGATCCGGGGCTGGCCGGACAGGTGCTTGACCGCCACGTCCTTGACCGCGCGGTTCATGCCTTCGTTGTTATGGGTCGTCGACACGATCAGGTTGCAATAGGTCACCTGATCGTGCTCATCGACCTTGTAATGGTGGATCAGATTGCCGCGCGGCGCCTCGATCACGCCGATACCCTCGAACCGGCGCTCGCCCTTGGCCACCAGATCGGTGCCCTGCAAATCGGGGTCGTGCAGCAACTCGCGGATCTTTTCGACGCAATGGACCACCTCGATCATCCGCGCCCAATGGTTGGCCAGTGTCGAATGGTTCATTCCCCCTGAAAACGCGCGCAGCGCCCCATGCGCGGCATTGGCCAGCGGCGTGTCGATGAAACTTGCCGTGTTCATGCGGGCCAGCGGACCGACGCGATACCAGCCGTCGTCCGGCCCCAGGGCCGCGATGAAGGGGAACTTCATGTAGGACCAGGACCGGACATCCTCGACCAGCACCTTGTGATAGTCGCAGTAGTCCAGCATGTCGAAGATCGGCGCGCCCGCGCTGTTCAGCGCCCGCAACCGGCCGTGATAGAGGTCCAGCGCCCCGTCGCCCTCGCGCACCAGCGCCATGTGGCTGGAGGGAAAGGTGCCGAACCCGGCGACCGTTTCGGCATGGGTTTCGACATAGGTGCGCGCGATGGACAGCGCGGCTTGCGACCAATCCAGCATCTGATCCACCTGCCCCAGCAACCGGTCGCGGGTGGCGATATCAAGATTGCGGTTGATGCCGCCGGGAATGGCCCCGGTGCCGTGAATCTTCTTGCCCGCCGTCGCCTCAATGATCTCTTGCCCGAACTTGCGCATCAGAACCGCACGCAGGCCCAGTTCGGGGTTCTCGCGGATCACCTCGAAGATATTGCGCTTCTCGGCCGGGGCACCGAAGCCGAAGAGGAGGTCCGGAGCCGAAAGGTGGAAGAAATGCAGCACATGGCTTTGCATCACCTGCCCGTAATGCATCAGGCGGCGCATTTTCTCGGCGGTGGGAGGCAGCACATCGACCCCGACGATCTGGTCCATCGCCTTGGCGGCCGCCAGATGGTGGCTGACCGGGCAGATGCCGCACAGCCGCTGCACAATGACCGGCACTTCCCACAACAGACGCCCCCGGATGAACCGTTCGAAGCCGCGGAACTCGACAATATGGAGCCGCGCCTCGTCGACCTGATTGTTCTCGTCCAGGTGGATCGTCACTTTGCCATGCCCTTCGACCCGGGTGACGGGCGAGATTTCGATCAGTCTGGTCTCGGCCATGTCGATGCTCCCTAGTCGAACCGCAGGGTTTCGCGCGCGAACCCTTTGAACTTGCCGTCCAGCAGGGCGACAAGCGTGGAAAAGATGATGTCGCCCGAGGGCGCGCAACCGGGGATCTGAACGTCGATGTCAACGATGTCGGAACAGGGATAGACCTTGTCGAGGATCAGCGGCAGCACCGGATCATTGGGAATGAGGCGCGTCGCGTTGCGCAGGTAAGGTCCTGAAATATAGGCCTCTTCCAGACATTCGCGCAGCGGTTCGCGGGAATGCATGATGGCGTTGCGCATCGCCGGAAGGCCGCCCATGATCGCGCATTGGCCAAGGGCGATCAGCACGTCGCAGTTCTTGCGGAAGTCGATCAGGGTGTGGACGTTTTCCTCGTTGCAGCAGCCGCCCTCGATGATGCCGATGTCGCAGCGCTGCGTGAAGGTCTTGATGTCGGTCAGGGGCGAGCGGTCGAACTCCACCCGTCCCATCAACGCGATCATGCGTTCGTCGATATCGAGAACAGCCATATGGCAGCCGAAGCAGCCCGCCAGCGACACCGTCGCAACGCGTGGTTTGCGGGCTTCGGTCATTTGCGCCCGTCCTTTCTGGCGCGGTCCTCGATCTCGTGGCCGATCAGACCATGGTCGAAATGCCGCTCGCCGATGGGCACCTGGAAGCCCTCGCCCTTGCGGATGATGCAACCGACCGGGCAGACATGCATGGCGTGATCGGCAAGGGCGGCATCGGTATGGGCCAGATCGGCGCCGTTCACCGCCACCCGGCGATGGATGCCGCGCCCGACATAGCCGAAGACCCCCTTGCCATCCATGTCCTGCGAGGCGCGGATGCAGCGGCCGCAGGAAATGCAGCGGTTGGTGTCCAGCGCGATATCGGGATGCGAGGCGTCCAGATCGCGGCAGGGTTCCAACCAGGGAAACCGGGTCGCCTCGGTCATGTCCAGCCGGTAGGCCATCGCCTGCAACTCGCAATTGCCGCTTTTCTCGCAGATCGGGCAGAGGTGGTTGCCCTCGTGAAACAGCATTTCCACGAGGTCGCGCCGCACCCGGTTGCGGGCGGCAGAGTCGTTTTCGACCTCAAGCCCCGGCTCGGCGGGCTGGGTGCAGGCTGAAACACTGCGCCCCCCCGATTTCACCGTGCAGACCCGGCAGCCGCCCTGATGGCGCAGGCCCTCAACGTCGCATAGCCGGGGAATGTATATGCCCGCCGCATCGGCGGCCTCCATGATGGTCTGACCCGGGCGCGCTGTGACCTCGACACCGTCGATGCGGAACTGGAAGGACTCACTCATTTGCTGAAATCCTTGTCGAAGATGTAAGAGCGCCGTTTGGCGATGTCGCGCGCGCCGCTGATGGCGGACTGGATGTCGAACGTGGCCTTGACGCCGTCCTGCGTGGGCTTGGTCAGCGCGGCATAGATCAGCGGGAAGTTCTGCAGGCTGCTCAGCACCGGGTTGGGCGAGGTCTGGCCAAGGCCGCAACGGCTGGTCTCGATGATGGTGGCAGAGAGATCCTTGAGATAGGCAATGTCGTCGTCGTTGGCCTGACCCTTGCGGAACTTCTCGATGGCCTTCTTCAGGAACACGTTGCCCACCCGGCACGGCGTGCAGTAGCCGCAACTTTCGTGGACAAAGAACGACATGTAGTAATCGACGATTTCCAGAATGTTGCGCCGGGCCGAGAACACGATCACGGCGCCGCCGGTGGCCAGATCGTCAAAGGTCAGCCGCCGGTCGAAACTGTCACGGCCCACCATCGTGCCGCTGGGCCCGCCCACCTGGACCGCCGCCGCATTCTCGGCCCCGGCGAGCGACAGAAGCTCTCGCAAGGTCAGGCCATAGGGCAGCTCATAGACGCCGGGACGCGCGCAATCGCCCGAGATGGAGAAGAGCTTGGTGCCATGGCTTTTCTCGGTCCCCATGGCGTGGAACCACGCAGCCCCCCGGTCAAGGATGCGGGCAACATGGGCAAAGGTCTCGACGTTGTTGACCACCGTCGGGAAGCCCAGATAGCCGCGGGTCACCGGAAAAGGCGGCCTGGTTTTCGGCTCTCCCGGCAGACCTTCGCAAGAGGAAATCAGCGCCCCTTCCTCGCCGCAGATATAGGCCCCGGCCCCCATCTGGATGCGGATGTCGAAATTGGCGCCCAGCACCCCGCGGGCGCGGCGGGCCGCCAGCACGGCCTCCAGATGCTCCCGCAGGTAAAGGTATTCGCCGCGCAGATAAAGGATGCCCTCCCGCGCCCCTGCGGCGCGGGCGGCAATCGTCATGCCCTCGAACACCAGATCGGCGCGTTCGGTCAGGATCACCCGATCCTTGAAAGTGCCCGGCTCGCCTTCGTCGGCGTTGCAGATCACGAAGCGCCGGTCTGATGGCGCGGCGGCGGCAAACCGCCATTTGCGCCCGGTGGTGAAGCCAGCCCCGCCGCAGCCGCGCAAACCGCTGGCCTCGACCGCGTCGATGATCGCCGAAGGGGCCATGGCGGCGGCCGCGCGCAAGCCCGCATCCTCGGGAACCTGCCCCAGCAGCACCTCGCCCGACTGGCGGATGTTGTTGTCGACCAGAGCCCTGACCCGCTGATAGGGCGAAAGCACATCATGGTCCGCCACCAGGGCTTCCGCCGGGGACATGCCCTGCTTCAAGGCGCGCGCGATTGCGGTGGCGCGTTCGGCCGTCAGCTTCGTTGCCACCACATCGTTGATCATCGCCGCCGGGGCCTGATCGCACATCCCGATACAGGGCGTGAATTCCAGAGAAAACGCCTGATCCGCCGAAGTTTCGCCCATCCTGATGCCAAGCTCGGCCTCAAACGCCGCCACCACCGCATCAAGACCGCTGAACCGGTCGACGATGTCGTCGCACAGCCGGATCGTTACCCGTCCCTTGGGCGCAAGCGACAGAAAGGAATAGAAGGATGCCACCCCTTCCACGGCAATTCGGGTTACACCGACAACCGCCGCAATGGTGTCCATCGTCGAAGGTGTAATGCAACGACGCTCTTCCTGTACGGCCAGAAGGATGTCCAGCATCCGGTGGTGATCACTCCCGAAACGGTCACAGATTGCCATGATCTCGGCGTCTGGTGGGGATTTAACCTTTGTCTCGGTCGCCATTGCCGATTGATCCCTGATAATGATTCCGAAGACCGGGACGGAAGCCGCCATCCGACCGATATCGGGAACTCTAGGACAATACAGACGGTTTGAACAATACCGTTGGGACCGTTCGATTGCCTGGGGTCAAGCGGCGCGCTGGAAGAGAGGCTCCGGGACAAAGGGATGGATCCGGGATACCCGTGTGGACTGGCGGCCTGTCGGCGAGGCGTCCTTCCAGATCGCCGCTTGCAAGGGCGACGCAAACCTGCAGGAGCGGATTGCGCCCGACTCTGACCACCGCATCTGCTGCGTCTTGACCACCCGAAAGCGGGACTTCGCCCTGACGGCGTTTTCGAACGTCTATCGCTTCAGGGAAAACGCAGCTTTTCGTTTTCCTCCAGACGCTTGCCAACCGAAAGAGCGCGATGCCAGGATTTCCCTGCCTTCCTTGACCGACAACCCCAACCGCCCCTCGGGCAGGTCATCGAGCGACCTTTCTGTCTCGAACGCGAACCGTCTTCAGAGCCTGGAGTTCCCGGGCTTTGTCGACGTGAGATAGACGCGGCTGCCCTCGCGGTCGCAGGTGTTCAGACTGAACTGAAGGAGGGCTGCACCGGTTCCCCTGCCTTTGAGAAAGGGATCGACCGCCATCAGTCGCAGGGGGGCCTTCGGAGTGGCCTGCTCGAAGGCCGCGCAGACTGTGGAAATCCTGGTTCGGTCAGGCGCCGCCGTACGCGCTCAAGGCACCCGGGGGGTTCCGGTGATATGAGCGCCCCCCGACGGCATCGCTGAGCCAAAGTGGGTCTGTGCGGGGCCGCAGGGGGAGGACGGCCACTTCAGGGATTTCCACGGTCGGACCGCGGTTTGTCCCGCTCAGCCCAAGCGCTGGCGTGGGTCGAGCGCGTCGCGCAGCCCGTCGCCGATGTAGTTGATGCCAAGCACGGTCAGCGAGATGGCAAGGCCGGGGAACAGCACGCGGTTGGGGTCCATCTGCATGTATTCCACGCCTTCGAAGAGAAGCCGTCCCCAGGTCGGGAAATCGGGCGGAAAGCCGAGGCCGAGGAAAGAGAGCGCGCTTTCGGTGATGATCGCCGATGCAAAGCCAAGGGTCGCGGCCACCATCACCGGCGACAGCACATTGGGCAGGATATGGGTCAGGATGATCCGCAAAGGCGGGGTGCCGATCGACCGCGCCGCCAGCACGAATTCGCGTTCCTTCAGCGCCAGCACCTCGCCGCGCACGACGCGGGCCGCCTGCATCCAGGAGGTGAGGCCGATCGCACTGACGATCAGAAGGAAGGTGCCGATCTCGACCCCGAACACTCCGGCAAGGGCATCGCGGAACAGCATCACCATGACCAAAAGCAACGGCAGCAGCGGCAAGGCGAGGAACAGGTCGGTCAGCCGCATCAGCGGCCCGTCCAGCCATCGCACGAAGCCCGCGAGCACGCCCACGGTCGTGCCGACAAGCACCGCGATGGCCATCGCGACCAGACCCACCGCCAGCGACACCTTGCCCCCCGCGAGCATCCGCGCCAGCGTGTCGCGGCCAAGCTGATCGGTGCCCATCGGATGGGCAAGGCTGGGTGCCAGGTTCCGCGTGCGCATCATGTCGGCCGCCTTCGGCTCGATGAAGGCCGGGTCGATCTGCCAGAGCCACGGCCCGATCAGCACGGCCAGGATCAGCGCCAGCAGTACCGCGGCCCCCACCATCGCACCGCTGTGATGGCGGAACTGGCGCCAGACCCCCGCCCAAGGGCTGCGTGCCTGTTCCGAGAAGGCACCGGAGTTCGTCTCAGTCATAGCGGATCCTCGGGTCCATCATGCCGTAAAGCAGATCGGCAATCAGATTGAAAAAGACGATCAACGCCGCGAAGATGAAGGTCAGCGTCTGCACCATCGGCAGGTCGGAAGCGACGATGGCACCGATCAGGGCGCCGCCGATGCCGTTGATCTTGAACACCTGCTCGACGATGATCGAGCCGCCGAAGATCGAGGGCATGCCGAGTGCCAGCACGGTGATGACCGGGATCATTGCATTGCGCAGCGCGTGTTTCAGGACCACCGTCCCCTCCAGCGCGCCCTTGGCCCGCGCGGTGCGCACATAGTCCTGCCCCAGCGTGTCCAGCATGGCGGAACGGGTGTAGCGGCTGATCTCGGCCGCGTGGAACAGCGCGATGACCGCGACCGGCAGGGCCATCTGCCAGATCTGCCGCGACAGGCTGGCAAAGTCCGTCACCTTCAGCGAGGCGTCATAATAGGACGGAAACCAGCCGAGGTTGACCGCGAAGATCACGATCAGCAGCACGCCGGTAAAGAAGGTCGGCACCGAATAGCCGATCATGGCGACAAAGGTGCCCAACTGGTCGAACCAGGAATACTGGCGATAGGCGGAATAGACGCCGATCGGCAGGGCGATGGCTGCGGCGATCAGATAGCCCGTGCCGACCACCGTCATGGTGCGCGCTACCCGGTCGCCGATCACGTCGAACACCGGGGCACGGCTTTGCCATGACAGGATGCGCTGCTCATCTCCCGCCAGCGAGGTGCCGAACCAGCCGTCGATTAGATAGGCGGGCTCGATCAGGAAGAACTGGCGCAGCCACAAGAGATAGCGCACGAACACCGGTTGATCGGCACCAAGGGCCTCGATCATCTTGGCGCGCGTTTCAGGCGGGATCGAGCGCGGAATCTCCGACATCGGCGAGCCGGGGGCCAGATCGACCATCAGGAAGATGACCAGACTGATCAGCAAAAGCGTCGGAATGGCCA
>PNJK01000080.1 GCA_013821825.1 Rhodobacter sp.
TCGAACGTCGGCGCACCAGCGGTGCTAGAACCACTGCCCCGGTTCCATCAGCCCGAGGTCCATCAGCTGCTGGCTGTGCCACTGGAACCGAGCCGAGTTGCGCCAGCGGAAGGTCTGGATCGCATGGCGCGAACCGGGGTTGCTGCGCAGGGCCTTGGCGGTACGGAACGAACAGACGGCTGCGGTCAGGTTGTGGTGCCATGGGCAAGCGAAGGTGTTCATCTCGTCGTCGTTCAGGGTGAAATCGGGGGCTAGGCGAAGGCCCGTTCGTGCGCGAAACAGCGAGACGCGGTCGATCTTGCGCCGGGTCCAGGGGATGTGCTCTTCGAACCGCCAGCGCAGGCCCCCAAAGAAATCCATCTGGCGGTCCTTCGGTTCCCAGTTCCGCGCCGGGTTCTTGCGGGCCAGCGCGTAGTATCCCGACCGGTCCAGCCAGGCATCCGACAATGATACGGCGTTCGTCTGAGCGGTCAGGTCTCCGGCGTAAAGGTCGACGACATAGGTCAGCATCGCGTCACGGCGTTCTTCGGCGTGGAAGGTCAGCAATTCCCGGACCCGGCGCGTTTCGCAGAAGGGGAAGAACAGGTACTCGGCGTTGTAACAGTAGTGGATCCAGGTTCCCGGCAGACTGTCGACCATCGCATTGACGGCATTCGGCAGCGCGGCCTCGGCAAAGACGTCATGGGTGACGATATGGGCGCGAACCTCATGCTCGGGCGTGACGGTGATGCCGTCGGGTGCCAGCAGGACGACATCGCGGAAGCCCGATTTCAGCAGATGGGCAAGGGTGCTGTCGACCTCGACCTCATCCTCGGCCATGACGATTGCAAGGGGGCCGCCAGCAAGGGTTCCAGCCGTCTGGTCAAGAAGATGGGCAATCGAGGCGTGGCGCATTTCGGTTCCGCAAGTGTCGGGACAGACTCGGCCATCCGTCAGGTCAATGCAAGATGCGATGCAGCGGCCGGGACGCAATGCAGAGACCGGGGGCATGCGGTTGCGGCGAAGGCGGGTTTCGCGGTAAGAGCGCGGCATGCCGGAGACGATCGCCATGCCAGAACCCGAGACGCCCCAGACGACGGCCGCGAAGAAGCTTTTCGTCAAGACCTACGGCTGTCAGATGAACGTCTACGACAGCGAGCGCATGGCCGAGGCCATGGGCGCCGAAGGCTACGTCACGACGGATGTGGTCGAAGACGCGGACATGGTGCTTTTGAACACTTGCCACATTCGCGAAAAAGCGTCCGAGAAACTCTATTCCGACCTGGGCCGCCTGCGGGCGCTGAAGGCTGACAGGCCGGGGTTGAAGGTTGGCGTCGCCGGCTGCGTGGCGCAGGCCGAGGGTGCCGAGATCCTGCGCCGCTCGCCGGTCGTGGATCTGGTGGTCGGACCGCAAAGCTATCACCGCCTGCCGCAGATGGTCGCAGCAGGCGGACGGCAGGTCGACACCGAGTTCCCGGTCGAGGACAAGTTCTCGGTCCTGCCCGAACGGAAAGTGACCCGCGGACCGGCCGCGTTTCTTACGGTGCAGGAGGGCTGCGACAAGTTCTGCGCCTTCTGCGTGGTGCCCTACACAAGGGGCGCAGAGGTCAGCCGCCCGGTGGCGCGCCTGCTGGACGAGGCCAGGGGTCTGGTGGCGCAAGGCGTGCGCGAGATCACGCTTCTGGGCCAGAACGTCAACGCCTACCACGGTGCGGGGCCGACGGGGGCGATGGGTTTGGCGGCTTTGCTGCGCGAGATGGCGAAGATCGACGGTCTGGCGCGGCTGCGCTACACCACCAGCCACCCCAACGACATGGAAGACGACCTGATCGCCGCGCATGGCGACCTGCCTCAGTTGTCGCCCTACCTCCATCTGCCGGTGCAGTCGGGGTCAGACCGCATCCTGAAGGCGATGAACCGCAAACATACCGCCGAGGCCTACCTGCGGCTGATCGAACGCATCCGGGCGGTCCGGCCCGATATTCTTGTGTCGTCAGATTTCATCGTGGGCTTCCCCGGAGAGACAGACCGCGATTTTCAGGACACGATGGACCTGATCCGCACTGTCGGGTTCGGCGCGGCCTTCAGCTTCAAATACTCGGCCCGGCCCGGGACGCCTGCAGCCGAAAGGGCCCCGGTTGCCGTCGAGATCGCGGATGCCCGCCTGCAGGAATTGCAGGCGCTGATCGCGACCCAGCAACGCGCCGTGCAAGAGGCGATGGTCGGGCGCGAGGTGACGGTGATCTATGAGAAATCCGGTCGTCTGCCGGGACAGATGGTTGGCAAGTCGGATCACCTTCACGCGGTGCATGTGCAGGATCCTGAAGGCCAAATCGGTCAGCTGGTGCGGGTGCGGGTTTCCGCCTCTGCCTCCAACTCATTGGCAGCGAACCTGCTTTCCAGAATTCCCTGACCTGTTCGAGCTGTTGCAGATCGGCCCGAATGGCGATGGTTCTTGGCGAACGTCGTCTGAAAACGGGAATTTGCCAGAGGAATTCCTTCTAATCTCCCGCGCTGCTCTGCTTTAAGGACCCGGAATGAGGGGTGGTGCGACGGAGCCGGCCTGGACATGAGGAGACCGGCATTGTTGAGGAACAGGAACACGCTTCGGCGCTGCCTCGCGTCGATCTGCGCCTGCGCCAGCCTGATCATCGGGCCAATGGCAGCAGCACAGGACGCGCAGGTGACCGGGAAGATCGAATGGGGCGTCTGGATTGATGCGGATGGCAGCCAGCATTGGTGGGCCGACGGCGGGACAGAAGGCTACATGGTCCCGCGCCGCGACCCGAAAACCGGCAAGCCTGTGTGCCTGAAGCAGACAAGCTGCCTGACCGAAAGCACCGACACCCTCTTCGCGACCGCAAGTGCCACGCTTACCACTTCGGGCCGGGCTGCGCTGGAGAAGTTCTTCCGCCAGTCGGACTCCTCCTCGTATTCGGTCTCCGGGCATACCGACAGCCGTGGCTCGGATGATTACAATCAGGGCCTCTCCGAGGCACGCGCCAAGGCAGTGGCCGACGTGGCCCGGTCGGTTGGCGCAGTTGTCGATAGCGTAACCGGCTTTGGCGAGACGCAACCCGTTGCGTCGAACGCAAGCGCGGCCGGCATGGCGAAGAATCGCCGGGTTGAAGTGTTCTGCAAGAAGGGCTGACCATCAAGACGCTTGCAGGAATGAACGTGTTGAACCGCAGCGCGGGCCTGAAGCCCCGGGCGCTGCGCCTTGGTCTGTTGCTGGCCGCGGCAACCGGCCTTGCCGCCGGCGCTGGCGGCAGCATCGAAGCCTTCGAGGGAACCAAGCGCTACGCCGGGTCGGATTCGGTCATTGCCAAGGCCTCGGACGCCGGGACGGACCAAGGCGGCCTGACCGATGGCGAGGCAGCAATCGCATATGATCCGGACGGCTGTCAGGTCTGGATCATCGATGATGGTGTCGAGGGCTATTCCACGCCGCGCTACAACCCGAAGACCGGCCTGCCGGTCTGTGATGGCAAATACCCGCCGGGAACGGTGATCGGCCCTTACGAGACCTCAGCCGCGCCAGGCCCGGACCGCGTTCCGAACTGGCGCGAAAGCAGGGGGCTACCTGCGCTACAGACTGCAAACGGGGCTCCGGCATGGCCGGGGTCCGTTTCCATTTGACTTCGCTGTTGCCTGACTTCCTGGCGCGTTGTCATGAAACCAGTATCAATTTGCACAAGACTTTGTGTTGGTCGCTGGTTTCACTTGCCAGATGCCGTGTCCGGTTGCAGACTTTCCTTACTGGCCCTTAGCATAAGGAGCGCCCATTGGGCATCAGCGCGCTGACCCCCCCGACCGCCGAGGATATCGTGGAAACTGTCCTCGAATTCCCTGACAACCGATTGCTGATCGACCTTTGCGGCGAATTTGACCGCAACCTCGCGCAGATCGAACACCAGATGGGGGTGCATATCCTGAGGCGCGGCAACCGCCTTGCGGTGATCGGCGACAAGATGGCGCGAGAGCAGGCTGCGGCAGTGCTGCGGTCGCTGTATGCGCGGCTTGAATCAGGGCGCGGCGTGGCCGCGGGCGACATCGACGGCGCGATGCGGATGGGCCGCCCGGTGGGCGAGGCCGAGGGCGGCGAGCAGATCGAGCTTTTCCAGTCAGGGGTCGAGATCAGGACACGCAAAAAGCCGATCGAACCCCGGACCGAGGCTCAGAAAGCGTATGTCGCGAACCTCTTCCAGAACGAGCTTGGCTTCGGAATCGGCCCGGCCGGGACCGGAAAGACCTATCTGGCGGTGGCCGTCGGGGTGACGATGTTCATCAGCGGAGCCGTCGAGAAGATCATCCTTTCCCGCCCTGCAGTGGAGGCCGGTGAGCGGCTGGGGTTCCTGCCAGGCGACATGAAGGAGAAGGTCGATCCCTACATGCAGCCGCTTTACGATGCGCTGAACGATTTCCTGCCGGCGAAACAGGTGCAGAAACTGCTTGAGGAAAAGCGGATCGAGATCGCGCCCTTGGCCTTCATGCGCGGGCGGACCCTGTCGAACGCCTTTGTCGTGCTGGACGAGGCGCAGAACGCCACTGCGATGCAGATGAAGATGTTCCTGACCCGTCTGGGCGAAGGCAGCCGCATGGTGGTGACCGGCGACCGCACACAGGTCGACCTGCCGCGCGGTGTCCCAAGCGGTCTGCAAGAGGCCGAGCGGATCCTGAAAGGGGTGCGGGGGGTCAGCTTCAACTACTTCACCTCGAAGGACGTGGTGCGGCACCCGCTGGTCGCCCGGATCATCGAGGCCTACGAGACCGACGATCCGACCTCGGTCTGAGGGCAGAGGTGTCCGGGGCGGCGGTGACGCCGGCCAGGCCGCGATCTTGCAGCGCGCCATTCGGCGCAAGCCGATTTCGAAACGCTGAGGGGGGCCTTCTGCCCCCCACGCCCCGGCAGATGCCGGGGCTTCCCCCCCGAGGATATTTTGGACAGAGAGGAATAGGCTTGAGGTGGCTCGGGGCTTGGGTTAGGCCGCAGCATGGCTGCACTGGTGGATATCGTGATCGAGGACGCGCGCTGGGAGGCGTTCGGGCTGGAGCCCTTGACCGAGCGCGCCGCTCGGGCGGCCCTTGCCGGGGCGGGGCTTGATCCGGCCGGGTTCGAAATCAGTCTGATGGCCTGTGACGACGCGCGTATCGCGGCACTGAATTCGGACTTCCGCGGCCGGGCCGTGCCGACCAATGTGCTGAGCTGGCCATCGGAAGAACGCGGGTCCGGGATTGCGGGCGGGGCACCCGATCTGCCCGAGCCGGGGTCTGAGGATGAGCCCGAGCCGCTTGGCGACATCGCCATCGCCTGGGAGACTTGCGCGCGTGAGGCGCAGGAGCAAGGCAAGACAATGGAGCATCATGTCACCCATCTTGTCGTGCACGCCGTCCTGCATCTTCTGGGCCATGACCATATCGAAGAACAAGATGCCACCTTGATGGAAGCAACCGAGGTTCGGATACTTGCCAGCCTCGGGGTTTCTGACCCATATTAGACTCACATCCGCCGGACGGATGTTTTCTGGACAAAGGACCGATGGGCAGTAGTACCGACGGGTCAGCCCCCGCGCAGGACGCGCAGGACGCGCTGACAGATGAACCGGCTTCCGACCCGCAACAGCGCGGCTTTTTCGGGCGCCTACTCTCGGCCTTCTCCAACGGGTCCGAAGCCCCCTTGACCTCTGAGCCGGAAGTGGCGCAGTCGGCCAGTTCTGGCCTTGGTGCCTTGCGCAGGATGCGCGTGGACGATGTGGCGATCCCAAAGGCCGAAATCGTCGCAGTCTCGCTGGACATCGGCAAGGATGAGCTGGTCGAGGTGTTTCGCGAGCACGGGTTTTCCCGCGTCCCTGTCTACAAGGGTACGCTGGACCATCCTCAGGGGCTGGTCCTGCTGAAGGACCTTGCGCTGACGCATGGCTTCGGGGCCAGCGGGCGGTTCAGTCTGAAGCGGCTATTGCGTCCGATCCTCTTTGCGCCGCCGTCAATGCCGACCGGCGTCCTTCTGCAGAAGATGCAGAAGGAACGGGCGCATATGGCGCTGGTGATCGACGAATATGGCGGAGTCGACGGTCTTGTCACAATCGAAGACCTGATCGAGACCGTGATCGGCGAGATCGAGGACGAGCATGACGAGGATGAGGGCGCACTCTGGAAGGAAGAGAAGCCCGGTGTGATCCTGGCCCAGTCCACTGCCCCGCTGGAAGAGATCGAGGCCGCTCTTGGCCTTGCCTTGCGGACGGGGGAAGAGGACGAAGAGATCGACACGCTTGGCGGCCTTGTCTTTCTGCGTGCCGGGCGGGTGCCTGCGCGGGGCGAGGTGGTTGATCACGAAAGCGGCGTGCAATTCGAAATCGTCGATGCCGATCCGCGCCGGATCAAGCGTCTGCGCGTCCGGCTGCCAATGGCCGGTACCAGCAAGGTATGACCCATGTTTGAATCGCGGATTTCCGGAAATGGCCGGATGGTGCTGGCCGTTGGCCTTGGGGCACTGGTGGCACTTGGTCAGGCGCCACTGGGCTACTGGTGGGCTGCCTTGGGCGGGCTTGCCGGTCTGACCTGGCTGGTCGCCCGCGCACCGAATTCCCGGGCTGGGTTCTGGCTGGGGCTTGCGGCCGGGGCGGGGCATTTCGCGCTGGCCTTGTCGTGGATCGTCGAGCCCTTCCTGATCGACATCGCCCGAAATGGCTGGATGGCCCCATTCGCCGTGATCCTCCTGTCGGGGGGGCTGGGGCTCTTCTGGGGTCTGGCAGCCGCGATCGCCGTGTGGATGCCGGTGCCCGCCTTGGGTTTCGTCGTTACCTTCACGGCGCTGGAAGGATTGCGCGGAGTGGTGTTGACCGGCTTTCCCTGGGCGATGGTCGGGCATGTGTGGATCGGCACTCCGCTGGACCAGTTTGCGGCACTTGTCGGACCCTCGGGGCTGACCCTGGTCACGCTGATGGCGGCGGCGCTGCCGGTACTTTGGCGCTGGCGCGGAGCGGTATCGGCGGCGGCTCTGCTGGGGAGCATTGCCGTTTTCGGTCTTTGGCGGCTGTCGCAACCTTTGCCCGAGGCTGGGGCTTTCACCATGCGTCTAGTCCAGCCGAATGCCGAGCAGTCGGCCAAATGGGACGCAGCCCGCGCGCGCGAATTCTTCGATCGTCTGCTGAGCATGACAGCCAGCGGCACTCCTGCCGACCTGACGATCTGGCCGGAAACCGCAGTGCCCTACATGCTGGAATATGCGCCCGAAGTGGCTGGGATGGTGACCGAAGCGTCGCAGGGCCGCCCTGTGGCCCTTGGCATCCAGCGCGAAGAATCCGGGCGCTTCTACAACAGCCTGCGCGTGCTTGAGGGGTCGGGAACCGAAGTCGCACGCTATGACAAGCATCATCTGGTGCCATTCGGGGAATACATCCCCTTTGGCGACCTGGCCTATCGCTGGTTCGGGATCACCGCCTTTGCGGCACAGGCCGGGGCTGGATATACCGCCGGTCCGGGACCAAGGGTCCTGGACCTTGGCGAATTCGGCAAGGTCCTGCCGCTGATCTGCTACGAGGCGATCTTCCCGCGCACGGTGAATAGCGCCCCGGAGCGGGCCGACTGGATTCTGCAGATCACCAACGACGCCTGGTTCGGCGTCTGGACCGGGCCGTTCCAGCACCTTGCTCAGGCGCGGTTGCGGGCCGTGGAGCAAGGGCTGCCACTGGTTCGGGTGGCCAATACCGGCATCACGGCGGTCATCGACGCGCGGGGCAGGATCCTGGATGAGTTGCCCCTCGGCACCATGGGTTCGCTGGACACACGCCTTCCCGGCGCGCTGCCGCCGACGCCCTATGTCCGCTTCGGTGACGGCCCGGTCCTGCTGTTGCTGGCAGGCCTCGCGCTGCTGGCGTTCCGTCGGCCGCGCAAGACCGCCCATTGACGCCCTGCCGCTCGCCGTCTAGGGGAGGGGCTCATTGAACCGCCACAACGGCTTCCTGGCGTGGCGGGGATCTTCCAACGGAGCACTTCCCGAGATGAACACCTCGACCGGCCGTAAAGATTACGTTTTCACTTCGGAGTCCGTCTCCGAGGGCCACCCCGACAAGGTCTGTGACCGCATCTCGGATGCTGTCCTTGACGCCTTCCTGAGAGAGGAGTCGAACGCCCGCGTCGCCTGCGAAACCTTCGCCACCACCAACCGTGTCGTCGTGGGCGGCGAGGTCGGGTTGTCCTCAAAAGAGGCGACCCATGGCATGATGGCCCGAATCGACGGCATCGTGCGCGACTGCGTCCGCGACATTGGCTACGAGCAGAAGAAGTTCCACTGGGACAAGATCAAGGTCCACAACTACCTCCATGAACAGTCCGCCCATATTGCGCAAGGCGTGGACCGGGATGGTGCGGGCGATCAGGGCATCATGTTCGGCTACGCCACTCTGGAGACGCCGGAATACATGCCGGCGCCGATCCAGTATGCCCATGCGATCCTGCGCCGCCTGACCGAGGCGCGGAAATCCGGCGCGGAACCCACACTTGGGCCCGATGCCAAGAGCCAGCTGACCCTGCGCTATGCCGATGGCAAGCCGGTCGAGGTGACGTCGATCGTTCTGTCGACCCAGCACTCCTCGAAGCGCCAGACGTCCAAGATCATCCGCAAGATCGTGGAGCCCTACATCCGTGAGGTCCTGCCTGAAGGCTGGATCACCAAGAAGACCGAATGGCATGTGAACCCGACCGGAACCTTCGTGATCGGCGGGCCGGATGGCGATGCTGGCCTGACCGGTCGCAAGATCATTGTCGATACCTATGGCGGTGCTGCCCCGCATGGCGGCGGCGCGTTTTCCGGGAAAGACCCGACCAAGGTCGACCGATCGGCCGCATATGCCGCGCGCTATCTGGCCAAGAACGTGGTGGCCGCTGGGCTTGCCGAGCGCTGCACGCTGCAGGTCAGCTATGCGATCGGTGTGGCCAAGCCGCTGTCGATCTATGTCGACACGCATGGCACCGGCAAAGTTCCGGAGGCGGTGATCGAACGGGCCGTGGCCGAGGTGATGGACCTGACCCCGCGCGGCATCCGCACCCATCTTGACCTGAACCGCCCGATCTATGCCCGCACCTCGGCCTACGGCCACTTCGGCCGCGCGCCGGAAGCGGATGGCGGCTTTTCGTGGGAGCGGACCGATCTGGTCGAGGCGCTGAAAAAGGCGGTGTGACCGAACATTGCGCCGCCCTGACAGGGGCGGCGCAATCATTCATGCCGGCGCCGAGTATTTCTTCGCGATTTCGCCGGCCCGTTTCTGTGCGGCAGTGAACTCGGCTGAAGTAAAGGCCTGCACGGTCTTCAGCCCGGTGACGGCCCCCGAGGCCCCGGCCACGATCAAGGCGGCAAGCATGTCCCGCAGGTTGTCAGTTTCGATGATCATGAGAAAGTCAGAGTCGCCAGTCGTCAGCAAGAAGGATTGGAGCTTCCCGCCCGCTGCAGCGACGAGCGCGGACGTCGCCGCCTCGCGGTCGGATGGTTTGGTCATTAACCCCTTCATTGCCGCACCGGTGTAGCTTCCGGTAACGATGTAACGTGCCATGGTTTTTCCTCCCGGCACAGCTTTCTGGCCCTATGCCGGAAAGGCTGGTGCCAGAGACGAAGATATCACGATTGCCGCCTGAAGTATTGCCGGATGCGAATGTCTGTGCGGCACATCGCCCGGTCCCAAAGGGGTCCGGTCTGCTTGACCCGGGTGCTCCGCTCTGCTTGAAGGCCCCGGATCATTCCGGGGTTCTTTCATGTCCGACACTGGCAAACGCCGAAATTTCTATGGCCGTATCCGGGGCAAGACCCTGCGCGCCAGTCAGAAGGACTATCTGGCCGAGGACCTTGGTCCGCTGACCCTGCGCGGCATCACGCGGGAGGACAACCCCGACCGTGTGCCGCTCGATCTGACCTTTGCCGAAGGTCGCCCGCTTTGGCTTGAGGTCGGCTTTGGCGGGGGCGAACACCTCGTGCATATGGCGGCTGCAAACCCGGACGTGACCCTGATCGGGGCCGAGCCCTTCGTGAACGGCATCGCGATGCTGCTGGGCAAGATCCGGGGGGCAGGGGTCTCGAACCTCTGGCTGCATCCCGGCGACGTCCGCGACCTTTTCGACGTGCTGCCGGGGGGGTGCCTGTCGAGGGTCTTTCTCAACTACCCCGACCCCTGGCCCAAGGCCCGCCATCACCGCCGCCGGTTCGTGACCCCGGAATACCTTGGCCCACTCTGTCGCGCGATGGCGACCGGCGCCGAATTCCGCGTGGCGACCGACATCCCGGACTACGTCCGCCAGACGCATGAGGAAGTCCCGCCTGCCGGATTTGACCTGGTCCACGAGGCCGGTCCGGGCGGCGCCTGGGACGATTGGCTGTCGACCCGCTACGAACAGAAGGCGCTCCGCGAAGGCCGCGTGCCGCATTACCTGACGTTTCGCCGACGCTAAGTCTGCCGTGAGCATTTGGGAACGGAGCAAGCCCGCGCGATTTGCTCTGTTCGACAAATACTCTTCCGGAGGGTCCGGCGATGCAAAGGCCCGGTTGGGGGTGATGGACCACACCAGAAGCTTGCGCTATCACGCGGGCGGATCGTGAGGGAGAGACTGATGTCCGGCCATGATGACGCGCTACCGATGACAGCCCGAAAATCGGGGCCGCTGAAAGGCGTGGCCGAAGTGCCCGGCGACAAGTCGATCTCGCACCGCTCGCTGATCTTCGGGGCGATGGCGGTGGGCGAGACGCGGATTTCGGGCCTGCTGGAAGGTCAGGACGTGCTGGACACGGCAAAGGCGATGCGGGCATTCGGGGCGACGGTCACCCGGCTTGGCGACGGTGCCTGGACGGTGAACGGCGTGGGCGTCGGCGGGTTTCAGGAACCGGCGGATGTGATCGACTGCGGCAACTCGGGCACCGGGGTGCGGCTGATCATGGGCTGCATGGCGACGACGCCGATCACGGCGACGTTCACCGGCGACGCGAGTTTGCGCAAGCGGCCGATGGGCCGGGTGACCGATCCGCTCAGCCTGTTCGGAACACAAGCCTATGGGCGCAAGGGCGGGCGGTTGCCGATGACAGTGGTTGGCGCGGCGAACCCGGTGCCGGTGCGCTATGCGCTGCCGGTCGCCTCGGCGCAGGTGAAATCGGCGGTGCTGCTGGCGGGCCTGAACGCCCCGGGCGAGACGGTGGTGATCGAACGCGAACCGACGCGGGACCATTCCGAACGGATGCTGCTGGGGTTCGGCGCGAAGCTCGCGGTCGAGAAGGCGGGCGAGGGGCATGTCATCACCTTGACCGGCCAGCCGGAACTCCGGCCGCAGACGGTGGCGGTGCCGCGCGATCCGTCCTCGGCTGCCTTCCCGACCTGTGCGGCGCTGATCGTCGAAGGGTCCGATATTCTTGTTCCCGGGGTCAGCCAGAACCTGACGCGCAACGGCCTCTACCTGACGCTGGTCGAGATGGGGGCCGAGATCGAGTTCCAGAACCCCCGCGAAGAGGGCGGCGAGCCGGTGGCGGACCTGCGCGTCCGTTTCAGTGGCGACATGAAGGGGATCGAGGTGCCGCCCGAACGCGCGCCGTCGATGATCGACGAATACCCGATCCTGTCGGTCGTCGCCTCCTTCGCCACCGGCAAGACAGTGATGCGGGGCATAAAGGAACTGCGGGTCAAGGAAAGCGACCGGATCGACGCGATGGCGCGGGGGCTGGAGGCTTGCGGCGTCCGGATCGAAGAGGATGAGGATACCCTGATCGTCCACGGCATGGGGCCGGGGGGCGTGCCGGGCGGGGCAACCTGTGCCACCCATATCGACCACCGGATCGCGATGTCGTTCCTTGTTTGCGGGCTGGCTGCGAAGGCGGCCGTTGCGGTCGATGACGGATCGCCGATCCAGACCTCGTTCCCGATCTTCGAGGGGCTGATGCGGGGACTTGGCGGAAAGATCGAGCGGGGCTGAAGCTGGCGTCCCCCCGGGGGGGGGACACCTTTGCCAACCAAATAGTATCAACAGGTTGAGACCGGTTTTCGGTTGGCAGGAATTCAACCTGATCGTTCGACTTGAGCACTGGATGGTCAAGGTTGCGGCGGGGGCGATGCTTCTGGCGACGGCAGAGCCGAGCAGCGGGATTTCGGTGCGGCTGGGGCGCTCAGGATTGCGGCGCTGGCGCAGGTAGGGTGATCCCAAAGGGTCGGTGGGCCTCACGCCACGACTTTCAGTTTGCCAAACGCCTCCACCGGGGGCATCCAAGGCGCGACAAGTGATGGTGGATCTTCTGGCATGGCGGCATTCACGGTAGCAATTGACGGGCCTGCGGCGGCGGGGAAGGGCACGATCGGCCGGGTGGTCGCGGCGCGGTTCGGGTTCCAGCATCTGGATACCGGGCTCCTTTACCGGGCCGTTGGCGCCAAGGGCGGCGATCCGGTGTCTTCAGCGCGCAGCTTGACCGCCGAGGACCTGAGCCGCAGCGACCTCCGGTCAATGGAGGCTGGGCAGGCGGCATCCCGCGTCGCCTTGATCCCGGAGGTGCGGGCGGCCCTCGTCGAGTTCCAGCGCCGCTTTGCGCGGGCCGAGGGCGGCGCGGTGCTGGATGGCCGCGATATCGGCACGGTGATCTGCCCGGAAGCCGAGGTGAAGCTTTACGTCACCGCAAGCCCGGAAGTGCGCGCGCACCGGCGCTGGCTGGAGGTCGGTGGTAGCGAGGCGCAGGTGCTGGCCGAAGTGCGCGAGCGCGATGCACGCGACATGGGGCGGGCGGATGCCCCCTTGCGGGCGGCGGCGGATGCGGTGGTGATCGACACCAGCGCGATGACGATCGACGCGGCTGTCGAACGGGCCTGCAGCGTCATTGCGGCGCGATTTCGCATCTGATCCCGAGCCGATCCGGGCCTTGCCCGGACGGCGAGATATGGGTGTGTGTGCGGGCTTGCCCGCGCACTCAACCGGATCAACGCTCGGGCGGGGCGGGGCGGGACGGGGCCAGTTTCCCTTGCCGGCAAGGCGCAATGAGTCTATAGGCCCCGCATCCTGAAGGGAGTCGCGGTCAGCCTGGTTTTCCGGGATGCCGAGCTTGTTTCTGCAGGACCCATCCAAAGACCGGCGGAGCCAACCGCATGGCCAGTGACAACACAGCAAAGGAAACTGATCTACATGTGCGCTAAATCAACCATGGAAGACTTCGAAGCCCTCCTGAAGGAAAGCTTCGAAATGGACACGCCCGAAGAGGGCACTGTCGTCAAGGGCCGCGTCATTGCCATCGAGGCGGGCCAGGCCATCATCGATGTCGGCTACAAGATGGAAGGCCGCATCGACCTCAAGGAATTCGCAAACCCCGGCGAAGCCCCGACGATCAACGTCGGCGATACCGTCGAGGTTTATCTGGATCGCGTGGAAAATGCCCGCGGCGAAGCCCAGATCAGCCGTGAAAAGGCCCGCCGCGAGGAAGCCTGGGACCGTCTGGAAAAAGCCTATGCC
>PNJK01000081.1 GCA_013821825.1 Rhodobacter sp.
CATGGCCGGACCTTCATGGGCATGGCCCTGACCGGCAAGGTCGAGCCCTACAAGAAGGGCTTCGGCGCGATGATGCCGGATGTCTTCCACGTCCCCTTCCCGATGGAGCCGCACGGGATTTCGACCGCCGATGCGATGAAGGGGATCGAGAAGCTGTTCAAGGCCGACCTCGACCCGACCCGCGTCGCCGCGATCATCTTTGAGCCGGTGCAGGGCGAGGGCGGCTTCTACCCCGCGCCGACCGATCTGGTCCGGGCGATCCGCGCGCTGTGCGACAAGCATGGCATCGTGATGATCGCAGACGAGGTGCAGACTGGTTTCGCGCGCACCGGCGCCCTCTTCGCTATGGAGGCGCATGGCGTCGCGGCCGACCTGACCACGATGGCCAAGGGCCTCGCCGGTGGCCTGCCGCTGGCCGCTGTCACGGGCCGTGCTGACCTCATGGATGCCGCCAACCCCGGCGGCCTGGGTGGCACCTATGCGGGCAACCCGTTGGGCATTGCAGCGGCGAACGCGGTTCTGGACGTGATCGAGGAAGAAGACCTCTGCGCCCGCGCCAATGAACTGGGCAGCCGACTGAAGCAACGCCTGGAGGCGATCCGCGCCACCGCTCCCGAGATCATCGACATCCGCGGCCCCGGCTTCATGGTCGCTGTCGAATTCGCCAATCCGTCAACCCACGAACCCGACGCAGGCTTTACCACCCGCGTCCGGATAGAGGCGCAGAAGCGCGGGCTGATCCTGCTGACCTGCGGAGTCTATGGCAACGTGGTCCGCTTCCTGGCGCCGATCACCATCCCTGACGCCCATTTCGCCGAGGCGATGGACATCCTTGAGGCTTCTGTGGCCGCAGCCCGTCAGGCCTAGAGCCAATGGCAGTTCTGTCGGCAACCGCCGGGGGCTGACTGCCGGGATCTCCCTCGACCTGCGCGGGGTTGCCAGTTCCGGCCGATCCGTGAAAGCCACCCGGATCGGCGCGGACCCCGGGCTGTCGCGACGGCATTGGGCCGCATGTCTCGGGCTGATCGAGGGCGAGCCCTTGCTTGCCGTGACGGACTTCACGGCGGTCTTGGCCTTGATGACGCGAGTACGGTCTGCACCCGCTTCCCCGGGGTCTTTTGACCTTGCCATCGGCAAGGATGCCAAGCGCCGCAATGCCAAGACGGCGAAAGACACCTGATATGTGGCCCGCCCGCGACCCGGCGCGCTTTCGCCAGAGCACCAAACGGAAGCAGAGCTGCAGACTGATTGCATGCGGTGCATGGCAGTTTCCTGCCGGTCGCAGGGCAGACGAAAGGAAAGCAGGGTGGTCTCTGTGGCAATCGGCTACTATCGACCTGTGGAATCGCCACAAGGAGCCTTGTGATGACCCGTCTTTTCTTGACCCTTTCCTTGATCCCTCTGACCGCTGCCGCCTGCACGCCCACCGAACAGCGTGCTGCTGTCGGCGCCCTCGGTGGTGCGGCGATCGGTGCCGCCGTGTCCTCTGACAGCGACCGCAAGAAGGGCGCATTGATTGGGGCCGCTGTCGGTGCGGCCACGGTCACCCTGATCGGCCCGGCGCCGACCCAGGGGCAGTGCTACTACCGCGACCAGTACGGCCAGCAGTACATCGCCCCCTGCTGAGAATTCACCGATTGCTGCCAAGACAGTCGATCGCGCGGACGACACGACACGTTCCATCCGCCCGCCTGCGGGCGGATGGCTGTTCCAGATATGGGACGCATGACTGGGGATGGCCAGTGCCACCCCTTCCCTGCCGGGGACGCAGCGGCTAGAAGGGCGGCCAACCGTCTCAAGGCCCCCCGCATGCCCGACCTTTCGCCCGGCATCCACCTGTCCTCTGCCAGCGTCAGGCTTGGCGGAAGGGTGGTGCTGGACACCCTCACCCTCAGCCTGACCGAAGTCCGCATCGGCATCCTTGGGCGCAATGGGTCGGGGAAGACCACCCTTCTGCGGCTGATGGCCGGGCTGATCGCCCCCGATGCGGGCAGCGTTCGCCTTGACGGAGTCGACCCATTCGCCGACCGCAAGGCGGCGCTGGCAGCCATCGGCATCCTGTTCCAGAACCCCGACCACCAGATCCTGTTCCCCACGGTCGAGGAGGAACTGGCCTTTGGTCTGGCTCAGCAGGGCTTGCCCCAGGCGCAAGCCCTTGCCCAAGCGCATCGAGCCCTTGCCGCCGAGGGCCGGACGCATTGGGCCAAGGCCCCCGTCACCAGCCTGAGCCAGGGCCAGCGGCATTACCTGTGCCTGCTGTCCGTCCTGATCATGCAGCCGCGCACGATCCTGCTGGACGAACCGCTTGCCGGCTTTGACCTGCCGACCCAAGCCCGCCTTGCCCGCCGCTTTGCCGCCCTGCCGCAGCGGCTGGTCACCATCACCCATGACCCGGCAACCCTTGCCACCGCCGACCGGATCTTGTGGCTTGAGGATGGACGCATCGCTGCTGACGGCCCGCCCTCGCAGGTCCTTCCCGCCTTCACCGCCGAGATGGCCCGGATCGGAGAGCGCGATGCTGACGCTGACCTCGCCGGTTGAGATCTGGGCGCATCGCCTGCCCGCAGGGCTGAAGCTGGCTGCGCTGGCGCTTGGCACCATGGGCCTGTTCGCCCTGCAGGCTCCGCTGCCGCTTGCCGCCACGGCAGCGGCCACGGCCGCGCTTTACGCCTCCGGCGGCACGCGCTTTGCCACGACCGGATTGCGCCTTATGCGCCCGCTTTGGCCCTTCGTCCTGATCGTCGGTCTCTGGCACCTCTGGAGCGCCGATCTGGCCGGAGGTGCGGCTATCCTGCTGCGCCTGCTGTCCGCCGTGGCGCTGGCGAATTTCGTCACCATGACCACCCGGCTTTCGGACATGATCGCTGTCTTTCAGACCCTTGCCCGCCCGCTTGCGCCGCTTGGCCTGCCGCCGCGCCGCCTGGCTCTTGCCATGGCGCTGGTCATCCGCTTCATCCCGGTGATGCTTGACCGCCTTGACCAGATTTCCCAGTCCTGGACGGCCCGGTCCTCCCGCCGCCCGGGCTGGCGCGTGCTGGTCCCTGCGACCCTGGCTGCCCTTGACGACGCAGACCGGGCGGCCGAGGCCTTGCGGGCGCGGGGTGGTGCTGGTTAAAGGGTGCGAACCAAAAGGGGACCTCATGGAACGCAACCTGACCCACATCGCCCTCTTCGCCGCGCTGATCGCGGTGCTTGGGCTGATCCCGAAAATCGACCTTGCCGCCGGCGTGCCGATCACCGCGCAATCGCTTGGCATCATGCTGTGCGGCACGGTGCTTGGCGCAAGGCGGGGGGCGCTTTCGGTCCTGCTGTTCCTCGCCCTCGTCGCCGCGGGCCTGCCACTTCTGTCGGGGGGACGCGGTGGACTTGGCGTCTTTGCCGGGCCTTCGGTGGGCTTCCTGCTGGGCTTCCCCGTGGCCGCCTTCGTGGCCGGCTGGATCATGGAGCGGACGACCCTGACAGCCGGTTACGCCGCCACCGCAGCATCCGTCATCGGCGGGATTGGCGTCCTTTATGTCTTTGGGATCGTTGGCATGTCCGTCATGCTGGACAAGACCCTGCCCGAGGCCGCCTTCCTTGCCATGGCCTTCCTGCCCGGTGACGTCCTGAAGGCCGTTCTTGCCGGCCTGATCACCCAAAGCCTGGCCCGGATGCGCCCAGCCTCGCTGCTGTCACGCGCCTGAGGCTTCGACCAGCAGCGCGGTCCCGATCCCTCCGGCCGAGGCGATGGCAGCCAGCCCCCGCCCCGACCGAAGCCCGTGGAACAGCCGCACCGCAAGAATGGCCCCCGAGGCACCGATCGGATGCCCCCGCGCCAAGGCCCCGCCACCGGGGTTGACCAGCGCGGGGTCGATCCCTGCGCCCTCGGCCACGGCGATGGCCTGCACGGCATAGGCCTCCATCACTTCGGCCATGGCCAGGGGGGCGCCGTCCCAGACCCGCGCCATGGCCGCCAGGGGTGCCAGGCCCGGCTCCTCCGGGTTCCCGCCCACGGTCGCGCCGCCCCGGATTGCAAGCCCCCGCCCGCCCGCCACCCGGTCCGAGACCACCAGACAGACCGCTGCAGCATCCGCCGCCACTGCAGCCGTAGCCGCCGTGATGCCGCCCGCAACAAGGGGCGCGCGGGCCAGCAGGCCGGGGGTCAGGCGCCGCGTGAAGGCATCGCGCGTCATGCCCGCCACGGGAACAATCTCGCTGGAATGGTCCGATCCCAAGGCCTTGGCGTGGCTATCCACCGCCCAAAGTTCTTGCCGTTCCCGGCTGATCCCCAGCCGCAGGGCCAGGACCTCGGCGGCCTCGGCCATGCCGGGATCACGGTCGGGCCAAGGGGTAAACGGTGCCTGATCGTAGGGCACCGGCGGCCCGCCGTCGGGATCGGTCGCCAACCGCAAGGGTCGTCGGGAATAGCTTTCGACGCCGCCCGCCAGCACCACATCCGCAGCCCCCGAATCGACCAGCGCCCGCGCCAGCAGGATCGCGTCCAGACCGCCGGCGCATTGCCGGTCCACGGTCAGCCCGGCCACCCGGTCCGGCAGTCCTGCCGCCAGAGCCACGCGGCGCGCCGGGTTGCCACCACCGCCAAGCGCGTTCGACAGGATCACCTCGTCCACCTGATCCACCCCGAACCCGGCATCCGCCAGACAAGCCAACAGGACCGGCGCGGCAAGATCCTCGATGGACAGCCGCGCAAAGGCCCCGCCACGAGGGACCACCGCCGTCCTGCGCGCCGCGATCAGACGGGCCATGTCAACCGCGCCTCCAGCGCCCGAAGGTCGGTCTTGCCCGAGGGCAGTACCGGCCAGTCCTGTAGCCAGATCAAGGCCTTGGGGGACTTCAGCGCGCCCAGACGCGCCCGCAGGTCCACCATGATGCCTGCTTCCGCCGCCGGGTCGCCCTGCACCAGCGCCACCAGCACCGAACCCCGCAGGGCATCCCGCACCGGCAGCACCGCCGCCCGGGTGACGCCCGGCATGGTTTCGATCAGGGACTCGATCTCTTCGGGGAAAACATTCTGGTCCGCGACCGTGACCATCCGCCCGGCCCGACCGTGCAGGTAAAGAAACCCATCCTCCATCCGCCCGATCTCGCCCACCGAAAGCCAACCGTCACGCCAGCGGGCGGACCCGGCATCGCCCGCGTAACCAGAGAAAAGATAAGGGCTTTTCACCCAGACCTCGCCTGATGGGTCGGTCAGGATTTCCACCCCCGGATAGGGTTTGCCGACCGAAGTTTCCGGCGTTTCCTCATCCGCAAGGGTGATGAAACTTGCCTCGGCGGCCCCGTAGAACTCACGCAGTCTTGCTGACGGAGCCATCGACCGCACCGCCTCCCGCAAGGCCGGGTCCAGCTTTGATCCGCCGACCAGAACCAGCCGCAGGTCGGGGCAGATCCCTGGTCCGCTTGCCAGCAACCGCAACTGCGCTGGAGTGGCATAGAGGTGCGAGATTCCCTTGTCTGCCAATGCCTTGCGCTGCCGATCCGGGCGCAGCGCGTCCAGCAGATGCACCTGGGCGCCCAGATGCAGGCCCTCGATCGCGCCGTAAAGCGCCAGCGAATGCACCAGCCGTCCCAGCACTGCCACACGCGCCCCGGGACCGACCCCAAAACCGGCATTGACCCGGAAGCTGGCCACCCATGATCCTTGCGACCGCAGAATGCGGCGCGGACTGCCCGTCGACCCGGAGGTCAACGTCTCGAACTGTGGACCGGGGCCGGGAACCGGCGCAGGCTGATCCAGTGCGCCCAGACGAAACGTCGGCAGTCCAATGACTTGCGCCAGACCCTCCGCGGTGTCGGCAACCACCGATCCACCGGCAGAGGACGGTCGGACCTCACCCCCGGCCCCGTCGAACAACCGCGCTTCCGGATGCCAGCGGAACCCCGCGGTCATGCTTTCAGAAGGCTCGCCATCCGGCGCAGCGCCAGCAGATAGCCCTCCGTCCCGAACCCGGCGATCACCCCGTCGGCGCGCAACGAGATGTGGGAGTGGTGACGGAACGCCTCACGCTTGTGGATGTTGGAGATATGCACTTCCAGCACCGGGCCGTCATAGGCATTCAGCGCATCCAGGATGGCGATCGAGGTGTGCGAGTAGGCCCCCGGATTGATGATGATCCCGGCAGAGCTGCCCCGCGCCGCATGGATCCAGTCGATCAACTGACCCTCGTGGTTGGACTGCAGCGCGCGCAGCCGCAAGCCCAGCTCCTCGGCCAGATCGGCGGTCTTGGATGCCACATCGTCCAGCGTCTCTCGCCCATAGATCTCGGGCTGGCGCAGGCCAAGCAGATTCAGGTTGGGGCCGTTCAGAAGGGTGACAAGCTTGGTCATGGGCGGTCCTGCTTTGTGCGCCCGGCGAGATTACCTGAAGTGGCCCGGGGGGCAAGCATCAGGAAAAATGGCGGCTTTCCGAAAACCTGCCAAGCACAGGCCGGAAAGCCGCCCAGGGAGACATCAATTGCCCCAAGGGGCTGAATTCAGGCCACTTTCTCCAGGACCAGCTCGGGTGTGATGCCAAGGGCACGCACAACTTCGCGCGTCAGGTGGGGACGGTTCAGGGTGTAGAAATGCAGATCCTCGACCCCGCCTTCGATCAGGCGGTCGCAAAGCGCGGTGCAATGGGTCAGCGCCAGCAGCTCTTCCCGGCCGTCGCGGGCGGCGGTTGTGAAGGCCTCGTCCAGCTTCTGCGGCACCTGTGTGCCACAGCGCAGCGCGAACTTTTTCGCGCCTTCCCAGTTGGTGATCGGCAGGATGCCGGGGATGATCGGCGCGGTGATGCCGGCTTTCTGGCAGGCATCGCGGAAGCGGAAGAAGGTGTCGGCGTTGAAGAAAAACTGGGTGATGGCCGATGATGCGCCCGCGTCAATCTTGCGCTTCAGCCAGGTCACGTCTGCGGTGCTGTCGGCGGCATCGGGATGCGGTTCGGGATAGGCGCCGACGCGGATGGTGAACTTGCCGGTTCTTGCCAGCTTTTCCACCAGCTCGACCGAGTTGGCAAAGCCCAGCGGATGCGGGACGAAGCGCTGCGCGCCTTTCGGGGCGTCGCCACGCAGGGCGACGATCTCGGTCACGCCGGCTTCGGCATAGGATTCGGCGATGGAGAGCGTCTCGGTCCGGGTGGTATCGACGCAGGTCAAATGGGCCGCGACCTTCAGGCCATAGTTGCGGTGGATCGTCGACACCGCGTCATGGGTCAGGGTGCGGGTCGCGCCGCCCGCACCGTAAGTCACGGAAACGAATGATGGTTTCATTGGAGATAATGCCTGCACAGTTTCCCAGAGGCGGAACGAAGCGTCCAGCGACTGCGGCGGGAAGAACTCGAAACTGATCCGGGGCGTGGGCATGGCGGTCTCCTTCACTGCCCCTCTTGTCGCAGAAAGGTTGATGTGAGACCAATTCATAGTTCTCACCTTCTTCATGAGGTTCATTCATGTACGTCGAATTGCGCCACCTGCGCACCATCCGCGCGATTCAGCAGGCCGGGGGGTTGGCCCGGGCGGCTGAGGTGCTGAACATGACCCAGTCCGCGCTGTCGCATCAGGTGAAGGGGCTTGAGGATCAGGCCGGAATGGAGCTGTTCGTCCGCCGGTCCAAACCGATGCGCCTGTCCGCGGCGGGACACAGGATGTTGCGGGCTGCTGAACGTATCCTGCCAGAGATAGACGCGATGGAGGAGGAATTCCGGGCCCTTCGGGCCGGACGAACCGGGCGGCTGCACATCGCGATCGAGTGTCATGCCTGCTTTGACTGGCTGTTTCCGGTGCTGGAAATGTTTCGCCATGCCTGGCCCGAGATCGACGTCGATATCCGCGCCGGTCTGGCCTTCGAGGCGCTGGCGGCACTGAACCGCGAAGATGTGGATCTGGTGATCTCGTCCGACCGCGAACCACCGCCGGGAATCGTGTTCAACCCCCTGTTCGACTATCACCCGACCTTTGTTGCTTCGGCGCAGAACCCCTTGGCTGAAAGAGAGTTCATCACGGCAGAGGACTTCCGCGATCAGGTGCTGATCACCTATCCCGTCAGCCGCGACAAGCTTGATATCTTTACGGAAATCCTGACGCCCGCGAAGGTGGAACCCCGCGCGCAGCGGACGGCGGAACTGACGGCGGTGATCCTGATGCTGGTCGGATCGAACCGGGGGGTGGCGGTTTTGCCCGATTGGGTGATGCGGGAGGTGAAGTCGAATGCCGACTATGTCACCCGCCCCCTGGGGCCGGAGCCCGTGCTGAAGCGGATGTATGCAGCCACCCGCGCGGAAGATGCGGGCAAGCCCTATATCGCGCATTTCCTGCGGTTGGCGCGCAGCGAGCCGGTGAAATTGCAGCGGGGCGGCTAACCCCCCAAGTTCGCTGGGGTAATTCTGGAGATTTCGAGCAGGTTTGCGGTCTTCCTTCCGTCTTCCTTGCGTCTTCCTTCCGTCTCTACGCTCGGACGACGAAACGGGCGTTAACCAAGGGCCGCGAATCGGGCGATGTCACCCCGAACAAGCGGGTGCGCCGAACAGAGTTCACCGCCGGGGCGGGCCCATGCGATCAAGGTCCGGGAGAGCGTCCTATTTCCCTACCGCTTCTGTCGCGATGTCATCCAGCAAGATCTGCACCTCTTGCATGGCGCCCTCGGGGTAGTTGCGGTAGCCCACGAGAACCTTGTCGCCCTGATCAGCGACGAAGATGCCATAGGGGCAAAAGGCGATGTTCATGGGGTCGGCCTCCATCACGCTGCGCGAGGTGACGGCCGAGCAGAACAGGAACACATCGGCGGCCTTGAACAGTTCGACGTCGCTGTCCACGTCGGCCCCGGTCCGGGCCAGCATCTCGCCAACATGGCTGACATAGTCGATGACCAACCCACGCTCGATAATGGCGTTTTCGACGGCAAAGGTCGCGTCTTCAAAACTGCCGTCGAAGGGATAGCTTGTCACACCTTCGGCCAAGGCTGGCGAAGTCATCGCCAGAACGGCCAGTGTTGCTGCAAGACGTCTCATATCGGTACTCCGCGTCAGGTTACCGTTAAACTATGAGGCCGCCGCCCAGGTGCGGCCTTGACTGGCGTCAACGCCCTGGAAGGACCCCGCGTTCCTGCCCCGGCCGCGAGGTCGCGCCCGCTAGCCCGAATTCTCGACCGCCATCCCGGCATTGCCGACCATCAGGTCGCGCCCGGCATAGATGTCGCCGGCAAGTTGCAGGGCGAAGCGGTCGGCGTCGCGGAGGCGCACTTCGGTCAGGGTCTCGGCCACCAGATCGTTGTCGGCACCGAAGTGGCGCAGAAGGTCCCCGCCCATTTGCAGGGCCGATTCGTAGGTTTCGCGGATCGGGGTTTCGACGCCCGCCTTGATCAGCTCGATCGAGTGGCGGCGGTCGAAGCTGCGGGCAAAGACCGGGATCAGCGGACATTCCTCGCGCAGCATCCGGGCGATGCGGACCGCCGCGCCCTGGTTGTCGATGGCGATGACCACGGCACGGGCATGGGTGGCCCCGGCGGCATGCAGGATATCCAGCCGGGTGCCATCGCCGAAATAGACCTTGAAGCCGAATTCGCGGGCCGAGGTGATCGCCTCGGGGTCGGTGTCGATGATGCTGAGCCGGTGACCCATCCGCAAGAGGGGCTGGCTGACGACCTGGCCAAAGCGGCCGAAACCGATCAGAAGGACCGCGGCACCATCATCTTCCGGCGCGGGCAGCCCCTCGGCCGAGACCTGGGGTTTCGGCATCAGCCTGTCGTGCAGGACGACAAAAAGTGGCGTCATCACCATCGACAGGATGATGATCGCGGTCAGGGTGGCATTTTCCTCGGCGTTGATCAGGCCGACCGACAGGGCGGCGGCGTAAAGGACGAAGGCAAACTCGCCACCTTGCGCCATCAGGACAAGGCGTTCGACCGCCTCGCGGTGGCTGGACTTGAAGAGGCGCGCGACACTGTAGATCGCAAGCATCTTCAGCGCGGTCAGGGCGACCACCGAGATCAGGATCAGCTGCCAGTTCCGCGACACGACCGACAGGTCCAGCGCCATGCCGACGGCAAGGAAGAAGAGGCCGAGGAGGAGACCGCGGAACGGCTCGACATCCGCTTCAAGCTGGTGGCGGTAGGAGGATTCCGACAGCAGGACCCCGGCCAGAAAAGCCCCCATGGCGGCGGAAAGCCCGCCGACCTGCATCCAGAGCGCCGCGCCAAGCACGATCAGAAGGGCGGCAGCGGTCATCACCTCGCGCGCCTGGGCGGCGGCCAGCAGGGCGAATACCGGGTTCAGAAGATAGCGCCCGGCAAGGATCAGCGCGGCAATGGCGCCAAGGCCGAGGACGATACCTTCGGCGCGGTCGGCAAGGGTCAGGGTTTCGCCCCCAGGTGCGAGGAAGGCGACAAGGGCAAGCAGCGGCACGATGGCAAGGTCTTCGAGCAGCAGGATCGAGACGATGCGCTGGCCCTTCGGGGCGGAAAAGTCGCCACGCTCCTCCAGCATCTGCATGACGATGGCCGTGGAGGTGAGGACAAAGCCGGTGCCGGCCACCAAGGCAGGCGCGAAGGGATAGCCAAGCGACAGGCCGACAAGCGAGAGAAGGCCCATCGACGCCAACACCTGCGCCAGACCAAGGCCGAAGATGTCGCGCCGCATCGCCCAGAGGCGCGAGGGCTGCATCTCGAGCCCGATGATGAACAGGAACATCACCACGCCCAGTTCGGCGACACTGAGGATCGCCGTCGGGTCGGTGAAGATCCCAAGGCCGAAGGGCCCGATGGCAAGTCCGGCGGCAAGGTAACCAAGCACGGACCCCAGGCCCGCGCGCCTGAACAGTGGCACGGCAACGACGGCGGCACCAAGAAGGGTGACGATGGCGGGAAGATCGACGCCTGCGCTTTCGGTGGCCATGGACTCTCCTTTTACGGTGCAGCGTGGCGGGAAGGCACGCGATTGGCAAGCGGGCGGCGGGCTATGCGACGTCGCGGTTTCGGCATAGCCTTTGTGCGGGAGGTGAGGATGCTGCGTCTGGTCTTGCCGCTGCTTTGTTGCGCGACCGCTGCCGGGGCCGAATGTCGGCTGGCCCTGGCCCTGGCTGTGGATGTGTCACGGTCGATCGACGCGGTGGATTACGTGATCCAGACCGACGGACTTGCGGCGGCACTTGCGGACGCCGAAGTGCAGAGCGCGATCTTCGGGCCCGAAGGCGAAGTGGCGCTGGCGGTCTATTACTGGAGCGGTCCGGGACATCAGCAGGTGATCCAGCCCTGGGTGGTGCTGGACGGGCCAGAGGCGCTGGATCGCGCGATCTGGGCGGTGCGGCAGGCCAGGCGGCCCGAGGCGATGTTGCCGACTGCTCTGGGCGAGGCGCTGATCTTCGGCGCGGACCTGATGGCCGAGGCACCGCCCTGCTGGCGCCGGGTGCTGGATGTGGCGGGCGACGGGCGGAACAATGCCGGGATCACGGTTGCGATGGCCTATGCGCGGGCCGATTACGGGAATGTCACGGTGAACGCATTGGCGGTGGGCGAGCATGAGCAGGACGTCGCGCGCTACTTCCGCGACGAGGTGATCCGGGGGCCGGGGGCCTTTGTCGAGCTGGCGCCCCGGCAGGTGGACTATCCGCCAGCGATCCGGCGCAAGCTTCTGCGCGAGCTTGAGGGTCCGAAGATCGGCGCCGCCGGGGGCTTATCAGGCGAGCGGGCCGGGGATGGCGCTGGCTGATCGGGTCGTGGCCCGGGTCTCGATCTCGACGCAGACGATGGAAGTCCATCACGAGGGGCGGCACCTCTTCAGCTTGTCGGTTTCGACCGCCAAGTGCGGGAAGATCACGCCGACCGGGGTCTGCACGCCGGAATACCTGTCAAGAAACCACCGCTCCAAGCGCTATAACAACGCGCCGATGCCGCTCGCGGTCTTCCATGACGGCAACTGAGCGATCCACGGCACCGACCAGACCAAGCGGCTGGGGGCGCCTGCATCGAACGGCTGCGTGCGGCTGCATCCCGACAATGCGAAGGTCTTGTTCCGGATGGTCAAGGCCGAGGCGATGGAGAACATGCGGGTCGAGATCGTCCAATAGCCCGCGCCTCTTTCTTTCCCGCGCGTGACCGCCTATAGAGCCGGGCTTGAACGGCGCCCCAGGGTGGGTGCCACGCTTGGGAGCGGATGATGCAAGGCTCGGCCAACCTCAACCTGATGATCAAGGCCGCACGCAAGGCAGGCCGCAGCCTGGTGAAGGATTTCCGCGAAGTGGAGAACCTTCAGGTCTCGACCAAGGGGCCGGGCGACTTCGTGTCGAAAGCCGACCGCGAGGCAGAGCGGCTGATCAAGGAGGAACTCCTTGGTGGCCGTCCGACCTATGGCTGGCTGGGCGAGGAAACCGGAGGAGCCGACGGAGCCGACCCGACCCGGCGCTGGATCGTCGATCCGCTGGACGGAACCACGAACTTCCTGCACGGCATGCCGCACTGGGCGGTGTCGATCGCGCTGGAGCACAAGGGCGAGATCGTGTCGGCCGTGGTCTATGACCCGGCCAAGGACGAGATGTTCTGGGCCGAAAAAGGCGCGGGCTGCTGGCTGAACGACAACCGCCGCCTGCGGGTGTCGGGCCGTCGCGCGATGCCGGAGGCAGTCTTTGCCACCGGCGTTCCGTTCGGGGCAAAATCCACCCTGCCCGCGATGTTGCAGGACCTGGCGCGGCTGATGCCCGGCACGGCGGGCGTGCGGCGCTGGGGGGCGGCATCGCTGGACCTCGCCTATGTCGCGGCGGGCCGGTTCGATGGCTATTGGGAACGCGAGTTGTCACCCTGGGACGTGGCGGCGGGAATCCTTCTGGTCAAGGAAGCCGGCGGCATGGTCGAAGGTCTGCGCAAGGGCAACAACCCGCTGGACGGCGCATTGATTGCCGCGAATGACGGGCTGTTCGATGCGTTCTCGGGCGTGATCCGGGGCTGACTTCCGGGGACTGACTGTCGGGGGCCGTCACGCAAATCTTTTCGAAAAGATTTGCAAAATCCTTCGAAGGATTTTGGCGACCCTTACCGCCGTCGGCGCGGGATCAGGGGCACGCTTGACCGCGATGCCACAAACTGGGTCTCGGGATGCGGCGGGTGGCCCTGCGTTGCCTGCCAATAGCCGGTCGCGCCCCGGCGCAACCAGATTGGCAGCGTCAGCCCCAGCCCCGCGACAAAGCCGCCCGCATGCGCCCAGTAGGCGACGCCACCGGCATCCCCCGAGATCGTAAAACCCGAAAAAATCTGGATCGCGAACCAGACACCAAGGACGATCCAGGCGGGGATCGCGAAGATGCGAAAGAAGATGACGAAGAT
>PNJK01000082.1 GCA_013821825.1 Rhodobacter sp.
CGTTAAGTCCATTTAAGGCGAGGACCGCAACATGAAGCTCAAATTCAAGGTCCAGTCCTATCAGACCAATGCCGTCAACGATGTGGTCGACTGTTTCGCCGGGCAGCCCATGTCCTCTGGCCTGACCTACCGTATCGACCCCGGCCGCAAGGTGCAGGCAAGCGCATTTGAGGAAGGGTTCAAGAACGCCGACTTCGCGCTAAGTGATGCGCAGATTCTGGAGAACATCCAGAAGGTCCAGCGGCGGCAGAACCTGCCCGTTTCGCAGTCGCTTTCGGATTTCACTACCTTCAATGGTCAAGGCACACGTGTGCCCGTCGCTGCGACTTACAAGCGAGACGCATTGGCTGCGACCCGCGTCCATCTCGACGTCGAGATGGAGACCGGCACCGGCAAGACCTATTGCTACATCAAGACCATCTTCGAGATGAACAAGCGCTACGGCTGGTCGAAATTCATAATAATGGTGCCGTCGATCGCCATCCGCGAAGGAATCTACAAGTCATTGCAGATCACTGCAGACCACTTCACCGAAAGCTATGGGAAGAAAGCGCGGTTCTTCATCTACAACTCTAAGCGCCTTAACGAGCTTGAGAGTTTTTCGTCCGACGCTGGGATCAACGTAATGGTGATCAACATCCAGGCGTTCAACGCCCGGGGGGCCGACAATCGCCGCATCTACGAAGAGCTGGACGACTTCCAGTCGCGAAAGCCCATCGACGTGATCGCCTCGAACCGGCCGATATTGATTCTCGATGAACCTCAAAAGATGGAGGGCGCGGCGACAATGGAGGCGCTGCCGAAGTTCAAGCCCCTGTTCATCATGCGCTACTCGGCAACGCACCGAACCCAGCATAACCGCGTTCACCGGCTGGACGCGCTGGATGCCTATAACCAAAAGCTGGTGAAGAAGATCGCGGTGCGGGGGATCCAGACCCGCGGCCTAGCCGGCACCAACGCCTATCTCTACTTAGAAGGCATTGATATCTCGAAGAAGGCCCCCGTGGCGAGGATCGAGATCGAGGTTAAGCTTAAGTCAGGCGAGATCAAACGCCAACTTCGGCGGCTCGAGTTTCGCGACGACCTGTTGGTGGAGTCCGGCGACCTGGACCAGTACCGCGGCTTCACGATCAACCAGATCGACGCCGTGAACGACACGGTCGAATTCACCAACGGCGTCTTGCTGAGGGCCGGTGAGGCGAACGGCGATGTTTCCGAGCGAGACATCCGCCGTCTCCAGATCCGCGAGACAATCAAGGCGCATTTGGATAAAGAGAAGCAGCTGTTCGCACAGGGCATCAAGGTCCTGTCGCTTTTCTTCATCGACGAGGTGGTGAAATACCGCGACTACGATCAGGTTGACACAAACGGTGAGTATGCGCGGGTTTTTGAGGAAGAGTACGGGCTGCTGAAGGCTGAGTACTTGTCGGAGCTTGCGATCGATAACGAGGCCTATCGTAAGTACCTTGCCGGGATCGACCCGGCCAAGACCCACAATGGCTACTTCTCGATCGACAAGAAGACAAATCGCCTCAAGGATCCGGCCGTCGGCGCCCGCTCGGTCGATTCCGATGACGTGGACGCTTACGACCTGATCCTGAAGGACAAGGAACGCCTGCTTTCCTTCGCCGAACCCACCCGGTTCATCTTCTCGCACTCGGCTCTGCGCGAAGGGTGGGACAACCCGAACGTTTTTATCATGTGCATGCTAAAGCACAGCGACAACACCATTTCCCGCCGCCAGGAAGTGGGGCGCGGCCTGCGGTTGAGCGTCGACCAGAACGGAGATCGCATGGATCACCCGGCAGTCGTACACGACATTAACGTGCTGACTGTGGTGGCGAGCGAGAGCTATAAGGACTTCGTGGCCGGTCTGCAGCAGGAAATCGCCGATACCCTTTCATCTCGACCTCGGCAAGCAACCGAGGACTATTTCACGGGCAAAACACTGACGACTGAGCAAGGCCCAGTCGAGGTGACCGCTGCGATGGCAAAGCAAATATACCGCTACTTGGTGAAGAACGACTACACCGATGACGCGGACCAAATCGCAGACGTCTACCACGAGGCCAAAGCCACTGGGAAACTTGCTGATCTGCCCGACGAACTGAAGCCTCACGCAGAGCAGGTGTTCCGGCTTATCGACAGTGTCTTCAGCGACGCACAACTGCCCAAGATCGATGACGGCCGTAAGCCAAAGACAAACCCCCTCAATGCGAACTTCGAAAAGAAGGAGTTCCAGGAACTTTGGGCGCGGATTAATCGTAAGGCGGTCTATCGGGTAGAGTTCGATTCAGCGGAGCTGATCCGCAAGTGTGTGAGTGCACTAGACAGCCAGCTGCGTGTTACGCCCCTGCAGTACACCATTCAGACCGGCGTACAAAATGACGGATTGACCGACGGCCAGCTTCGAAGCGGCGACGGCTTTACCGTTATGAACACTTTGACCAAGCATGGAGATTCGATCCACTCCCTCGTGAAGTATGACCTCGTGGGCAAGATTGCAGAAAACGCTCAGCTGACGCGAGAGACGGCAGCGACCATTATGGGTCAGATCACTCCCGCTGTTTTTGAACAATTCACGACGAACCCTGAGCACTTCATATCCGAAGCATCGCGCATCATAGCCGAACAGAAAGCGGCTATGGTGATTGAGCGTCTGGCCTATGACGAAGTCGAAGAGCGTTACGACGTGAGTATCTTCACCGCCAGCCAGACCGGCCAAGATTTCTCGCGAGCCACGGCAAAACTCAAGAATCATGTCTACGATTACGCAATCACCGACTCTGATGTCGAAAGGAACTTCGTGAAGGAGCTGGATACAAGCAGCGAGGTGGTTGTTTACGCCAAGCTCCCTCGCGGGTTCTTAATTCCAACCCCTGTTGGGGACTACAACCCCGATTGGGCGATATCGTTTAAGACTGGCAGTGTGCGGCACATCTACTTCGTGGCAGAGACCAAAGGAACAATGTCATCGATGAAGCTGCGTGAAATTGAGAAGACAAAGATCGAGTGCGCTCGCAAGTTTTTTGATGAGATTAGTAAGCGTATCACTTCGGATCAAGTAAGATATGACGTAGTGACTGACTATGGCAAACTGATGGACTTGGTCGGGCGTGCGATATGACCAAACCCCGATCAATTAATATCTTCCTTCTTGACGGCGATCCAAACGGCATTCGGGTTGCCCAGATCATGATGTCGACCATCCAAGCCATCGCCTTTCGCCGCAACAAGCTGGGGGAAGTACGCAAGACGTTCCCCGAAATCGAGCGGCCCGGGGTTTACATCCTGATCGGCGAAGATGAATCCGAACAGGATCGTCAGCTTGCCTACATCGGTGAATCCGAGGGCGTGGGTGCCCGGCTGTCTTATCACAACTCGAATGAGCTGGGGCGGGACGCCAAGGGCTTCTGGGTGGACACCGTCGTTCTCATTAGCAAAGACGAAAACCTCACTAAGAGCCACGCGCGCTATGTGGAAGCGTGCCTGATCCGCAGTATCGGCAGCAACCCTCGCTGGTCCCTTCCAAACGCCAAAAGGCCATCAGAAGATGCTGGCAAGCTGCCGCTGCCTGACCGCGCAGCCATGGAAGAGTTCGTCGACCAGACGAAAACTCTCGTAGGTGCCCTTGGTTGGGATCTTTTTCGCGAGATGCGAGGGCGAGCGACAGAAGTGCCCCAGGCAGTTCGAGACATTCTGGTGGCTCCTTCTGTCGACAGCCCGCGCTTCCAATTTCGCGGCGAGGGATTTGCCGCCGAAATGGAACTCGGACCGTCCGGCGAGTTCATGGTCAAATCTGGGTCCAAAGCACGCCTGAGGACAACGACGACGATCCCGCGGGGCACGACGACATTGCGGAACACGCTAATCGACAAAGGGGTGCTGCTTCAGGACGGCAACTTCTTGTTGTTTACAAGCGACTACAGCTTCTCTTCCGCCTCGGCCGCAGCGGCGACGGTAATCGGTGCAAGCGCAAACGGCCGTATTCTATGGAAGATGCCCGATGGACGGACCTACGGAGACTGGGAAGCAGGCCAAGGTGAGCCGCTGCGTCCTCCCGATGATCCAGATCCACAGGAGGACGCAGCGGTTGTTCAGTAATCGGTCTCCACGTAGACCCCAGAGCAGTCGTAAGCGATCGCGGCTGCCGTGGCCCCATTGTTCATGAACAGCCGCGGTGACAGGAACTGTGTGTTAGCGGGCAGATCGGCGGTAATCTCCTGCTCGAACACCGCGCCTGATACCTCATCCACCACCCGCACCCATACCGAGCTGCCATTGGGCGGTGCCGCAATGAACAGGGTCAGGACACCACCAGTGGCGATAGCAAAGGCTGCCCCCATGTCGGTCAGCGTCGGTGCCCCAGTGCCGTCATTCGCGACCAGTTGCCAGCGGGTATGCGTGCCGCGCTGGAAGCCGATGCCGATGCAGTTGATGGCCGTGGCTAGGGCCAGCGTGGTGGCGAGTGCGGCGGTCGATCCGTAAAGCCCGAAGAAGCCCATGCCGGTTGCCTGCAGCGTCGTCAGCGAGATCCGCGTCACGAAGGTCCAGCCACCCAGCCCTGCTGCGTTGCCGCGCCAGCAAGCCCAGCCTGCGGATCGCTGCTCGGCCACTGAATCCACCACCGCGGCTGAAGTCAGACGCCAGCGCCGCATGCTGGCAGCAAGGTTCGTCGCGGCCAGCGTGGGGGTGGATACAGTCCCGACCGAGGTGATGGGCAGGCCTTCCGTGGTGATCGTGGTCGTGAAGGACGGCGACCAGTTGGCGATCCGGTTAACTCCGAAGTGGGGTTGCAGCGGGAAGTCCCGGCCGGAGGGGCGCATCACGTCGATCCAAGGGGCCCCCGCCCGGTTGCGGGCATAGACGGCGAGCTTGCCTGCAGGCGGTGGATCTGGGGCGGCGGCAAGTGCAGGCAGCACGACCGGTTCAGGCAGTTCGACCCGGCCGGAAGCACGGTCGATCCGGATCGCCTCGATGAAGGCCGATCCGTTTGGGCTGACCTTGAAGCTGAAATCATCATTACCCAAGAGGCCGATCAGCGCCCGCGCCGAGAAACTGGTCTTGAAGGCGATGGCTGCATCGTTCCCGGCCGCCGCCTTGTTCACCGTGGCCTCAATCCCGGCGCCTGCGTTGTTGATGAGCACGGCCGGGGTGTTCATCGACAGACGGTTGTAGCTGTCGGCCGTGGCCCCGCCGAGGCCGAGAAGCTGGGCGGTCAAGTTGGCTTGGGGCATTCCAACCTGCGTGACCGCGTTGGCGAAGGTGACCGTCGGCGTGTGCACCACTGTGGTCCCGCCCGACCCAGCGGTGGCGGAACCAATGTTGACGATCGTGGTGGACCCCGAAGCCCCGCCGGTCCCGAGGTTCACGGTCTTGGTGACGCCAGTGGTAGTGGCTCCGGTGCCGATGCCGTAGGTGGCGGTCGTCGTCGCCGTGCCAATGGTTGCCGCCGCCGCCGACACGGTGACTGTACCCGAGGCGGTCAACGTGCCGGAGAAGGTCTTGTTGCCGCTGAAGGTCTGAGTGCCCGCGAGGATCGCCAGTTCCGACGAGGTGTTTGGCAGCGTGAAGGTTCGCGTCGTGCCGGTGGTGATGCCTGACAGAGAAAACAATGCCTTCTTGGTCGGATCGGCGTCATTGACCAGACTGAAGATCGCATCCGACACATCCACTGGCTCGCCAACAAGATCCCAAGTGGACCCATTCCAGACGACAAAGGCCTGTTCTGCCGCGATCCACGTCAACCAGCCCGGGCGTGGCACTAGCCGCATCCAGACGCCATCGACCCAGAAGGCCACGTTCAAATCCCAGCCAGCCCAGAGGCCGGCGGCACCGGATGCCACGATATGCCGGTCGCCGTCGGTCGGGCTGACGGGTGGGGCGGTGCGGGTTCGGTCGATGACCGACAGCTGGACCAAAGCATCCAGCAGGCGCAGCGCCTCGTTGTGGGTGACATGCTTCTGGGCCTGCGATGCCAGGATGTAAGGCAGCAAGAGGTGGGTGGTGATGTCGGACATGGGGCGCTTTCAGAAGGTGAGCGTGACGGATCGACCAGCGCCCCGGCCAATCAGGGCCGAGAGCTGGTAGATGCGGATGGCAAGGGATTGGCCGGGGCCGAGGGGTGCGCCCCAATCGGTGGTCTGCTGCGCGGCGGTGTAGAGAGCGCTGGTCGTGGCAGTCGTCAAGGATCGCTTGACAACTGACCCGTCCAGAATTTCGAGCGCATAGGCTTCGCTGTCTTCCGCTAAGGGCACATCGCCAGCGCCCCAGGTATCGGCGGCCAATGACCGCGACCGGCGTGTCCAGCGGATCGTCAGATCGCCCGCGCTGCGGGCGGTGCGCCACGGCTGTTCGACATGCGCGACCGAAAACGGCCGCAGCCCAGCGCCCTCTGGGGTGAAGACTGTGGCAACAAACGTCTCGTCGCTCACCGGCTTTGAAGCCGGGCCGATGCGCCAGTTCCATGGCAGACCGAGATCAGCTTCAGCAATGGGTAGAGAGGCGATGGTGGTATCCAGCACGACCAACCGCGCGCCAGTCGGCACCATGCTGACAATGGCGGCTTCCGTGCCGCGCTGGCCCCGCAGCAGCCGGGTCAGCCGATAGCGGCCGGGCGCGATCAGTTCCGCATTCCCGGCTTGGACGATTTCCCATTGCCCAGCGCCAGTCTCGACCGCCAGCGCGTTCGCCCCGCCCAGCAGGGTGATATCCGTGACGCTTTCCAGCGTGCCGGAAAAGAGATCGACCACCAGCGCATTGCCCAGATCGAACCGCGACACTGGCCCCGCAAAGAAGTCGGCCGCCAGCACACCCATGCGCGCTCGCGAGCTGAAGGTGGTCAGCAGGGCAAAGCCATCCGTCGCGGCGCTGCGGTACACGGCAATTTCGCCCGGCCATGGCTTGGCATGCGCCGCGATCATGAGACGATGCGCAGGTTGATTCTCGCGTAGCTGCGGCAGGTCCAGCAGGGCGACGTCCGGAGTGCCGAAGACCGTGGGCGTAGACAGCGTGGCCGGGCGGGGTTCGCCCGGTGGTAGGTCATAGACCGCCCGATCTTGCCGCACTGCATCGACGCTGCGCAGGTCGGAGTCGGCGATGGATACCAGCCGCAGTTCCGTCAGGCGGCCATCGTGGTCGAGCAGGATGACGTCGCAAGGATCCAGTGCCAGACGCGAAGGCGGCAGGCGAAACGCCGCACTTTCACGGCCCACCCACGCCTCCATCAGCGCGCGGCGGCAGCGGCGTTCGGCCTCCTCTGGCGGGATGGCAATTGGAAACGACTCGGACGCGATGCGCGTGGTGTCGACCGTGATGCGGCGCGCCTCGACTTGGGCTGCGTCATAGTCCTCGTCGGCCCGCGCGACCTGCCACTTCAAGGCCTGCGGCAGTTCGGTTTCCTGCGCCCGGGTCAGTTCCATCACATCGCCCTGTGCGGAGGCGGGCGCGACCATGATGTCGGGTGTGACCGTGGCGCTGGCACTGCGGCCGCGCATCAGGAACTTGATGCCCCCCTCGCTTTCGACAGCATCGAAACCGAAATGCCGCGCCAGCGTGGAAATCGAGGCCCTTGGGGCTTCTAATGCCGAGATCACATAGCCCTCGACCGCGCCCCATAGGCCAGAGACGTCGATCAATTCCTCGGGCATTCCGGCGCGGAGACAAAGGTGGCGTACCAGTGCCGCCAGTGATACTGCGCCCAGCCGCCCGGTCAGCCAGTGCCCGAGCCGCCAGTTCGGCCCGTCTGTCCAGACATCGGTCAGTTCTGGAAAGAACGGATAGGGTCGTGCATCCCAAGTCCAGGCAGCGCATTCGGGGACATGGACCATCCGGTTGCCATAGACTGGAGACACCGGGTTGTTCGCAACAACACCCCAGAACAGATAGGTCGCCTCGAGATAGGCCCGCTGGATCGCGTCATCGCGCCAGCCGCGCGAGAAGTAGGGTGTGAAGCTCTCGGACGATTTCGGATCGAAGAACACGTTGGGCTGGTTGGTGCCTCGGTCAATCGCTGGGCAGCCCAGTTCGGTGAACCAGATCGGTTTTGACTGCGGCACCCATGCCGTCGGCATCGCGCTTTCCACCCCACCCGGCCGGTTGAAATGCGGGCTTTGCCACCAGGCGCGCAGATCCTTGAAGCGGAAGACCCATGGTTTGGCCGCCGCGCCATCTGTGATCGGAGTGCGGTTCTGCGCGGTTCGATCAAGGGCGCTGGAATAGAACCAGTCGAACCCCTCGCCGCCGGTGATGTTCGATTGCAGATAGGCCCTGTCGTAGATCGCAGGCGCCAGCGCGGCATCGGCATGATCGAGCCCGTCCCGCCAGTCCGACAGCGGCATGTAGTTATCGATGCCGGTGAAGTTGATGTTGGCGTCCGACCAGAGCGGGTCGAGGTGAAAGAACACATCGCCGCTGCCGTCGGCAGGGTGGTGACCGAAGTATTCCGACCAGTCGGCGGCATAGCCGATCTTGGGCCCAGCGCCGAGGATCGCGCGGACATCGGCGGCGAGGGATTTGAGGGCTGTGACCGCAGGGTAGGTGCTGGCACCGGAGCGGATCGTGGTCAGGCCGGGCATTTCCGAACCGATCAGGAAGGCGTCCACGCCTCCGGCCGCTTTGCACAGATGGGCATAGTGCAGGATCATCCGGCGGAGCGACCATTCCCCGACCGGGCCGGTCCAGCTGACGTTTGTGCCGGAAACGGTATAGTTGGCTGGCGCGGCTGTGCCGAACAGTGCCGATACTTGCGTGGCGGCGGTGGCTGTCTTGTCCACCGATCCGGCGAAACCTGCGGCGGGCGAACAAGTGATGCGCCCCCGCCAAGGGAAATTCGGCTGTCCAGCGGTCGCAGCATTGGCGCTGTAGGGATTGGGCTTGGTGTTGCCGGGCGGGACGTCCAGCAGCAGGAAGGGATAGAAGGTCACCCGCAATCCGCGCGCCTTCATCTCCTGAATGGCCTGTACCACGGCAAAGTCGGCGGGCGTGCCACCATAGACCGGACGATCCTCGGCGTCGCGACTGACCAGAAACGCATCGGCGCGTGCAACGCCGCTCACGACCCAAGCCGAGGGCGTGGTGGTCTTGGCCGCCACTTCGACGCCCGGACGCACCTTGCAGGATCCTGCGCGCAGGTCGTCACCAAACCACGCCACCACCAGGCTGACGCTTTCCACGGCCGGGGCCAAGGATTGCAGTCGATCCAGCGCCACGACGATGTCGGCTGTGTCGGTGATGGCATTAAGGTTCTCGGCGACGGTTGCGCCCCCGGAACCTGCGGATTTCTTGACCGACGCGGTCGCATAGGTGAACTCGCCCGAGGCCGGGATCATCGTCACCGCCTTGACCAGCCCTTCGGCGGTGTCAGGATCCGCGAGCGGCCGGAACACCTCGAAGCTGATCTGCGGCAGACGGTTGCCGAAGGCGCTGAGGTTCAGTTCTTCGAACACGACATACGCGGTGCCGCGATAGGCAGGGGTGTTGGCCGCCCCCATCTTGGCGGAAACGAACGGGTCGGGGGTTTGCACTTCGTTGCCCGGATACCAGCGCCAGGACACGCCGGTCATATCCATGGCCTTGCCGTCGGCCCAGACGCGGCCAATCCCGGTGATCTCGCCCTCGCACAACGCGACTGCGAAGCTGGCGAAGTAGAGATATTCGGTCGTCGTGACCTTTGGCCCGCTGCCTTTGCCGCCGCCCTGGCTGGTGGTGTTGACCTCCTCGCGGAAATCCGTTGCCCAGATGATGTTGCCGCCGATCCGCATCCGGCCGAAAAGGCGCGGGATCACGGCCCCTTCAGTGGATGAGGTGATGCGCAGGCTGTCTAGCCGCGCGCCCTCGATCCGCTGGGCCGGGGCGAGGGACGACACAATCCAGTTGTCGACCACCGATCCGATAGTGGATCCGATGAAGCCACCAATCGCCGCGCCGGAAAAGCCGAGGATAGCCCCGCCAAATGCGCCGCCAATCGCGGAGCCGACGGCACCGAGAACAAGAGTTGCCATGTCTGGGGTCTCAAAGTTTGGGGAACAGGAAGGCGAAGGCGATACGACGACGCCAAATCGGGGTGAGGACTTCCTCGACGACGCCCAGCCGTTCATAGGCATGGATGAAACGGTCGGGGGCGGTCAGTATTCCGACATGCTTGGCAATGGCGCGCGGGGCCATGCGAAACAGGACAAGCGTGCCGGGCTCGGCGTCGGGCGGCATGATTTCCGGCATCATCTGGCGCGCACCGTCTGCCAGCACCTCGCGGGGCCCGGTCTCGCCCCAATCCCGGCTGTAGGGCGGTATGGGGAATGGCTCGTCGCCGACAACCTCGCGCCAGACGCCACGCGCGAGGCCAAGGCAATCGCAGCCGACACCGCGCAGACTGGCCTGATCGTGATAGGGCGTGCCGAGCCAACTGCGGGCGGTGGCGACAACGATTGCTGGATCGGCGGTCTTCACAGCACGTTCCCATCGTGGCCGCCGTCCTGGCTGGCATAGCGTAGGACCGCATCCTGACCCGGAATGTTGGGAAAGCCTCGGAAGTTAGCCGTGTTGGCGAACTTGGCACTGCAGGTAGCGATGCGCTTGTCACAGCCCGCCCGCGCGATGAAGCCGTCACTCTCGGCTATGGCGCGCACCGGTGCTTCCAACAGGGTCAGGGTCGCGATACTGCCATCCAGCCCATGCGCCAGCACATCAGTGATGCGCCCTGCGTTCGCGCCGCTGGTCCAGGTGAGTGTGCCAGACGTGAACCATCCAGCATCAAACCCGGACAGCCCTGAGGCCATGAACGCGCGGTCGCGCAACAGGTCCGTCACTACACCTATGCCCTTGTAAACAACGTTTTCCAGATCGATCCCGCAGCGCGCATCGCCCAAGCGGGCATCGCACCCCGCCTGAAACGTGCGCCCGACCGTCTGGCCCAGCACATGCGCGAGGCTGCGCACCTCGGCGACAAAGGCCATGCGGCCACGGCGGATTTGCCCGACAGCACCCCGGCGCAAGAGCACGCGCTGGCTGGTGTCAGCCCAATTGACCCGCCACAGCTCCACCGCCGCATTGTCCCAGCGCCCATCGAGGATGTCGGTTTCGGTGATCCGATCCGAGGACAGCACCCCGGTCGCATCCTGCGCATCGACGGCTAGGTCGGAGCCAGCGCGGATTTCCGAGGCGGCAAACCCGCTCTCCGGCTCAAACGCGGTACCATCGAAGCTGAGGGCCCGGTCATAATCGGTAAAACCAAGCGCCACACCATCCGAACGCGAAATCCGCCAGCACCAGGAAAGCGTGGTGGTGCCATCATCGAGATGATCCTGCAGCGCAGGGGAGAGGGTTTTCATCGGCACGTTCCCGTCATGCGGTCGTCGAGGTCGGCGATCCAACCCGCCCAGTCGGGCGCCACGCCTGTGACTGTCGCGTTGGCCGGACGGTCAAGGCGGGCTTCGGCATAGGCGGCACAGCCTGCATCACCAGCGCGCATCGTTGTTGTGCAGCCGGTCAGCAGGATCACCAGCACCGCGACCGTCCCGAACGGCCACGCGTCCGCGTTCCGTACGCTCGATCTTGTCCACCGTTGCATCGCGTTCCCCTTCCAGTTTGCCCACACGTTTGCCTTCCGCGCGGCCCCAGAGCCGCCCAAGGACGACACCCCCGGCGGCACCAAGGGCTGCAACCAGCCAGATCAAGATGTCAGCCATCACCCCGCTCCCCGCCCGACGCCGCCACGCAGAGGGCGGCAATGACCATGCCCATCGTCCCGCCCACGATCATGCCGGCCAGAAACTCAAGCATCGCCGCGGAACCCACGTTCGATCCGGTCGCGCAGACCGATCAGACCAAGCCCAAGGCTGATCAGCGTCATCGGCGAGGCATCACCCGTCCCGGCGAGGATCGCGACCAGCCGCGCCAGTTCGGCAAGCTGGCCTTGGTCGGGCAGGAAGAGCGCACCGCTGCCGGTCAGTAGAGCGAGCAGTCCTGCCCACCAGGTGAGCGATGTTGGTTGATAATAGCGCATGGGTCAGACCCTCCGGGTGAAGTTGGAAAAGAAGGTTGCGAGGCGCGCGAGCCAGCCGCTCGGCGGTGCGGATGGTTGGGTCGGTGCCGGCATCGGCGGTGGCGCCGACAGGTTCGCCGGGCGCAGCAGAGCCAGCGCCTCGGTCTCGGTCAGTCGCCGAATGGGCCGCGAGAAATCCACCCGCCCGTTGCGGTCGACCGCCCAAACCGGGATAGTGCCGGTCGGGTAGCGGCCATCGCGGAACAGATCGCGTTCGGCCTCGCGACGCGTACGGATCGCGGCGGGTCGGAGCCAGCCCATGAAAGCCTGAGCGGCGGCGGCGCGGTTGCCCGCGTTCAGATGGCGGGTCAGCGACGCTTTCGCGATGCCGCCGGTGTTGTAGTGGAAACTGACCAGCGCATCGAACTCGTGCGGTTCCAGCGGCACCTTCACCGCGCGCAGCACCTCGGCCTCGTAGGCCACGATGTCGCTGCGGAAGAGCCGGAACGCCTCGCGGATCCCGGCGTCGAGATCGACGGGTATGCCGCGAGGCATCCCTGCCGGATCGGGCAGCCCTGCCGAGGCAGTGTGGCCAATGCCGAAGGTCCAGACGTTTTTAACGTCAAGATAAGGTCCGGGCACGAGTCCTTCGTGCCGGACGAGGGCCAGAAGCCCCCGGTCTGTCAAGTGCATGGGATCACCCGAAAAGTGTTGAGAGGATCAGGATTAGCGCGGCGACCAGAAGGCCGATGCGCAGACGGTGGCTGAAGGCCTGTGCCGGGTCGGAAGCGTCGCAGCGGATGGCGCGCGCAAGGCGCAGAAGTTCATGCATCGGGGTTGCCCCCCTTGCCGCTGCGCAGGCGGGCGAGGACGACCTCGATAAAGGCAGGGCCGAAGACGCCGACCAGGTAGGCGGCCGAGCCCGCCGCACCCCCCGCGGGGATCGCTTGCGACGGCAGGCCGAGCCAGGCGGTGATGACCGCCATCGACAGGCTGCCCATCCCGGCGGCAATCAGCCCGCCGAGCAGGATGTGGCGCAGGGCGTCGCGCAGCCGCATCCGGGTGGTCAGGGCGTTGGTGGCCCCGCCCAGTGCACCCCAGGCCGCCAGGATGACGGCCGTGGAGGTTGCCAGATCGCGCAATGCGGCGGCGATGAAGCCGGTTTCTTCGTTCATCGCCGGATCTCCAAGAGCGGGATGGATGTGATCGACCCGAGCCGCTC
>PNJK01000083.1 GCA_013821825.1 Rhodobacter sp.
GGTGATCAAGGACCTGATCCCGGACCTGACGCATTTCTACGCCCAGCATGCCAGCATCATGCCCTGGCTGGAGACGAAGACCAACCGCCCGGCGAAGGAATGGAAGCAGTCGATCGACGACCGCGCCAAGCTGGACGGGCTTTATGAATGCGTGATGTGCGCCTGCTGTTCGACCTCGTGCCCAAGCTATTGGTGGAACTCGGACCGCTATCTTGGCCCGGCCGCGCTGCTGCATGCCTATCGCTGGATTATCGATTCAAGGGATGAGGCGACGGGTGCGCGGCTCGACGATCTGGAAGACCCGTTCAAGCTTTATCGCTGCCACACGATCATGAACTGCGCCAAGACCTGCCCCAAGGGACTGAATCCCGCCAAGGCGATTGCCGAGATCAAGCGGATGATGGTCGAGCGGGTCGTGTAACGGCCTTGCCCGCGGGGCGGATTGGCGCAAGGTTGATGGCATGAAGCCTGATCATCCCGAACACCCGGCCCCTGCCGACGCCGCTTCGCGCAAGTCGATACGGCCGGTCATCTGCTATCCCGTCGATGGCTTGCCGCAGCCCGACCTTGCCGCCTACCGTGCCGCGCGTCCGGGCTGGAGTCTGACCGGCGAAATCCTGGTTCCGCCGCGGGAGGCGCGGTGCTTCGAGGTGCCAGCCGGGCATTTCTTCCGGATCATCAGCTTCGAGGGGCCTCAGGTCGGGGATCTTAATCTCTTTGCGGCGGGTGACCTTGGGGAGAGGTTCTTCTCCGGCAAGACCCGGGCGCTGCATGGCACGCACCTGTCGACGGGGGACCGAATGTGGTCCTGCCTGCCGCATCTGCGCCCGATGGCGACGGTCACGGATGATACGCTGGACTGGTATGGGTTCGACAGTTTCGGCGGCAGCGTCCATGACGTGATCGGCACGCGCTGCGACCCCTATACGCACGCGCTGCTCTCGGGGGGCGAGCAGTATCACCACTGCTGCCATTCCAACCTGACCCGTGCCGTGGCGACCCATACCGGGCTGCCGCTGCAGGCTGCGGAACTGCTTGTGCATGACGTGCTGAACGTCTTCATGTGCACCGGGTTCACCCGTGACACGGGGCAGTATTTCATGAAGGCCAGCCCGGTCCGGCCCGGAGACTATATTGAATTCATGGCTGAAATCGACCTTCTGGGCGTGCTGTCGGCCTGCCCCGGCGGCGATTGTTCGGCCGAGCATTCGTCGGACATCGCCGCCTGCCATCCGTTGCTGGTGCAGGTGTTCAAGCCGGCCAATCCTCCCCAGGGCTGGCACCGGCCGGGGCGGAATGCCTATGACCGCAGCCACGGGGTGGGGGATCAGCTGTAGCGTTCAACCGTGGCGGCCTGATCGTCATTGTAGCGGTCGCCAAAGGCCCAGCCGACCGGCAGAAGTCGGGCAATCTGGTGGTGATCCTCAGGGGTAAGCGTAATGTCGGCGGCCCCGGCCCAATCAGCCAGATGGGCGGCGCTGCGGGTGCCGGGGATCGGGATCAGATGGTCGCCCCGGGCCAGAACCCAGGCAAGCGCCAGGGCGGCGGGGCTGAAACCACGGTCAGCGGCATAGGCGCGGAAGCCTTCGATCCGGGCCTTGTTATGCGGCCAGTTTTCCGGGGCAAAGCGTGGTATCCGGGTGCGAAACTCACCCTTCTCCAACGTCGCAGGGTCAAGCATCGTATGGCCAAGCGCCCCGCGTGCAAGCGGGGAAAAGGGCACGAAGGCGGTGCCGAGGGCCGCGCAGCGCTGGATCAGGCCCAGTTCGGCCTGACGGGTCCAAAGTGAATATTCGTTCTGGATGGCCCGCACCGGGTGAATGGCATGGGCGCGTTCAAGGGTATAGGGGGCGACTTCGGACATGCCGTAGCCGCCAATCTTGCCTTCCTGTATCAGCGCCTTCAGCGTGTCGGCCACCTCTTCGATCGGCCTTTCTGCCTCGTGCCGGTGGATGTAGAAAAGACCGACGTGATCCAGCCCGAGACGGTTCAGCGAGGCGTCCAGTTCAGAGCGAAGATAGGTTGCGGAATTGTCGATGCGCCGGTTCGGACCGGGGACGATGGCGGCTTTTGTGGCGATGACCGGGCGGTGCTTGCGCGTTTTCAGCCAGGTGCCGATGACGGTTTCCGACCGGCCAAGACCATAGATATTTGCTGTATCGAGGAAGGTGATCCCGTGGTCCCACGCTGCATCGAGCGCGCGCAGGCTTTCCGCCTCGGTCGTCGGGCCGAAGATGCCGCCGAAGGAAAGGCAGCCAAGGCCGATGGCCGAAACCATGGGGCCGTCCGGTCCGAGTTGACGCAGTTTCATCAAGGCTCCTGACCCTTGGGGGACGGCAGCAGACCCCGGCGAATCGGTTAGGTCAAGGGGTGACGTAATGCAGGCCCTGAAACCGGGCGCGCAGGGCGCGGGTTCTGGGGGCGATGGTTTCGGGGGCATTGGAACGGAGCGCCTCGGCGATGAGCGAGGCCAGGGCGGGGGCGTCGGCGGGGGTGACGCCACGACGCACCAGTTCCGGCGTGCCGATGCGCAAGCCGTTCAGATCATTGGCAACCTCAGGTATCGGCAGGCCAATGCCGCAGGCAAGGAACCCGGCCTTGCGCAGGGTCTTCGATGCCGCCTGACCACCGCCGAAACCTGCCGCCTCGATCGCGAACTGGTGCGAGGTGGTGGCACCGCGGTCGGGCGAAAAGACCGGCAGACCCAGCGCAAGAAGCTCCTGCGCAAGGGCGCGGGCAAGGTCGACCATCGCCTTGCCATAGGCCCGGCCATGGTCGCGCCAGTCCAGCAAAGTCAGCGCCAACGCCGCCGATTTCGCGGCATCGAAGTTCGCGGTAAGGCCGGGGAAGGCAATCGCGTCGAGGCGCTGGGCGATGTCCGCGTCATTGGTCACGATCAGGCCGCCCGCCGGACCGCCGAGGGATTTGTAAGTGCTCATCGTCATCAGATGCGCGCCTTCGGTCAGCGGGTTGGCCCAGACCCCGCCCGCTATGATGCCGCATTGGTGGGCCGCGTCGAACAGGACCTTGGCGCCGACCTGATCGGCGATCTTCCGGACCTCGGCGACCGGATGCGGGAAGAGGTTCAGGCTGCCGCCGACCGTGATGATCTTCGGCCGGACAGCGTGGGCAAGATCTCGCAGGGCTGTGATATCAAGGGAATAGCCGTCGGCGTCGATGGGGGCTGCGTGGGTCGCCAGCCCGTAAAGCCCGGCACAGCCCGCGGCGTGATGGGTGACATGGCCGCCGATGCTGCCGGGAGGGGCGATGATGCTGTCGCCCGGTTTGGCCAAGGCCATGAAACCGTAGAGATTTGCCAGCGCGCCCGAGCCGACCCGGATTTCGGCATATTTCGCCCCGAAGATTTCGGCGGCAAGTTCGGCGGTGATCACCTCGATCTCTTCGATCGCCTCCAGTCCCATTTCATACTTGTCGCCGGGGTAGCCCAACGATGGTCGGGAGCCGAGTCCGCGTGACAGCGCGGCCTCAGCCCGCGGGTTCATCACGTTTGTCGCAGGGTTCAGGTTGAAGCAGTCGCGGTCATGGATCTGCAAGTTGGCCTCGATCAGCGCCTCGATCCGCGAGGCAACGACGGCTGAGGGGGCGGCAGCTTCCCGGGCGATACGTTGAACCAGGGATTCGCAGCGGGCTGGGACCCAGGTGCGTGGGGCGAGGTGGTGCATGGCGGACTCCGGTTCGGCTCCGGGCAGAAGACCCCTGCGCCGCGCCTTATGCAAGGCTGAAGCGCCGGTCAGCTATTGACCAGCGGCAGTCCCCTTGCGATCCAGCCGGGGCCAGCCGAGGAGCCGAGCATGCCTTCGGGCACATCAATGATCATGGTAAAACCGTTTTCGGTCAACAAGTTGGCGATCCGTGCCGATCTTACGCCACGGGCACAGATCAGCGCGACGGGGCGGTTGAGGTCGCCGTCCACAAGCTTGATCAGGGTCTCGATGAAGTCGGGACGGCGCAGATCGACGCGATGCGCGCCCCGCCCAGTTCCGGTTGCCTGCCATTCATCGGGACGCCGGATATCGACAAGGATGATCTCGCCTGCTTCTGCCCGTTGAAAGGCCGTCGGTGCGTCAAGCGCTTGCCCACCGAAGGCAGGGTAGACCAAGGGATAGCCGATCGCGGTTGCGGCGACCGCCCCTGTTCCAAGCATGAGAAGAACGCGCCGTGACGGCATATGAAGGCTCCGTTTCGATATGCTGGAAGAAGCCTAGCGTCCTTTGCTCGCAGCGCAAATGACGATCACGGGAACGCGGCTTCCAGCGCGATTTCGACCATGGCGCCGAAGCTGCGTTCGCGCTGGTCTGACGGCAGAGCCTCGCCCGTGGCGATATGGTCAGACACCGTCAGGACGGCCAGTGCCCGCGCGCCGTGGCGGGCGGCGACCATGTAAAGCTCCGCCGCCTCCATCTCTACGCCAAGGCAGCCGTGGCGGGTCAGTTCGCGCATCAGGTCCGGGCGTTCGTCGTAAAAGGTGTCGGAGGAGTAGATGCCGCCGACATGAACGCGCGTGCCCTTGGCGATCGCGGCGGTGTAAGCCTTGGACAAAAGGCCGAAATCGGCGACAGGCGCAAAGTTCAGTTCCCTGAAGATGCTGCGCGAGGGCGAGCCGATGGTCGAGGCCGTCTGGGCAAGGATCACGTCGCGCACCTGGACGTGTTCGGGCAGGGCACCGGCGGAACCGATGCGGATCAAGGTCTTGGCGCCATGGTCGCAGATCAGTTCGTTGGCGTAGATCGACAGCGACGGCATACCCATCCCCGAGCCATGGATCGTCACGCGGTGGCCGTTCCAGGTGCCGGTATAGCCCAGCATGCCCCGGACCTCGTTGACCAGCACCGCGTCCTTGAGGAAAGTCTGCGCCGCCCAGCGGGCCCGGTAGGGATCGCCGGGCATCAGAACGGTTTCGGCGATGTCGCCGGGTTTGGCTCCGATATGGACAGTCATGATTCCCCCTGGGCAGAAAATCAGGGTTAACTGTCTGATTTTCCAAAATTTTCCGTGTCTTCCCTGCGTCTTCCTTCCGTCTTCCTTTCGTGAAGACAAACGAAAGCTGCGGCCGCCATTAAGGCGGCGCGCGCCGGGGTTGGCAAGGGGGCGTCAGTCGACCGTGACAAGAGAGGCCGTGGCCCGGTCCCAGGTCATCCGGTGGCTTGTGGCGTCGGGCCTGTTCAGTAGCAGTCCTGAGATCGTGACCTGAAGGTGTTGGCGGTCATCGTCGGGCTCCAGCGACCAGTCGAGGACAACAAGGCTGTGCCGTGCTTCGCCGACAAAGACGTTCACCTCGCAGCCGATGCCTTCGGCGCAGAACATGGCCTTGGCGGTGGAGCAGGAAAGCTTGCGGCTGTCGAGGAGGAGCGCGGGATCTTCGGGGCCGAAGAGGAAGGCCTGGGTCACCACATCTTGGGAAACGGTCAGTGCGCCGCCTTGCGCGGTGCAGGCGGCGGCGTGGTAGTCGAGAAGCGACTGCAGGGCCTCTGGGTAGGGAGGCTCGGCGAAGGCAGGGCTGGCGATAGCCGCCAGAAGCAGGGCGGCGCATGGTCAGGCCTTTCACTCGGGTCTGGGCGAGGGATGCCGGCAGAAAAGTCGGGAAAACCGGAGGTCCCTGGGTCGGGGCTATTGCGCAGCGACAGGGGCGGGATCGGCCAAAGCCACAAGATCAAGCATGATCCGGTTCAGCTGGAAATCCTTGGGCGTATAGACCCTTGCCACCCCCATGGCGGTAAGGGTCCGGGCGTCTTCGTCGGGGATGATGCCGCCGACGACAAGGGGGGTCTGTGACAGACCCGCCTGGTGCAGAAGATCGAGGGTTTCGCGGATCAGCGGCAGGTGGCTGCCGGAAAGGATAGAGAGGCCGATGACATCCGGCTTGCGGTCTTGTGCGGCGGCGACGATCTCAGCCGGGGTCAGGCGGATGCCGTCATAGGTGATCTCGATCCCGCAGTCGCGGGCGCGGGTGGCGATCTGTTCGGCGCCGTTGGAATGGCCGTCAAGGCCGGGCTTGCCGAGGAGAAGGCGCAAGGGGCGGCCAAGCTTGCTGGTCACGGCGGCGACGGCATCGCGGACGGGTTCCAGTCCTTCGGTGCGGTTGGAGGGGTTCTGGCTGACGCCGGTCGGCGCCCGGTATTCGCCGTAAAGCGCGCGCATCGCGGCACCCCATTCGCCGGTGGTGACTCCGGCTTTGGCGCATCGGATCGAGGCTGGCATGATGTTTGCGCCGGTCTGAGCGGCCTGCCGCAGTGCGGCGAGCGAGGCCGTCACGGCGTCGGCGTCGCGGGAGGCGCGCCACTGGGTCAGTCGCGCTATCTGGTCTGCCTCGGCCAGGGGATCGGCCTGCATGATCAGCCCGTCGCCGGTGGTGAGGGGCGAGGGTTCCGAAGTGGTGAAGCAGTTCACCCCGACGACCGTGGTTTCGCCGGATTCGATGCGGGCAATGCGGTCGGCATTGGAGTCGACCAGGCGGGATTTCATGTAAGCGATGGCCGCGACTGCGCCGCCCATGGCGTCGATATGGGCAAGCTCTTCCAGCGCGCCCGCCTTCAGCGCCTCGACCTTGCGGTCAATGGCCGGATTGCCGTCGAAGAGATCGTCGTATTCCAGCAGGTCCGTCTCATAAGCCAGGACCTGCTGCATCCGAAGTGACCATTGCTGATCGAAGGGGCGGGGCAGGCCAAGCGCCTCGTTCCAGGCGGGAAGCTGGACGGCGCGGGCGCGGGCGGATTTGGAAAGGGTGACGGCCAGCATCTCGATCAGGATGCGGGTGACGTTGTTTTCCGGCTGCTGTTCGGTCAGGCCAAGGGAGTTCACCTGCACGCCATAGCGGAAGCGGCGGAATTTGGGATCGGTGATGCCATAGCGGGATTCGAGGAGTTGGTCCCAGAGGGCGGTGAAGGCGCGCATCTTGCAAAGCTCGGTCACGAAGCGGATGCCGGCATTGACAAAAAACGACATTCTGCCCGCCATTGTCGGGAAATCTGCCGCCGGGACTTTCACTTTCAGATCATCAAGGACAGCGCAGGCGGTGGCGAGGGCAAAGGCCAGTTCCTGTTCCGGCGTCGCCCCGGCCTCTTGCAGGTGGTAGCTGCAGACGTTCATCGGGTTCCACTTCGGCAGGTGCTGGCCGGTGTAGGCGGCAACATCGGTGATCAGCCGCAACGACGGTTCGGGCGGCAGGATATAGGTGCCGCGCGAGAGATATTCCTTGATGATGTCGTTCTGAACCGTGCCTTGCAGGGCCGAGATATCGGCCCCCTGCTCTTCAGCCACCGCGATGTAAAGCGCCAGAAGCCAGGGGGCGGTGGCGTTGATCGTCATCGAGGTGTTCATCTGCTCCAGCGGGATGTCCTGAAACAGCGCCCGCATGTCGCCCAGATGGGCCACGGGGACGCCGACCTTGCCGACCTCGCCCCGGGCGCGGGGGTCGTCGCTGTCATAACCGGTCTGGGTCGGCAGATCGAATGCCACCGAAAGCCCGGTCTGCCCCTTGGCAAGGTTGCCGCGGTAAAGCGCGTTCGACGCCGCGGCCGTGGAATGGCCGGCATAGGTGCGGAAAAGCCAGGGCGCGTCTTTGGACATCGGGATCTCGTGAGTCGGTAGGGTAATTTTATTGCGTCATGGGATGAATAGGGGACATTTCATGCCAATGTCAATCGCTGCGCCGCGGCATGATCGCGTGCTTGAATCGCGCGATTGACAGGTGGCTGCAACAAGTCTTGGATGCGGCAAACGGGAGGACGTGATGGATCTTCTGAACCTTGCCTTGTTCTGGTTGCATTTCATGGCTCTGGCGCTTGGCGGGGTGGCGTCTTTCGGGATTCCGCTGCTGGCCGCAAGGATCCCGGGAGCGGATCCAGCGGGGCGACCGGCTTTGGGTCAGGCCATCCAGCTTTTCTCCAAGATCGGCAGCGCGGCAGTCGGGACACTGGTGCTGACCGGAATCATCATGACCTTCACCCGGATCGGCGGATTTTCTGGGCAGAGCCTCTGGTTCTACCTCAAACTCGCGCTGGTGGTCGCCCTTCTGGGGGTGATTGTCATCAACAAGCGGCTGGGCGCGCGGGCGATGAAGGGCGATGCGCAAGCTGCGCAACAGGCGGCGATGATGGCAAAACTGGCCATTGCGCTGCTTGCTTCGGTGGTCGCCACAGCGGTGCTGGCCTTTGACTAGGCCAAAACGCAATCAAACATCCGCCGGAGCAGCTTTGCTTAACCCGGTCAAGCGGCAGATTCGATGGACGGTGCCCTTGCCCGGTCCGGCCTAAATGATGCCGCAGGAGGACAGGGTAAGCAGAAGCAGCAGGCCGACGACAATTCTGGTCATGACGTATTCCGATCCTGATTGATTGGCCGAAGCCGCAGCCTACGTCCGGATGGGCGATTCGCCCAAGCTGGATCGCCGATCTGCGGCAGCGGGATTTACGGGGCGGTTCAAGCCTGACAGGCTGCCGATCATGTTTCGTGCTGTCGAAGTTCCCCTGTGGCTTTTGATCCTGATCCTTGGCTTTGTCACGATCAGCTTTGCCACGCATTTCCTGTTCCCCTCGGTCCGCTGGATTTTCCGGCGACGGGCCGAGCGCGCAATGCAGCGTCTGAACGCTCGGCTCGACCGGAAGATCGACCTGTTCAAGCTGGCGCAGCGGTCCGACATGGTGGCGCGGCTGGCCTATGACCCGAAGGTGGTGGCTGCGGCGATGGCGCATGCCGCGGAAACCGGGGTGCCGGGCGAGGTGGCCTTCGAGGAGGCGCGGCGCTATGCGCGCGAAATTGTGCCGGGGTTTTCGTCCACGCTGTATTTCGGCTTTGCCACGCGTGCGGCGAAGGGTCTGAGCCGCATGCTGTATCGGGTGCGAGTGGGAAAGGTGGACAAGGAACTGGCCCACGTCGACCCGAAGGCCACCGTGATCTTCGTGATGAACCATCGCAGCAACGTGGACTATGTGCTGATCACCTGGCTGGTCGCGGGCCGGGCGGCGCTGTCCTATGCGGTGGGGGAATGGGCACGGATCTGGCCGTTGAGCGCGATGATCCGGGCGATGGGGGCCTATTTCATCCGGCGCGGCAGCCGCAACGCCCTGTATCGCAAGGTGCTGGCGCGCTATGTGCAGATGGCGACGCAGGAAGGCACGACGCAGGCGATGTTTCCCGAAGGCGGGCTGAGCCTTGATGGCCGGGTGGGGCCGGCGAAGATGGGCCTCTTGTCCTATATCGTCGAGGGGTTCGATCCGGCGGGGCGGGATGTGGTCTTTGTGCCGGTCGGGCTGGCCTATGACCGGGTGCTGGAGGACCGGATTCTGGTGGCGGCAGCCGGTCAGGAAAAGCGGCAGTTCCGGATTAGGCCCATCCGGGTAGGCTTTCAGGCGCTGATATTGCTGTGGAGGCGGCTCCGCGGACGGTTCAAGGGGTTCGGCACGGCAGCGGCGGCCTTTGGGAAGCCCGTTTCGCTAAGCCGGTTTCTGATCGAGGGTGGAACGGTCGAGGGGCTGGGCGCGCGGCTGATGACGGCGATCGGCGAGGTGGTGCCGGTGCTGCCGGTGCCGCTGGTGGCCCGGGCGCTGGGTGAGGGTGCCGCGTCGCGCGCCGAATTGAGCGCGAGGGTCGAAGACCTGATCGGGCGGCTGCAGGTGGCAGGGGCGGTGTTGAAGTTGCCGCCACGGGGTATTGCTGCGGTACTGGACGAAGGGCTTGGTCCCCTGATCGCGCGGGGCATGGTCACCGGCGGTTTGCAGCCGGTCGCAGCCGAGCGGCGGCTGCTGGACTTCTATGCGGCGTCGGTGCCTGACGTCTGATATTGCTGCAACGCCGCAGACATAAAATTTCAAAATATGGCAATCAAGCTATTGCAAAGTTGCGCGCAAGAATATTATCTGCGCTCAAGGCCCGCCGATTCTGCGGCGCGGCATGACAGATGGAGGCTGGTTTGGCTTTGGACACGCAATCTGCACCTGCAATCTATGATGCGCCCAAGAAGGACCTCTACGCGCTGGGCGAGATGCCGCCACTTGGTCATGTGCCAAAGCAGATGTACGCCTGGGCGATCCGGCGGGATCGGCACGGCGCCCCGGATGTGGCGATGCAGCAAGAGGTCGTCGACACCTGGACCATCGACAGCAATGAAGTGCTGGTCCTGGTGATGGCTGCCGGGGTCAATTACAACGGGGTCTGGGCCGGCCTGGGCGAACCGATCAGCCCGTTCGATGCCCACAAGGCGGCCTATCACATTGCGGGCTCGGATGCTTCGGGCATCGTCTGGGCGGTTGGCGACAAGGTCAAGCGCTGGAAGGTCGGCGACGAGGTGGTGATCCACTGCAATCAGGATGACGGTGACGACGAAGAGTGCAACGGGGGCGATCCGATGTTCTCGCCCAGCCAACGGATCTGGGGCTATGAGACGCCGGACGGGTCTTTCGCGCAGTTTACCCGGGTGCAGGCGCAACAGTTGATGCCGCGCCCGAAGCACCTGACCTGGGAGGAAAGTGCCTGCTATACGCTGACGCTGGCCACCGCCTACCGGATGCTTTTCGGGCACGAACCGCATGATCTGAAACCGGGGCAGAACGTGCTGGTCTGGGGCGCCTCGGGCGGACTTGGATCCTACGCGATCCAACTGATCAACACCGCAGGCGCCAACGCGATCGGGGTGATCAGCGACGAGGCCAAGCGCGATTTCGTCATGTCGCTGGGCGCGAAGGGCGTGATCAACCGCAATGAGTTCAAGTGCTGGGGGCAGCTGCCCAAGGTGAACAGCGAGGAGTACAACACCTGGCTGAAAGAGGCGCGGCGCTTCGGCAAGGCGATCTGGGATATCACGGGCAAGGGCGTGAACGTGGACATGGTGTTCGAGCACCCGGGCGAGGCAACCTTTCCGGTGTCCTCTCTGGTCTGCAAGAAGGGTGGCATGGTCGTGATCTGTGCCGGGACCAGCGGGTTCAACTGCACTTTTGACGTGCGCTACATGTGGATGCATCAAAAGCGCCTGCAGGGTAGCCATTTCGCGCATCTGAAGCAGGCGGCCAGCGCCAACAAGCTGATGGTGGAGCGCAGGCTTGACCCCTGCATGTCCGAGGTCTTCCCCTGGGCCGAGATCCCGCGCGCCCATATGCTGATGTGGAAGAACAAGCACAAGCCGGGCAACATGGCGGTGCTGGTGCAGGCGCCGCGCACGGGGCTGCGGACGTTCGAAGACACGCTGGAGGCGAGCCTCGGGCGATGAGCCACAGCCATTAATCAAGGGTTTACCCAAGCGAGCATATCTCTGGCTTCGGACGGGTCCGCGATCCGTGCTCTGGTTCGGTCGCTGTCGCAGGATTGCGGGCGGTCAGGGCGTGCGGGCGCCGATGCAATATGTTCGCCCCGAGGGTTTCATGCGCCATGACTGGATCTTGGACGTGTTGTCGGATCTGCACAGCTATGCCCTTGCCAACGATCTGCCCGATCTTGCGTCGAAGGTGGAGGAAGCCCTGACCCTGGCCCGGCGCGAGATTGGCGAAGAGAGCCAAACGGAGGATCCGCTGGTATTCCGGGCGCGGCGGCGGGTGCATTAGGCCGGGGCCTTACGCTTGGCGGCCGGCGGGGCTATGGTCTGGCGATGCAGGCTCCGGCACTTACCTTTTCCGATGACCAGGCCGAGGCCTTCGACCGTCTGGCGGCCGCGCTGGTCGGGCATGGAATTGATCTTGCCGAGGGTGTGACCACACCGATGACCGAGGGCAAGGCAACGGTCCTGGCCGTGGTGGGCAAGGCCGGGTCGGGCAAGACGATGCTTCTGGCCGAGATGTACCGCAGCCTGAAATCGGCGGGGGTCGACGTGGTCTCGGGCGATTATGAGGGGCGGCGCAGGAAGGACCGCAGGACGCTGGCAATTTTGGCGCCGACGAACAAGGCGGCATCGGTGCTGCGCTTGCGCGGGGTGCCGGCGACGACGATCCACCGGATCCTCTATACCCCGGTCTATGACCCGCAATACGAAAAGATCGCCGAATGGCTGGCGGGCACCGGCCCGCGCCCGGTGGTCGAGGGGCTGACTGATGTGGCGCTTGACCGGGCGTATGCGTTCTATGCTCAGGTCGCCTCGATCCCCGGGGCGCTGGCGGCGGCCGGGCTGAAGGGCAGCGATTTCATCAAGGGCTGGAAGCGGCGGGAGGAACCGCTGGACGTGGGCTTTGTCGACGAAAGCTCCATGCTGGATGAACGCCAGCTGGACGACCTGCGCGAGATTTTCCCGGTGCTGGTGCTGTTCGGCGACCCCGCACAGCTGGCCCCGGTGGGCTCATCGGGCGAGATGGTCTTCGACAAACTGCCCGAGGAGCGCAAGCTGACCTTGTCGCGCATCCACCGGCAGGCCGAGGATAACCCGATCCTCGACCTCGCGCATGCGCTGGCCGATGAGCGGCTGGGGTTCGAGGCCTTCGAGCGCATGGTCGAGGAAAAGGCCCGAGCCGATGACCGGGTGGTCTGGGCCGAACGGGTCGAGGCCGGGCTGATGGCGCGCAGCCCCGTGCTGGTCTGGCGCAACGCCACGCGAATCCGGCTGATCCACGCGTTCCGGGGTGCTTACGGTGCGCCGGAGGATCAGCTTTTGCCCGGCGAGCCGCTGATCTGCGATGGGATCGAACTACCCCTGAAGCACCGGAAAAAGCGGATCGACCTGGAGGCACGCGGTCTCATCAAGGGCGCGCAGGTGATTTATCTGGGCGAGGGCAACCGCGAAGGCTTTGCCAAGCTGCATGTCGTGGGGGCGGAGGAACCTCAGGTCTCGGCCGCATCCATCATCAAGATCGAGAAGCCGGACGAGGAGGAACCCTTCATCCCGCATGCCGCGCGGATGGGGGCGGCGTTCCTGCACGGTGCGGCGGTGACGATCCACAAGGCGCAAGGCAGCCAGTGGGACGAGGTGCAGGTCTTTGCCCCCGACCTTTACGCCGCCGCCCAGTCCGGGCGCAGCGAGGCCGGGATGCCGCTTTGGAAGCGGCTGGCCTATGTCGCGATCACCCGGGCGCAGACCCGGCTTTTCTGGGTGGTGCGCAACCGTCTGGCGCGCCCC
>PNJK01000084.1 GCA_013821825.1 Rhodobacter sp.
TGAACATCGAAAGCACGGTCTACGGCGTGGTCGACAAGCCCGAACGCATGACCATCGGCAAGGGCGCCACGCCTGCGAAAGCCATCAAGGGTCACCGCGACGCGGTGTTTTCGGCCGATGGCAAACGGGTGCGCACGCCGATCTATGACGGCACCCCCCTGGGTGTCGGGGCCAGGGTCAAAGGGCCCGCCGTCATCGAAGAGGTCACCACCACCATCGTGATCGAACCGGGCTGGACCGCACGGCTGGATGCCAGCGGTTCCTACCTCATTACCCGCGACGGCAGGAAAGGAGCGAAATGAGCGATCTCAGCGCGGACAGGGTATCGGTCGCCTTCGCAGGGCTAAGCGCCCTGTCCGAGGTGGACCTGAAGGTGACTTCCGGCCAGATCGTCGGGCTGATCGGCCCGAACGGGGCCGGCAAGACCACCCTTGTCAACGTGCTGACCGGATTTCAACCCGCCACGGAAGGGACTGTCCGGCTGGACGGCCAGCCCCTTTCCGGCCTGAAGCCGCATGAGGTGCGCCGCCGGGGCATCGCCCGCACCTTTCAGGGCGGGCGGCTGTTCCGCGATCTGCCGGTCATCGACAATCTGGAGGTAACCGGGGTGGGCCTTGGCCTTTCCCGCGCCGCCGCCATTGCCGAGGCCGAAGCAATGCTCGACTGGGTCGGCATCGCCCCCTTGGCGGACCGCATCGCGGGCACGCTGCCCTATACCGACGAACGCCGGGTCGCGATTGGCCGGGCGCTGATGCGCAAGCCCGCCTTCGTCCTCTTGGACGAACCCGCCGCCGGGATGAGCGCGCAAGAGGCGCAGGATCTGTCCGCCCTGATCCGCCGCATCGCCAGCGAAATGGGCTGCGGCGTCTTGCTGATCGAACACAATGTCGGGCTGGTGCTGGACCTATGCCATCATGTCGTGGTGCTGGATTCGGGCGTGGTGATCGAGACCGGCGGCCCCGCCGCCATCCGCGCCAGCGAGCGCGTGCGCCATGCCTATATGGGCACCGCCGCCGACACCAATCTGCCCGTGCTGGAGGTGATGGAATGAGCCTTCTGGCGCTCTCCAATGTCTCGGTCCGCTATGGCCGCCTGACTGCCGTCCGCAGCGTGACCTTCACCATGGCCGAGGGGGAGATCCTTTTCATCACCGGGCCGAACGGGGCCGGGAAATCCTCGCTTCTGCGCGCCATAGCGGGGGTGACACCGCCCTCCGGTGGCCGCATCGACTTTGCCGACCATGACATCACCGGCCGCGCCCCCGAGGACATCGCCCGCCTTGGCCTTTCCATGGTGCCCGAGGGACGCGAGGTCTTCGGCAGCCTGACCATCGAGGAAAACCTGATGGTCGGCACCGGCATGCGCTCCGCTGAGCGCGGTTGGAAAGCCCGCGCCGCGACCGAGCTGGAAGCGGTCTATGCCACCTTCCCGATCCTCAAGGATCGCCGCCACACCCAGGCCGGCCTTCTGTCGGGCGGCCAGCAGCAGATGCTGGTGATCGGACGCGCGCTGATGACCAACCCGCGCCTTGTTGCGATTGACGAACCCTCGCTCGGCCTCGCCCCCAACATCACCGATCAGGTCTATGAACGCCTGATCGCGCTGCGCGCCGAGCGCAAGCTGACCCTTCTGATCGTCGAGCAATCCTCGACCCGCGCCATGATCGTGGGCGGTCGGATGATGCTGATGCGCGGGGGCGAGATTCTGCTGGATGGCGACGCCCGCGCCTTGGGTCAGTCAGAGGCGATGCAGGCGGCCTATTTCGGATACGGAGATCACTGATGGGCAGCCTTTTGCAGGTCATCTTCGATGCACTCTCCCTGGGATCGCTTTACGCCCTTGGCGCCTTGGGCATCGCGCTGATCTTCGGCGTCATGCGGCTGGTGAACTTCGCCCATGGCGATGTGATCGCCGCCTCAGTCTTCGCGCTTCTCTGGCCCTCGGTCGATGCCGTGGCCATCATCTTTGCCGGCAACCTGCCGTGGTTTCTCTTGATCCCCTTCGTGCTGGCCATCGGGGCCGGGTTGTCGGTTGCCTCCGAGGCCGTGGTCTTCCGCCGCTTTCGCAGGACCAATCCCGCGACCATGATGATCGCTTCCTTCGCGCTGGGCTTTGTCATCCGCTACTTCCTGCTGATGCTGTTCTCCAGCCGGCCAAAGAGCATCTCCCTGCTGCCGTCCCTCAGCCAACCGGTCGAGATCCTTGGCGCGCGCATCCCGCTGTTGCAGATCATCACCATCGCGGTGACCATGGTGGTGCTCTTTGGCCTGACCGCTTTCCTGCGCCGCACCCGCTTTGGCCTGGAAATGCGGGCGGCGGCCGAGAACTTCACCATGGCGCGGATGCTGGGGGTCAGGGCCAACCGGGTGATCATGGGGGCCTTTGCCCTGTCGGGCGCGCTGGCGGCGGCGATTGCGCTGATCCTCGGGTCACAGACCGGCACGGCCAATATCATGATGGGGGCAAACGTCATGCTGATGGCCTTCATCGCCACGGTGATCGGCGGCATGGGCAGCCTTGCGGGAGCGGTTCTGGCCGGATTCCTTCTGGGCGCCATCGCCACGGTGATGCAGGTGATCCTGCCGCCTGACGCCCGCGCCTTCCGCGATGCCTTTGTCTATGGCGCGGTGATCCTTGTGCTGATCTTCCGGCCGCAAGGACTCCTCTCTGCCCGTGGCACCAGGGAGCGTGTGTGATGTCCCACCCCGTCTCCCACGGTTCCGTCGCCCGCCGCTCCATCGCCACGCCGGTACTCCTCGGGCTGCTCCTCGTCGCCTTCGCGCTCGTCGCTCTGGCGGCAGGGTCAAAGCCCTTCAACCAGACCATCATCGACATCTTTCTGAAGGTGATCTTCGTCGTCGGCCTCTGGGTCTTCGTCGGAAACTCCGGTGTCATCTCGTTCGGCCACATCGCCTTTGCCGGCCTTGGCGGCTATGTCGCGGCCTGGACCACGATCAAGCCGATGATGAAAGGCTTGTCGATGCCCGGCCTGCCTGACTGGCTGATGCAGACCGAGATCCCCTACTGGGCTTCTGCGGGGCTGGCGGCCGGATGGGCCGCACTCTGGGCGCTGATCTTCGGGTCGGTGCTGATGCGACTGTCCGGCATCGCCGCCTCGATCGCCACCTTCGCCATGCTGGCCATGGTCAACTCGATCTACTCGAACTGGGACAGCGTCACGGCGGCGACCTCTTCCGTCGTCGGCATCCCGATCATCCGGTCGATCTGGCCCTATCTGATCGCCGCTCTGATCGCGGTCTTTGCGGCCTGGGCCTATGGCATCTCGCGCCACGGCCTTGCGCTGCGCGCGGCCCGCGATGAGCCGACGGCGGCGGCGGCCAGCGGCGTCGACATCCCCCGCGCCCGCCTGATCGCCTTTGTGATCTCGGGCGCGATCATGGGCATGGGTGGAGCGCTTTACGCCCATTCCATCGGCATCGTCACGCCCGACACCTTCTATCTTGGCCTGACCTTCATCACCCTGTCGATGCTGGTCGTGGGCGGCATGGGCAGCCTCTCTGGCGCTGTCCTGGGCGTGCTGATTCTGTCCACCCTGATCCAGACCCTACGCTGGCTGGAGGCCGGGGTCGAGATCGGCACCACCACCTTCGCCCTGCCGGGGGGCGTGCAGGAGATCGGCCTCGGCGTCGTCATGATCCTCATCCTCATGTTCCGGCCCGCCGGGATCATGGGCAACCGCGACCTGAGCCTGCCCGCTCGGGCAGCTTCGGAAACCAAGGGCCTGCAAAGCCCCAAGACCTGAGAAACCAACCAGCAAGGAGAGACTTCGATGAAAAGACTTCTGACCGCTCTGGCTGCCACCACCTGCCTGACGGCACCGGCGCTGGCCGACAACGACGACAGGATCGTTGTCGGCTTTGCCACCGCCGAAACCGGCTTCATGCAGGCCTATGACAAACCCGCGCAAGATGCCGCCATGATCCGGATCTCCGAGATCAACGCCGCGGGCGGGCTTCTGGGCAAGCAGATCGAGGTGGTCAATGCCGACACCAAGACTGACCGTGCCGAAGGTGCCAAGGCCGGCCTGACCGTCATCGACGCCGGGGCCGACATGGTCGTGGTGTCCTGCGACTACGACTTCGGCTCGCCCGCCGCGCTGACCGCTGAAAGTGCGGGTCTGCCATCGTTCTTCCTCTGCGCCGAGTCCATAAAGGCCGGGATTCAGGGCGTTGGCCCGAACTCGTTCTCGGCCTCGGTTCTGGCCGCCGTTCAGGGCGCCACCATGGCCGAATGGTCCTACAACAAGAAAGAGGCCCGCACCTTCTATCGCCTCCTCGACACCTGGACCGAATACAACAAGGGCATCTGCGACGGCTTTGACTGGATGTTGCCAAAGCTGGCTGACGCCACGCTGGTGGGTGAGGATACCTTCCTGAACGAGGACGCCTCGATCGCCGCCCAGATCACCCGCATCAAGGCCCTGCCGGAAGAGCCCGATGCCATCATGCTCTGCACCATGATGCCGGGCGCGGTTTCGGCCATCAAACAGATCCGTGCCGCCGGGATCAACTCGATGATCCTCAACGGCTCGGGCGTGGACGGCAGCTACTGGCTGTCGGCGGTGCCGGACCTGTCGAACTTCTTCGTGCCCGTGCAGGGATCGATCTACGGCGATGACCCGAACCCCGAGGTGACGGCCTTCAACGCCAAGTACAAGGAAGTCACCGGCGGCGATCCCAGCACCCAGTATGTCTATCCCGGCTACGTGATGATCGATGTCTGGGCCAAGGCAGTGGAACGCGCCGGCACCACCGAGACCGCTGCCGTGGTGGCGGAACTGGAAAAGATGACCGCCGAGCCGACGCTCTTTGGCCCGCGCACCTTCACCTCGGAAATCCACCACCAGAACCAGGCGCGTTATCTGATCGTCGAAACCAATGCCGGCAAGCCCGGCGTGGTGGATGAATGGACGATCTCCGAGGCCATTCCGGTTGCGGACCTGTTGAAGTAGGGCTTTCCCCAGCCTGGCCGGCTGCCCCAAGAGGTGGCCGGCCCTTTCCCGCCGGAGACGCCATGCCCGAGATCACAATCCGACCTATCATCGCCAGCGACGAAGCTGATTGGCGGCGCCTGTGGACCGGCTATCTGGACTATTATCAGACCACGGTGCCCGAGGCGGTCTACGCCAGCACCTTTGCCCGGCTGCTGGCCAATGACCCGCAGGATTTCAATGGCTTGATCGCCCTTGTCGACGGGCAGGCTATGGGCCTTGCGCATTACCTCTTCCACCGCCATTGCTGGAAGATCGAGAACGTCTGCTACCTGCAGGACCTGTATGTCGCCCCCGAGGCCCGCAGTACCGGACTTGGCCGCAAGCTGATCGAAGCGGTCTATGCCGCCGCCGATGCCAATGGCACCCCGGCAGTCTATTGGCTGACCCAGGATTTCAACGCCGTGGGCCGTCGCCTTTACGACCGGATCGGCAAGCAGACGCCGTTCATCCGCTATAACCGCTGATCAGCCGCGCGCCTTGCGGTAGCTGTCCTTGACCGCGATCAGGTCGCCGTCGAAGGCAAAGACATCGCAGCCCCGCACATCTACACCACTGCCATCGGCGCGGCGACCGACAAAGCGCCAGCTCGAAAGGCCGGTGTCGCCTGCAACCACATGCTTGCCTTCGGTCCAGGCCGCCTCCGGGAAGGTCTCGAGAACCGCCGCCGTCGCTCGCCGCACCGCCTCGCGGCCGATATGGCGCTGGCCCTCGGCCTCGGGCCCGGCCGAGGCGTGAAAGGCGCAATCGGTGGCCATGCAGGCCATCACGCCCTCAACATCGCGGGCGTTGAAGGCCGCCATCATCGCCACCATCGTGCCCCGGCGGCGATGGGCTTGCGCGTCGTCCACCACCTCGACTTCCAGAAACGCCAGCGGCTGGCTGTCGGAGCCATTGATGACGTTATGCTCCACCCCCTCGCGCCGTGAATAGGGCACGCCTTGCTTCAGCAGCGCCTCGGACGTCTGGCCGCCGGGAAGGTCAAGGACCAGCCGCCCATCGGTCAGGGGCACGATCACGTAATCATGTCCATGCCGATGCCAGCCGGTTTCAGCACCCGGCACAAAACGCCATTCGGTGACCTTGAAACGGTCGTCGTCAATGTGAACGACGGGGGAAGCGACTGCACGCATTCAGGTATCCTCGGCTGAGAAACTGCAAGAAGCCTAGCCAGATCGTCATTGGCTTGAAAGGTAAACCAGAGCGATCACGCGTGCTCGATCAAATCAGAACGGTGCCAAGCCCTGCTGCTGCCCTGGTCTGAGCAGCGTGAAGCAGGAGCAGTATGGAACGGAGCTTGTGCAGGGACCGGACTCATCGGCAAACCATGCGACTGTCCGCTTTGCGCTCCATACCGAAGTTCGGCCCGCTATGGACATGCCCGACCCAATGTACGTGTCGGCCGCTGTTCGCACCCGAGATTTCGCACGGCCTGGAAAATCGCTCATATGTATCCGGCCTGTTGATCGGCTCGCGGGTCGTGACCTTGATGGGGTTACGCACGCGCCGCGGTCGCATTGGCGGCAAGGTCCATGAAGACCTAATGGGTCGTCAGACTCTGGGGGCGTATCTTCTCCGTTCCGTTCCGTTCCGTGCTGTCGTCTTCGTCGCGAACTCCGTCTTGGCCGTGGCTGCTTCAGATCGCTTCCATGGCCACACCTCTTGGTGCGCCGAACCGGGTGCCGTGGGGCAGAAGGCTCCAGGCGGTTCGGGCAAGCTTGTTGGCCAAGGTGAAGGCCGCCTTGTTGCGCGGCATCCGCGTCACCGCTTCGGACAACCAATGACCGAAGCTGAAGTCGGCCCACCTGTTCTGCCGCATCATGATCACCTTCGCCGCCTGCACGAACCGCATCCTCAAATAACGGCTGCCGCGTCTGGTGATCCGCCCGAGGATCCGGCGCCCGCCCGTGCCGAAGTCGATCCCGATGACGGCAAGCCCTTCAACGCTTCCCGTCTTCTTTGCATACATGGCAGCTTCTCCTGCTGGTGAGGGGTCATCCCGCTTCAGGATAACCCCGCGTCGGGGGAAGCAGCCGACACATCCCATTAGCGGTCATTCGCCTGCAACCAGACCAGGTCTCAATGGCCGCCATCAACTGCCGGGCGAAATCATCGATGCAGGGATCCTTTCCGCCCATGGACAGGTTTGATCCATCAGTACCGGACCCAAATTCACCGGCCCAGTTTGGTATGCCAAAGCGGCGTCACGAAAACATCATCCGGTCAAAGCTCGAATAGTCCGGCACCTGAACGCGGCAATAGTCCGAAAAGCCGCGTGTCAGGTGTTCCGGGCCGATCCCGACAACGTCAAGGCCCGCCGCATGGGCCGAGATTGCCCCGGGCAAAGCGTCTTCGACCGCAAAAGCCTCGGCGGGGCCTAGGTCGAGGAGGCGCAGGGTTTCCAGATAGGGCAGCGGGTCCGGTTTGCCGCGCGGCAGGTCAGCGCCCGACACGATTGCGCTTACACGATCCACCAGTCCAAGCTGATCCAGCGCCGCATGAATATGGCGGCGCGGCGACGAGGAGCAGACGGCAATGCGAAGTCCCGCTTCGGTCAGCCGGATCACCGACTGCGCGGCCCCGGGGATGGGCTGGCGCAAGAGCGGCAGCAGGACATCCGCCTCGGCGCCGATCTCGTTGGCAAGATCCGTGCGGCGGGCGTCAGTCAGGTCTTGACCCATCACCTCGGTCAGAAAGCCGCGCAGGCCGCGACCGACGAAGGCGTCATAGGTGGTTTGCGGAACCTCGACCCGAAGGCGGTGCAGAACGCGGCGCTTGGCCGCTTCCCAGGCCGGTTCGCTGTGGACCAGCGTGCCATCCAGATCGAAGATCGCTGCGCGGTATCGGGTCAGAATCACGCGGTCAATTCCCTTGGCAGGTTCGGACTGGTAGGGTCCTGCGCATACTGAACAAGGGACATGCCATGACCGACCTTTCCGCCCGATACACCGCCGCCCGCCAAATTGCCAGCACGGCAGGAGCGCTGGCGCTGGACTACTTTCGCAAGTGGGATCAATTGACCATCGACGTGAAGGGGCATCAGGATTTCGTGTCCGAGGCGGACCGCAATGTCGAACTGGCTGTCCGGGCTGCCCTGAGGAAGGCCTTCCCCGAAGACGGGATTGTGGGCGAGGAGGGCGCGCCCACGCCCGGCTCCAGCGGCTATACCTGGGTGATCGACCCGATCGACGGCACCACGAACTTCATCAACGGCATTCCGCAATGGTGCGTGATCATCGCCTGCGTCCATCAGGGGCAGACGGTGATCGGCGTGGTCCACGACCCTGTGCATGACGAGTTGCATCATGCGGTGCGGGGGGGCGGCGCGTTCTGCAATGATCGGCCGATCCGCTGCTCGGCCAAGACCAGCCTGCGCGAGGGATCGCTCGGCGTGGGATTCTCGGGCCGCACCCGGGCCGGTGGCATCAAGGCGCTGGTCAATCTGGCCACCGATGCCGGAACGGTGTTCTGGCGCAACGGGTCGGGGGGGTTGTCGCTGGCCTATGTCGCGTCCGGGCGGATTCTCGGCTACGTCGAGGAACACATGAACGCCTGGGATTTTCTGGCCGGCCACCTGATCGTGGTCGAGGCCGGCGGAGGCGCCGAGGCAGTCAACGCGGACGACGCGATTGCCAGTGGTGGCCGTGTGGTCGTGGCAGGCGCCGGGGTGTTCGAGGCGGTGCAGGCACTGGCCACAGCGGCCTATCTCCGCTGATCGGCCGGGATCAGCACCGGGCCCGAGGCGGCGAAGGAAATCGTGACGGCGTCACCCACCTGGAACGGGGTCACCACATCGTCGAGCACCGCAAAGACAGTGCCGAAGGCGGCGGTCACGGTGTATTCCATCCGACTGCCCACATAGGTGGCCTTGTCGATCACCGCCGCCACGCCGTCGCCTGCCCCTGCCACCAGCCGCATCCGTGATGGGCGCACGGCCAATTTGGCCGGGCCCTGGCGCAGGCCACGTGACGGCAGGCGGTGGGTGTAGTCGGCGATCCGCACGGTGGCCGTGGTCCCCTCGAGCGCCGTGATCTCGACCTCGATAAGGTTCGCTTCCCCGATGAAGTCGGCGACAAAGGCATCGGCGGGGGCCTCATAAAGCTCACGCGGGGTGCCCTTCTGGGCGATGGCGGCGTTGCGCATCACCACGATCTCGTCGGAAACCGCCAGCGCCTCTTCCTGATCATGGGTGACGTAGACCACGGTCAGGCCAAGCTTCTGCTGGATCTCGCGGATTTCTTCGCGCACCTGACGGCGCAGCTTGGCGTCAAGGTTCGACAGTGGCTCGTCGAACAGCAACACCTGCGGCTCCAGCACCAGCGCCCGCGCGACGGCAACCCGCTGCTGCTGGCCGCCCGAAAGTTCCGACGGCAGGCGGCCGCCATACCCCGTCAACCCGACCAGCCCCAACCCGGCCAGCGCCTTTTCCTTGGTTTCCGCCTTGTCAAAACCCGAGAATTTCAGCCCGTAGCTGACATTCTCCATGACCGTCATGTGCGGAAACAGGGCATAGCTTTGAAACACCATCGACACGTCACGGTCGGTGGCGGGCAACCTGGTCACATCCTTGTCGCCAATGAAGATGCTTCCCTTCGTGGTCATCTCCAGTCCCGCGATCATCCGCAGCGTCGTGGTCTTGCCACAGCCGGACGGGCCGAGCAGGGTGACCAATGTGCCCGCCTTGACCTCAAGGTCGATGTTGTCCACCGCCGTGACCTTGGAGCCAAAGACCTTGGACACATTCTCGAATCGGACCGAGGCTGCCTTGGCATTGATACCCGTCATTCAGTGCCCCTCACCATGGCTTGTGCGTCGGCCGATCTGTGTGCGTCCGACCAGCAGCTGCAGCAGGCCCACAGCGGCCAGCATCACGAAGATCAGCGCGGTGGAATAGGCAATGGCAAGGCCATAGTCGTTATTCTCCACCCGTCCGATGATATAGCTGGTGGACATGTCGTAGCGCGCGGACACCAGAAAGATCACCGCCGAAATTGCCGTCATCGCCCGAACGAAGCTGTAGACCAGTGCTGCCAGAATCGCCGGGCGCAGCAAGGGCAGGATCACCGCGCGGAAGGTCTGCCACGAGTTCGCGCCAAGCGTCAGCGAGGATTCGTCCAGCGACTTGTCCAGCTGGCTCATCGACGCGATGCCCGCCCGCACCCCCACCGGCATGTTGCGAAAGATGAAGCTGATCACCAGGATCAGGCCGGTCCCCGTAATCTCGATCGGGGGCACGTTGAAGGCCAGGATATAGGCCACGCCGATGACTGTTCCGGGAATGGCGAAAGACAGCATCGTGCCAAACTCGAACGCGCGCTTGCCGGCGAAATCCTGTCGGGTCAGCAGATAGGCGGTGATCAGGCCGATTGCGGCGGTCAGCGGGGCGGCCAGCGTCGCGATCATTATCGTGGTCCAGAAGCTGTCCCAGGCCGAGCCGGTCCAGCGCAGCCCGTTCTCGCCCCAACTGACGCGGAAGGCGGTGATGTAGTGCTTGAAGGTCAGCGTGTCATCGACGCCCCAAAGCTGCACGACCGACCCATAGAGGATCATCCCGTAGACGACGAGCGTGAAGGCCGACCAAAGCGCCACTATGGCGTAGACCGGGACGGCAAGCCCACGCGGCATCGCCGGATGCACGCCGGCATCGCCCTTGCCGGTGACGGTCGTGTAGCTTTTCTTGCCCAGCCAGAAGCGCTGCAGGTAGAATGCGCCCAGCGTAAAGCCTAGGAGCACGACCGCCAGAATGGCGGCGCGGCTTTGGTCATATTGCGCCCCGACGATGGCAAAGAAGATCTCGGTCGAAAGCACGTCGAAATTGCCGCCAAGCACCAGAGGGTTGCCAAAATCCGCCATGCTTTCGATGAAGCCCAGGAGGAAGGCATTGGCCAGACCGGGGCGCATCAACGGCCATGACACCGTGCGGAATGTCTGCCAGCGGTTGGCGCGCAGTGTTTGCGCTGCTTCCTCCATGCTGGGACTGACGCCCTCGACCACCCCGATCAGCACCAGGAAGGCGATGGGCGTGAAGGCGAGAAGCTGTGCAGTCAGGATACCGGGCAGACCGTATATCCAGCGCGTCGCTTCGACGCCGAACAGCCCGGCAAGGCTCGTGGTGACGGTCCCCGACAGCCCGAACAACAGGATGATCGCGAGCCCGATCACGAAGGGCGGGGTGATGATCGGCAGCACCGTAAGCGCCCGCAGAAGCCGCTTGTAGCGAAAGCCGGACCGGGTAAGGACGAGAGCGAAAGCCAGGCCCAGCAGCGTGGTCAGCACGCCGACCAGCACAGCCAGCACGAGCGAGTTCCAGGCCACCCCGCAGCGCCCGTCTGACAGGCATCCCAGTCCCCAGATACGGTTGTCCAGGAACTTGGGGAAGAATCCGATGACCGAATAACCGCCGTCATCGGTCGCAAAGGCAGCCAGAAGCATCTTGGCGATGGGGAAGAAGACGAAGACGGAGACGACCGCGATGACGCCGCCAATGGCCGAGGTCACGAAGACATCGCCATTGATCGCCCCGCGGGCGGCGATGCCTTGTGTGAACAGGAACAGGAAGGCCGAGGCAGTCACCATGGCACCGTAGCCCATGCCAAACTGCCGGTCCTCCAGCGGGCCAAGAAGCGTCGTCAGCCAGTCGGCATTGAACCCGCGCAGCCCGATGCCGAGGCCCTGCGCCACCATCCAGGCAAACCCGAAACCCCCAGCCACGATCAACACCTTGGCGTACAAGGGTTCGGTCTTGCGCCGACCCAGCACCATCAGGGGGGCGGCCAGCGCCAGCAGCAGCGGTGCCAGCCACAGCTTTTGCCCCATGCCGATCAGCACGGCGGCAGGCGCGTAGTCCTCGTCCAGGGGCCAGCCATCGACCAGCCACTCGAACGACCAGAACCCCTCGACCCCGTACCAGGGCAGGATGAGATAACCCACCCACCCGGCGATGATCCAGAAGATCAGGACCGGATGGGTCGTCCGCTCAAGGCTGACCGCGCGCAAAAGCGCTTACTGCGGCAGGGTGGAGACTTCGGTATCCCACTTCGCCAACAGCCGCTTGCGTTCGTCGCTCGAGCCATACTTCTTGAAGTCATAGTCGATCAGCTTTATCGCCGCGAGATCGGGAGCCTTGTCGGACCTCGCGGCGGCGACGTTCGACATCACCTGGAAAGCGTTGACCTGCAACGCCAGTTCCTGTGCCTCCTTGGTCAAAGCCCAGTCGTAAAAGGCCTTTGCCTCGTCCATGTTGCGCGCGCCCTTGATGATCGACATCGACCCGATCTCATAGCCCGTGCCCTCACACGGGGCGACGGTCACGATCGGAAAGCCCGCGACAGCGGCGGCCACCGCGTCGTGCATGAAGACGATGCCGATCAGCGTCTCGCCCTGCCCAGCGGCCTTGATCGGCGCCGAACCGGATTTGGTGTATTGGTTGATGTTGGCATGCAGCCGCTTCATGTAGTCAAAGCCGCCCTCTTCCCCGAACAACTGAACCATTGTGGCCAAAGTGGTATAGGCCGTACCCGAGGAATTCGGGTTCGCCATCTGCACCATGCCCTTGTATTCCGGCTTCGTCAGGTCTTCCCAGCACGCGGGGGCAGGCAGGCCCGCCT
>PNJK01000085.1 GCA_013821825.1 Rhodobacter sp.
GGGCAAGTGGCGGAGGAGGTGGGATTCGAACCCACGGTGGGCTTTCACCCACGTCGGTTTTCAAGACCGGTGCGTTAAACCACTCCGCCACTCCTCCGACGCTCGGGGGCATACGCGGGGGCGAATGATTCTGGAAGAGAACACGGGTGGCGAAATCCGCTGATCGTGATGGGGGGGTTCCGCCTGCACCCTTCCCTCCGGGCCAACAAGCCAGTATGCTACCTGAGAAGGCAGGCGTTCCTGAACCGGACGAGGGCGAAAAAAGCTCGGGTCAAAAGATCTCTGGTCAGGCAAGATCATGAAAACGCAGCGTTCAGACTGCGCGGCTTTGAGGGCGGAAGATGGCACAGGCAGCACTCCGGCGTTTTGCATTCAGTCTGGCGACAACCGGACTTCTGATGGGCTGCGTCGAAGGCGCCGGCTCCGGAACGGAAACTGACGGGGGGACGGCACCCGCACTCTCGGCGGCCAGCCGGACAGGGACGGGCCGCGATGTCGAAGCGCCAGTGGTGTTCCAGACCACCGATACCGCGCTTTGGGATGGGCGTCCGTCGCTGGGTGGCATCTGGGTTGCCTCGCCCGACGTGACCGATCCCGAACGGGTGGTGATGGTCAACCTCGCCAATGGCAAATCCGTCACCGGCGCGCTTTTCCGGCGCGAGCGGGATAATCCCGGCCCGACCTTGCAGATGTCTTCCGATGCGGCCGAAGCGCTTGGCATGCTGGCGGGCCAGCCCACCGAGATCCGCGTCACCGCCCTGCGCCGTGAAGAACCCGAAGCGCCGGTCGAGACAGAGGTGGCAGCGGCGGTTGCCGCCAAGCCAGAGGCCGCAACCGAAGATACGGCAGCCGAGGCAGATGCCGCCGCCGTGGCCACCGCCGCAACCGCTGCGCTTGGCGTGGCAGACAGCGCCGGGGCGACGCCCGGGGCCGAAGCCGATCCGTCTGCAACGGTCGCCCCCGCCGCTGGCGCTGCGGCCACGGAAGAGCCGCCCAAACCCAAGACCTGGAAAGAACGCCGGGCCGAGGCCAAGGCCGCGCGCGAAGCGAAAAAGGCAGCCGCAGCGGCGGCCGCAGCCGGGGACGGGGCGGAGCCAGCTACCGCCGACGGCATCGCGGTCGATGCGATCGAGACCGCCCCGCTGGACGCTGGCACGGCAGAAGCGACTGCCCCCGTCGAGGCTGAGGCATCCGATGCCGCCGGCACTGAACCTGTCGCCACCGAGGCCGCGCCCAGCGAACGACCAAAAACACGGCGCCAGAAGCGGGCAGAAGCCGAGGCGGCAGCAAAGGCAGCCGAGGCAGCTGCGGCCGAAGCCCCTGCGATCGCTCCAGTCGCGACGGGCCGGCCGATTCAGGTCGCTTCTTTCTCGAAAGAGGAAAACGCAGAGCGCGCGATTCAGGCCCTGGCCAAGATCGGGATCACCGCGCAGCCACAGAAATCCGAAACCAATGGCAAGGTCGTCTGGGGCGTCGTCGCCCTTGGCGATGCCGCCATGCTCAATTCCATCCGTGCCGCCGGCTTCGCCGACGCCTTCTTCCTGAAATGACCCGAAACAGCCCATGATCCGATATCTTCGCCCTCTCATCGCCTGCCTGACCATCGGGCTGGTCGCCCTGCCGGCCCGCGCCTTCGAGACGGCCGCGACGGCCGCCTGGGTCTATGACCTCACCACACAGACCGTGCTGATGGACAAGAACGCCGATCAGCAGTTGCCCCCGGCCTCGATGTCCAAGCTGATGACCATCAACATGCTGTTCGAGGCTTTGCGCGATGGGCGCGTGACCATGGACACCGCGTTCGCAGTGTCCTCGCGCGCCGCGGCAATGGGCGGATCGACCATGTTCCTGCAGGAAACCGACCGGCCCACGGTCAGAGATCTGCTGTATGGCATGATCGTCAACTCGGGCAACGACGCCTGCGTGGTGGTCGCCGAAGGCCTTGCGGGCACCGAAGAGGCTTTCGCGGCCCAGATGACGGAACGTGCCCGCGCGCTTGGGATGATGAACTCGGTCTTTGTCAATTCCTCGGGCTGGCCCGATCCCGGCCAGCGCATGTCGATGCGCGATCTTGGTATCCTCGCCGAGCGCCTGATCAAGGATTTCCCGGAATACTACCCGATCTTCGCGGAAACCGAATTCAACTACAAAGACCGCGCTCCGGACAACCGCTTCAACCGCAATCCGCTGCTGAAGCTTGGCATCGGGGCCGATGGCCTGAAGACCGGGCATACCATCGAGGCAGGCTACGGCCTGGTAGGCAGCGCGAAACAGGGCGACCGCCGGGTGATCTTCGCGATCACCGGCCTGCCCAGCGAACAGGCCCGCGCCGAAGAGGCGGAACGAATCGTCGGCTGGGCCTTCCGGCAGTTCTCGGAAAAGACCGTTGCGAAGACCGGCGTGCCCGTCGCCGAGGCTGAAGTCTATCTGGGCGACGCCGATGCGGTTGGCCTGGTCCCTGCCGAAGACGTCCGGCTGCTGGTCCCGGCCCTTGTGCAGGACAACGTGACCGCCGAGGTCATCTACAAGGGTCCCCTCATTGCGCCGGTCGTTGCGGGCAACCTGGTGGCGGAACTGATCGTCTATGTCCCCGGCCTTCCCGACCGCCGCATCCCCCTTGTGGCCGCGGCCGATGTCGGCAAGGCAGGTTTCCTGCGCCGCGTGACCGCCGCCGCCTGGGCGCTTTACGACCGCTATGTGGGCGAGGCTGCGGCCATCTGAATGGCCGGGATCTTCCTCAGCTTCGAAGGCATCGACGGATCGGGCAAGTCCACACAAGCCCGCCTTCTGGCCGAAAACCTGCGCGCCCGAGGCCACGCTGTCACCCTCACCCGCGAACCAGGGGGCTCTCCGGGGGCCGAGGAAATCCGCCGCCTCGTCCTAGAAGGCCACACCGACCGCTGGTCGCCTGAGACCGAAATCCTCCTCTTCACCGCTGCCCGCCGCGACCATCTGGAAAAGACCATCCGCCCTGCCCTCGCCCGTGGCGAGATCGTCATCTCCGACCGTTTCGCCGACAGCACCCGCATCTTCCAGGGCATCACCCGTGGCGACCTGACCGCGACCGTCGACCGCCTGCACGACCTGATGATCGGCGTGGAACCCGACCTCACCCTCCTCTTCGATCTTGACCCGCAAGAAGGCCTCGCCCGCGCCACCGCCCGCGCGGGGACAGAACTGCGTTTCGAGGACATGGGCCTCGCCTTCCAGGAAAAAGCCCGCGCCGGGTTTCTTGCACTCGCCGCCCGCCACCCCCGTTTCCGCGTGATCGACGCGGATGGGGATGCCGATGCGGTTGCTGGACGGGTGTGGGAAACCATCACACCCCATCTCCCCAGCCATCGTAGCGCAGGCTGAAGCGCACCCTCCACAGCAGAAAGACATCCTGGGCAAGTTGGCCTCTGATGTACCCTTTGCCCCCGAAGCGAACACCAGGGAAAACACCCCCCGTCCCCGCACGTCCGGTTGACCGGACCTTGCGACCAGATCAGCCGCCTTGGGAAACCAACCAGGCCTTGTACTCAAGCTGCTTGGCAGTTGAGTGCATTCAGTTCAGGTCTTCCCGACGACGCTGTGTGCCCAGCCCCGGCGCGGGGTCCGGTTCGTCCGCTTCACTGGCACCGGAGGGGATTTCAGTATCTCCACAAGCCGCGCAATGATGGCCCGGCCTGCACCCCATTACGATTTGGGCGGCATTCCCCATCGCCCAGCTCTCCCCTCACCCCCCCTCCCAACCCGTTGAATCCATTTACCTCACCTCTCTGTCCCAGTCCGGGACACGCTGCTGCGCGAGAACCCCCTTTCCCCCAACCCTTCCGCCATGCAATCTCTTCCCCATGGCTGCAACAGACCCCCTCCCCGACCCCGACCGCATCGAAGGTGCCCCTCACCCCCGGGAAACCCCGCACCTTTTCGGCCACCTTGCCGCCGAGGCCGAGTTTCTTCAGGCCTTCAGCACCGACCGGCTCCACCATGCCTGGATGATCACCGGCCCCAAGGGCACCGGGAAGGCCACCCTCGCCTGGAGGCTGGCCCGCTTCCTCCTCGCCACACCGGCGTATGACGGCGGCATGTTCGCCGCCCCCCCGCCCGATACCCTCGACGTTCCGCCCACGCATCCCGTCGCGCGCCGTCTTTTGCAACTGGCCGAGCCGCGGAATTTCCTTCTCCGCCGCGGGCCGAATGAAAAGGAAACCGCGCTGTCGCAAGTAATCTCGGTCGACGAGGTGCGCCGGATGAAGTCATTCTTCGCCCTCACTGCCGCCGACGGCGGCCGCCGCACCGCGATCATCGACTCCCTTGACGAGATGAACACCGCCTCGGCCAACGCCCTGCTGAAACTCCTCGAAGAACCACCCGCCAACGTCACTCTTTTCCTTGTCGCTCATCAGCCCGCGCGCCTGCTGCCCACCATCCGGTCGCGCTGCCGCGAGTTGCGCCTGACGCCGCTTGGTCCGCAGGACCTTGCCGATGCCCTGACCCAGGCCGGGGGAGAGGTCGCGCCTGAAGACCGCATCGCCCTGGCCGAACTCTCCGCCGGATCGGTAGGCGAGGCGTTCCGCCTGACCAACCTTGAAGGGCTGAAGCTTTACACCGCCCTCACCCGCCTCTTTTCCACCTTGCCCCGCATGGACCGGCCGCAGGCCATCGCCCTTGCCGAACTTGGCGGTGCCCGTGGCGCGGCCGAGACCTTCGATCTGATGGTCACCTTGATCGACCTTTTCCTTGCCCGCCTCGCCCGCCACGGCGCCACCGGCCAGCCGGTGCCAGAGGCCGCGCCTCATGAGGCCACCCTTCTCGCCCGCCTTTCCCCGCACCCCGACGCCGCCCGCGCATGGGCCGATCTGGCACAGACACTGTCCTCTCGCGCCCGGCGCGGCAAGGCAGTCAACCTTGACCCCGCCGCGCTTCTGATGGATATGCTTCTGAAGATCGACGAGACGGCGGGTTCCCTCGCCCAGAGGTAACCCCCCGTGGCAAATCAACTATCCCCCGCCCTGCCCGATCTGGTCGACAGCCACTGCCATCTCGACTTCCCCGATCTTGCCGGCGAAATTCCGCAGCTCATCGCCCGGGCCCAGGCGGCGGGCGTCAACCGGATGGTCACGATCTGCACCCGGCTGCGCCACGAACCCCGGGTCCGCGCCATCGCCGAGGCACATCCGCAGGTCTTCTACGCCGCCGGCACCCATCCGATGAGCGCCGCCGAAGAGCCGCTTGCCACCGTGGAACAGCTGGTTGCCCTTGCCCGCCACCCGCGCTTTGTCGGCATCGGCGAGACCGGGCTTGACTACCATTACACCGCCGAAAGCAAGGCCGTTCAGCAGACCAGCCTTCGCATCCATATCGAGGCTGCGCAGGAAACCGGCTTGCCGCTGATCATCCACGCCCGCGATGCGGATCAGGACATGGAGGCGATCCTGTCCGAAGGCATGGCGCGCAAGCCCTATGCCTGCGTGATGCATTGCTTTTCCTCTGGCCCGCGTCTGGCCGAAGCCGCGCTGGAGATGGGGTTTACCCTTTCGATTTCGGGCATCGCCGCTTTCCCGAAAAGCCAGGACCTGCGCGACATCTTCGGCCGTGCGCCGCTGGACCGGCTGATCCTGGAAACCGACAGCCCCTACCTCGCGCCGCCGCCGCATCGAGGCAAGCGCAACGAACCGGCCTATGTCGCCCACACGGCCCGCGCCCTCGCGCCGGTCTTCGGCCTCGGACCAGAGGAATTCGCCGCCCGGACAACCGCCAATTTCGACCGGCTGTTTTCCCGCGCCGCGCGGTCAAGGGCGGCCGCCTGATGGCGCGGCTCAGCTTCACCATCCTCGGTTGCGGCTCCTCGGGGGGCGTGCCGCGGCTTGGCGGCGACTGGGGTGCTTGCGATCCGGCGAATCCGAAGAACCGGCGCCGCCGCTGTTCGCTTCTGGTCACGCGCCAGACCGAAACCGGAGCGACGCGCGTGCTGATCGACACCCCGCCGGACATGCGCGACCAGCTGCTTGACGCCGGTGTCGGGGTTTTGGACGGGGTGGTCTACACCCACAGCCATGCCGACCACATGCACGGAATCGACGATCTGCGGCAGGTCGTCTTCAACCTGCGCCGCCGCCTTTCCGTCTGGGCCGATGGGCCGACGCAAGACGCGCTCTTGTCTCGCTTCGGCTACGCCTTCGTCCAGCCAGCGGATTCGCCCTATCCGCCGATCCTTGATCTGCACACGATCGAGGGGCCGGTGACGGTGACTGGCGATGGCGGGCCGATAACGCTGACGCCCTTCCTTGCCGAACATGGCAGCATGGATGCGCTTGGCTTCCGGATCGGGCCGCTGGCCTATTTGCCCGATGCCATAGCTCTTCCCGAGGAAAGCTGGACCGTGCTCAAGGGGCTTGATTGCTGGATCGTCGACGCGCTGCGCCGCAAGCCCCACCCGACGCATGCCCATCTTGCAATGACGCTGGACTGGATCGCCCGCGCCAAACCCGCCCGAGCGGTGCTGACCAACATGCACAACGATCTGGATTACGCGACCCTGCAAGTCGAGTTACCGCCCCATATCATGCCCGCCCATGACGGGCTGACCATAACCTATGAGGACTGAACTTTCGTCTTCCTCTCTGCGAAAATATCCCACGGGGGTCCGGGGGTGTGAAACCCCCGGCCTGCGCCAGCCGTGAGCGCGCTGCTTGACGTCATCCTGCCGGTCTTTCTGATCATCGGCTTTGGCTATGCCGCCGCGAAGCACGGCATTTTTGGCGAGAGTGCGGTCGACGGCGTGATGCGTTACGCCCAGAACTTCGCCGCGCCCTGCCTGCTCTTTCGGTCCATCGCCAGGCTGGACCTTGGCAGCGCCTATGATCCGGCGCTGATGCTGTCCTTCTACATCGCGGCCTTCATCAGCTTCGCGGTCGGCATGACCGGGGCACTTCTGGTCTTCAAGCGGCCGCTGACCGATGCCGTGGCGATCGGATTTGCCTGCCTGTTTTCGAACTCTCTCCTCTTGGGCCTGCCGATCACCGAGCGCGCCTTCGGGTCCGCTGCGCTGACTGGCAACTTCGCCATCATCTCGATCCACGCGCCGCTGTTCTACGGCTTCGGCATCGCGATGATGGAATGGGCCCGGGCGCGGGGGTACGGGGTGTCTCCGGGGGCGCTGGGTCTGAAGATCGGGCGCGCCATCGGGACGCAGCCGCTGGTGATCGGGATCGCGCTTGGCTTTGTCGTCAATCTGGCGGGCTTCGGGCTATATGCGCCGCTCTCGGCGGCGGTGGACATGATTGCCGGCACCGCGATTCCGACGGCCCTTTTCGGTCTGGGCGGTGTCCTTGTCCGCTACCGGACCGAGGGGGACCGGGCGACCATCGCGATGATCTGCGGCTGCGCCCTGATCCTGCACCCCGGACTGACCTGGCTTCTGGGTCAGTATGTCTTCGGCCTCGACCGCGACGGGATGCGGTCGGCTGTCGTGACTGCGGCAATGGCACCGGGGGTCAATGCCTATATGTTCGCCCATCTTTACGGGGTGGCAAAGCGGGTTAATGCCTCGGCCGTGCTGGTTGCCACGGCGGTCTCGATCCTGTCAGTCTGGGGCTGGCTGCAGATCCTGCCCTGACCGGGCTCAGCGCCCAGCGCTTACCGCCCGGTCACGCCACGCAGCCGGTCTGATCGACGGCGGAGCAATTCGACCGAAGCCAGGAGCAGGACCGAGATCACCACAAGGATCGTCGCCACGGCAAGGATCGCCGGGCTGATCGCCTCGCGGATGCCGTTGAACATCTGGCGGGGGATGGTCTGCTGTTCGGGACCGGCGATGAACAGGACCGCCACCACCTCGTCAAACGAGGTGACAAAGGCGAAAAGCGCGCCCGAGATCACGCCCGGCAGGATCAGCGGCATAATGACCTTGAAGAACACCGTCCGGGGATTCGCGCCCATGGACTGCGCGGCCCGGATCAGCGACTGGTCAAAGCCCGCAAGCGTGGCTGTGACCGTGATGATGACGAAGGGAATACCCAGTACGGCATGCGCGACGATGACGCCCAGATGCGAGTTCGCAAGACAGCCCTTTTCCGACAGAAAATACCCGACTGTCGCGCCAAGCACGCCATCGGGCGGCACGCAGGCCTTGGCGTAGAAAAAGCTCATCCCCACCGCGATGATGATGATCGGCACGATCATCGGCGAGATCAGCAGTGCCATGATCAGCCGCCGATAGGGCATTTCCGGCCGCGACAGCCCAAGCGCCGCGATGGTGCCAAGAACGGTGGCCAGGATAGTGGCCCAAAGCCCGACCCAGAACGAGTTCTTCGCCGCCTGCACCCAGGTCGACCGCTCCCACACCGCAGACCACCAGGCACCGTCGCGGACGGCGTCCGGGTCGGGATGGCCAAGCGTCAGGAGCGTGTCGTACCAGCGCAGCGAATAGCCCTCGGGATCGAAGGTCACCATCTTCTCGGTGAAGGTGAAATAGGGCTCGGCGTTGAACGACAGTGGAATGACGATCAGGATTGGCGCGATCAGGAACAGGAACACCAGGCAGCAGATCACGATATAGGTGTAGTACCAGATCCGTTCGAGTGGCGAGGCATAGGTGGGAAGGGCCATGGTTTCCTCTTTACCCGAGCTTCAGACGGTCGATGCCGACCAGCCGGTCATAAAGCCAATACAGTAGCAGGATCGATAGTAGCAGCATCGCGGCGATGGCGGCGGCCAGCGACCAGTTCGACTTCGACATGTGGAAGGCGATCAGGTTCGAGATCAGCTGCCCGTCCGCGCCCCCGACAAGGGCTGGCGTGATATAGTAGCCAACCGCCAGAATGAACACGAGCAGCGAGCCTGCGGCGATGCCGGGCATCGTCTGCGGCAGATACACCCGGCGGAAAGTGGTCCACGAGGTCGCGCCAAGGCTGCGCGCGGCGCGGGCATAGCTGGGCGGGATCACCCGCATCACGGAATAAAGTGGCAGGATCATGAATGGCAACAGCACATGCGTCATCGCGACAATGGTGCCGGTCAAGTTGTACATCATCGTAAGCCGCCCGTCGTCGCTGACGAGACCCATTGCGACCAGCAGGTTGTTGACCACCCCCTGTTCCTGCAAGAGCACCATCCACGAGGTCGTGCGCACCAAGAGCGAGGTCCAGAACGGCAAGAGCACAAGGATCATCAGCAGCGAGGATTTCGCCATCGGCAGAGTTGCCAGCAGATGCGCGATCGGGAAGGCCAGCAGCAGGCAAAGGACAGTGATGACCCCCGAAATCACGAAGGTCTTCACGAAGAGGTAAAGGTATATCCGTTCCTTGTCGCCACCGCGCGCCCAGCCGTCATCGGTCAGCTTGCGGTCGGCGGCCACCAGATAGAACTCGGTCGTATATATGTTCGACGCGGATTCCATCGCACGCCAAAGCGCCGGGCGGCTCCAGTTTTCGTCCAGGGCAACGAGGGCTTCCTTGAAGGGCGGCTGCAGGTTCTTTGCCGCCCGCGCACCGGCCTTGAACATGCTGATCGTGCCGGGGACCGAATAGTTGATCCGCGCGCCGGCAAGGCCGGTGGTCCTTTCGGCCTGCATCCGTGCCAGATCGTCGACCAGCGCGGCATAGGCCGCTTCCGGCGGATCGGCGGGATCGAAATCGTCGTTCGCCTCGAACCAGGCCACCAGCGCGGGGGCGGAGCCGGAAAAACCGTCATGTTCGAAAGACCGCTTCAGCATGTAGCCGATGGGAATAAGGAAAGTCAGCAGAACGAATGCCAACAATGGCATCACCAAGAGAAAAGCCCGCCGCTTGGCCCGTGCCTGCGCGGTTGCCAGCGCCTCTTTGAGCGGGCGTCCGTCAGAGGTCTTGAGCATTGTGTCGGCGACTTCGGCCATTCTTTGCCTCGTTCTAGAAAACCCGGGCGCGAGCGATGACCCGCGCCCGGGAAAGCCTTCAGATCACTGGACGAGCCAGGCCTGGAAACGCTCGTTCAGTTCGGCGTCACGATCGACCCAGAACTCGTAGGACGAGGACAGCGCGTTGCCGAGGTTGGCTTCGGCCGTCGGCATGAACGGTGCCATTTCGGTCTTGCCGTCCTTGTACATGCCGACCAGGGGGCCCGACGACAGGCGTGCGGGGCCGTAGCTGATCCACTTGGCCTGATCGGCCAGCGCCTGGGTCGAGGTGGCGAACTTGACGAACTCAAGCGCGGCCTCGGCGTTCGGCGCGCCCTTCGGAATGACGAAGAGGTCGTACTCGTAGACCTGTCCGTCCCAGACGGTGGCGAACGGCTTGCCTTCGCCGACGGCGGCACCGAAGATCCGGCCGTTGTAGGCCGTGGTCATCGCCACTTCGCCATCAGCCAGAAGCTGCGGCGGTTGCGCGCCGGCTTCCCACCAGATCGTCTCGGCCTTGATCTTGTCCAGCATCGCGAAGGCGCGGTCCTGGCCTTCCGGGGTCTCAAGCGTCGCGTAGACTTGGGCGGCAGGAACGCCGTCCGCCATCAGCGCCATTTCCAGGTTCGCCTTGGCGCCCTTGCGCATGCCGCGCTTGCCGGGGAACTTCTCCAGATCGAAGAAGTCGGCAATCGTGGTCGGGCCTTCGGGGAACTTGGTCGTGTCATAGGCGAACACGGTCGAGAACACGATGGTCGACACGGCGCATTCGGTCAGCGCGCCGGGCAGGAAATCCTCGGACGCAGGCGTTCCGTCGGGGGCAGGCAACAGAACCGAAGCGTCAATCGGTTCCAGCATGCCTTCGTCGCAAAGACGAACCGCGTCGGCATATTCGACGTCAGCCACGTCGACCGTGACGTTGCCTGCCTCGACCATCGCCTTGACGGCGGGGGCCGGGTTGTCGCTGTCGACCGAGATGACAGCAGTGCCGGTCGCGGCGGTGAAGGGCTTGTGGTAAGCCTCGACCTGGCTGAGGGTGTAGTCGCCACCCCAAGACATCACCGTCACATCTGCCTGAGCGGCAAACCCGACCGCAGTCAGCGCGGTGGTAAGAGCAAGAAGCTTCTTCATTCTTTTAGTCTCCCTGGTTGAACTTGGAACTGTCCCGTTTCCGGTCGCCGCGGCACGTTTGCGCGGTCCGATTGCTGCATCACGCCGGATCAAGCGCCCGCGCATCCTGCGGGGCCCATCCGATCTTGATTTTTTCACCCGGCTTCAGAATCTGCTGGCCGGAGGTGTTGCGCGACTTGATCACGAACTCCTCGGATCCCGCGACCTTAAGCCGGGTGCGGAAGAGGTCACCCATATAGATGAACTCCATCACCTCGGCGTCGATGGTGTGGGCGCCCGGAGGCATCATCTCGGGCTTGAATTCCACCCGTTCGGGCCGGATCGACACCAGAGTTGCCGCGCCCTTTCCGGTAACGTTCACCGGCGTCGCGTCGATCACCTCGCCGGTGGTCAGGCGCACAGTGCACTTGCCACCGCCGATTTCTTCGACCGTGCCGTGCAGCTTGTTGTTCTCGCCGATGAACTGCGCGACGAAGCTGTTGTCTGGCCGCTCATACAGATCCGCCGGTGAGGCAAGCTGCTGGATCTTGCCGTCGTTGAAGACTGCGACCCGGTCGGACATCGTCAGCGCCTCGCCCTGGTCGTGGGTGACGTAGACCACAGTGATCCCCAGGCTTTCGTGCAGGTGCTTGATCTCGAACTGCATGTGTTCGCGCAGCTGCTTGTCCAAGGCGCCGAGAGGTTCGTCCATCAGCACCAGCGCCGGATCGAACACCAGCGCCCTGGCCAGCGCGATGCGCTGCTGCTGGCCGCCCGAAAGCTGCGCCGGACGCCGGTTGATGAAGCTGTACATCTGCACCATGTCCAGCGCGCGCTTCACCTTGGCCTCGCGGTCGGACTTCGACATCCCGCGCACTTCCAGCGGGAAGGCCAGGTTTTCGCCAACGGTCATGTGCGGAAACAGCGCGTAATTCTGGAACACCATGCCGATGCCGCGCTTGTGCGGCGGGACCTGGTTGATCGGACGGCCGTCAAGCCGGATCTCGCCGTTGGTTGCGGTCTCGAAACCCGCAAGCATCATCAGGCAGGTCGTCTTGCCGGACCCCGAGGGACCAAGCATGGTCAGAAACTCGCCCTTGGCGATGGAAAGGTTCAGATCCTTTACGACCAGGCTGACGCCATCGTAGCTTTTCTGAACGTGATCAAACGCGACGTAAGCGTCGTTTCGGGGCTCAACCGTCACCCGTGTCTCCCTGATGTCATGGACGCTTTGCGCCTTCTTTTATACTTGGACTAAAGCGAAACCTGTCCGCTTTTGCAACGCAGAAATCCCATTTCGGTCCGATGAGCCCGAACTGCGGAAAAAAACGGGCGAGATGATCGGCGCACATCGGTCATTTGAACTAGAATCGGCAGGCAAAAAGGACGTTTTGCGACACGGGAGGCACGAAATGCGGCATCGATGCGGGAAATCGGAACCCCGAAAAGCGAAGGACGCAAGGTTGCCCCCGCGTCCTTTGCTTGTCGTCCGGCA
>PNJK01000086.1 GCA_013821825.1 Rhodobacter sp.
CCGCCATCCTCCTCGGCCGGCTGGAAGATCAGCGCGACGGTGCCCGCGAAATTCCGCGTCTCGGCCAGATACTTCGCCGCGCCCAGAAGCATCGTCACATGCCCGTCATGCCCGCAGGCGTGCATCTTTCCCTGCACCACCGAGGCATAGGCCGCCCCCGTCACCTCGTCGACCGGCAGCGCGTCCATGTCGGCGCGCAGCCCGATCACCGGCCCCGCACCCTGCCCCCTGATCAGCGCGACGATCCCGGTCGTGGCGATGCCCTCGTGGATCTCGTCCACCCCGATTTCACGCAGCCGCTCCGCGATGAAAGCCGCCGTCTCGTGGCAATCGAAGGCCAGCTCCGGATGCATGTGCAGATACCGCCGCCACCCCTTCATTTCCTCGGCGTAAGAGGCGATACGGTTCAGAACGGGCATGGACAGGGTTCCTTCAGGCGTAGGGTGTGAGTTTGATCAAATCCGAAATCCGTCGGAACTGCAATCGGGGAAGCTGGGGGTATCGTCGCCGAAAGGTCAGGAAACCAACCGCTGAATATCGCAAACCGCAGCGGTAACCGGGACCGGAGGCTTTGCTGCAAAACCGCAACACCAGAGCAATATCATTGATCCGGGATGCGAAATCCGACGATCATATGCAGAAGTTGCCGTATGACATGGAGATCCAAAATGCGGCAAACCACTTTGATTCAAGGGGATCAGACTATGAAGAAATCAATGATCACTGCCGCGGTGCTGACTATCATTGCCGCCCCAGGCTTTGCCGGCGGACCGGTCACCGTGGCCGAAGAGTCGGCGCCGGTCGCTGCCCCGGCCCCAGTCGCGCCATATGACTGGTCGGGTCCGTATGTGGGCCTTTCCTACGGTAAGACCTCCGGGGAAATGACCTACAGCGACATTGTCACCGTCTTCGAGTTCGACTCGGGCAGCACCCCCTCGATCTTCGCGGGCTATCTGATCCAGCGCGGGAACCTCGTCTACGGTGGAGAACTGGCATATTCGCGGGGCAACGATGCTACCATCGTGGGCTATCCCGACGAAAATCTGGAAAGCATGATCGACATCAAGGGGCGTCTCGGCTTCGCTGCGAACAAAGCGTTGTTCTACGGTGTCCTTGGTTACTCTCAGGTTGGCTACTACGAAACCTTTCTTGGCAGCCAGGACACCTCCGGGTTTGCATATGGGGCCGGCGTCGATTTTGCGGTATCAAACCGTTTCACCCTTGGCCTGGAATACCTTGCCCGCAAGACTGATGGCGACACGACAAACCCTGGCCAGACAAGAGATCTTGACTTGAACACCGTCGCATTGCGCGTCAGCCTGTCGTTCTGACCTGACCAGACCTGTTTGGGATGCGGGGGCTGGCATTCGCCCCCGCGCGTGCATTAATCTGGGCCTTCACGCAACGTCACGGCAGGACGAATGGCCCACCTTCCCAAATCGCTGGACCGCACCAGCGCCACCGGCATCGACCGCCTTCTCGCGATCATGGCTCGCCTGCGCGACCCCGCCACCGGCTGCCCCTGGGACATTGATCAGACCTTCGCCACCATCGCCCCCTATACCCTGGAAGAGGCACACGAGGTCGCCGATGCCATCCAGCGCCAGGCCTGGGGTGAACTGCGCGGCGAACTGGGCGACCTTCTGTTCCAGACCGTCTACCACGCGCAAATGGCCGCTGAAGCCGGGCATTTCACCTTTGCCGATGTCGTCACTTCCATCTCCGACAAGATGATCGACCGCCATCCGCATGTCTTCGGCACGGCTTCGCGCGACAAGTCCGCCGCCCAGCAGACCCGCGATTGGGAGGCGGCGAAAGCCCGCGAGCGTGGGGCTGCCCGCACCCTTGACGGTATCGCTCTCGCCCTGCCCGCCCTGACCCGTGCCGTCAAACTGCAAAACCGCGCCGCCCGCGTAGGCTTTGACTGGCCCTCGACCGGAGAGGTTCTCGACAAGCTGACCGAAGAGGCGCGCGAGGTGGTCGAAGCCCGCGACTGCCTGACCCACGAGGCCCTGACCGAGGAAGTCGGCGATCTTCTCTTTGTCATGGCCAACCTCGCCCGGCACCTGCAGGTCGACCCGGAAGCCGCCCTTCGCGCCGCCAGCGCCAAGTTCAGCCGCCGCTTCGCCCAGATCGAAGACTGGCTGGCCGAAGCCGGAAAATCCCCGGCTGACAGCAACCTGGAAGAAATGGACAGCCTCTGGAACCGCGCCAAGGCCGAAGAAAAAACCGCCATCGGAGGTCTCGGCGAGAAATAATTGACTTCTTCACTCGGGATATTGACCCAAGCAAAAGACTCAGGTTTAAGGCAGGCTGGAAACCCGACTAAAGGAGTCAGCCATGCTGCGCCTCTCGACCCTCGCCCTGCTCACCTTCACCACCCCCCTCTTGGCTGGCGAGATCAACGTCTACTCCCACCGCCAGCCGGAACTGATCCAGCCACTCGTCGACGCATTCACGGCTGAAACCGGGATCACCGTCAACGTCGCCTTTGTCGACAAAGGCATGGCAGAACGCCTCCAGGCCGAAGGCAACCGGTCCCCCGCCGATCTGGTCCTGACTGTCGACATCGCCCGCCTGATGCAGATCGCCGAGGCGGACGTCCTCCAGCCTGTCCAGTCCGACACGCTGGAAGCCAACATCCCCGCCGAACTGCGCGACCCCGGCGACCTCTGGTTCGGCCTCACCTCCCGCGCCCGCGTCGTCTATGCCTCGAAGGACCGCGTCGCGCCCGGCGAAGTGACCACCTACGAAGACCTCGCCGATCCGAAGTGGAAAGGTCGGATCTGCACCCGTTCGGGCCTCCACGACTACAACGTCGCCCTGCTTGGCGCAGTCATCGTGCGTAATGGCGAAGAAGCCGCCACCGCCTGGGCCGAGGGTCTGAAAGCCAACCTCGCCCGCAAACCCGACGGTGGCGACCGCGATCAGGTCAAGGCCATCGCCGCCGGCGAATGCGACATTGCGCTTGGCAACACATATTACATGGGCCAGATGCTCGCCGATCCCGAACAGGTTCCTGCGGCCGAGGCCGTCAGCATCGTCTTCCCGACCTTTGAGGATGGTGGCACCCACCTCAACATCTCCGGTGTCGGGATGACCAAATCCGCCCCGAACAAGGACGAGGCGCTGAAGTTCATGGAATGGCTCTCCTCCGACGCAGCACAAGCCATCTACGCCGAGACCAACTACGAATACCCGGTCAAGCCCGGCGTTGCCCGGTCGGAACTCGTGGCCAGCTGGGGCGAATTCACGCCCGACAGCACCCCCCTCGCCGACATCGCCGCAGCAAGGGCAGCAGCGGTGAAGATCATGGAGACGGTCAACTTCGACGGCTGATCAGGTTGGCCTCAGACACCCATGCTTCCCCCACGCGCTGAGAAACGTGTCGGGGCAATCGCAGGTCAGGCCTCATCTCCCCCGGTAGGGTGCGCAGTCATTGCGCACCTTCCTTATTTCCCCACCCGACGGCAACCAACCTCGATAACGAACTGCTCCCCGGCTTCGGCGGCGATAGCGGAGTGACGGCGCCGGAATCGCGGCGGCGGAATACCGAAGCCCCCCTCTCGCTCCCCCCTCTCTCCTGTCCCATATATCCCCGCCGGAGGCCCTTCGTCCAAGCCGGTTGCGCGCCCCTTCGCGCGCAGAGGCGAGATAAAACCCTCGCGCGGAACGCGCTCATTTTCATGACCGCGATCCCTCCCAACACCGCCCCACCCCCCTGAACTCCCTTGCCGCCCCACCTCACCTTGCCCGCAAGCTACGCCATGAACTCCACCGACAGGACCGTCGGCAGATGCCGCGCGATCTCCTCCCAGCTTTCCCCCTCGTCACCCGAGAAGAACACCGACCCCGAGTTCGTCCCGAAGGCCACACCACCCCTGGTCGCTGCCATCCCCTGCCGAAGCACGGTAAAGAAGCAGTCCTTTTCCGGCAGTCCCTTGCCCTTCCCGGCCCAGCTCTCTCCCCCATCCGTCGTTTTCCAGACCAAAGCCCGCCCCGCCACCGGATAGCGACCCTGGGAGTCCCCGTTCAGCGGGAACACCCAGAACGTCCCCGGATCTGACGGATGCGCCGCCACCGGGAAGCCGAAAGTCGAGGGCAGCCCCTCCGTCACCTCTTCCCAGACCGCACCCCCATCGCGGCTCCGGTATACCCCCTGATGGTTCTGCATGTAGATCAGCCCCTCTGCCGCCCCGAAGGCGAGATTATGGACGCAAGAGAATATCTGATCCTCCCGCCGGATCTCCTTTCCGTCCCAATGCCGCTCCAAAGCCCCCGCCGGCCCCGTCCGGTTCCCCCGCCGGTTCCGCATCTGCCAGCTCTTCCCGCCATCCCGGGACTCAAACACCCCCGCCGCCGAGATCCCGACCCAGACGCCGCCTTTACCGTCACAAAGAATCGTATGCAGCGTCAGCCCCGCCGCCCCCGGTTGCCACTGATCCGCCCCCGGCTGGTCGGTCAGCGCCTCCAGCCGGCGCCAGCAGACACCCCCGTCCACGCTCTCATAAAGATACGCAGGCTTCGACCCCGCCAGCAGCCGCTCGCCATCCTGGGCAACCGACCAGAGCTGCTCCGCCCCCTCGAACGGACCCTTCGACACCGCCCACTCGCCGCTCGTCCGCCGCCACACCCCCGCGCCATGCCACCCGCTTCCACCGGCCGCCCAGATATCCCCGGCCTTCCCCACCGCATGGTTGATCGGCCAGCCCTCGCAGAACGGCCCCGTCACTTTCCATCCCTTATCCTCCAGCACGAAAAGCCCCTTCGTGGTCCCGACCAGGATATCCATTGCCGTGCCTCCTCTCCCGACCCCGAAATCCTACTCCCGCCGCCCCCCATTGCACGCCGATTTTCCTGACCATCTGGACAAATTTCTTCCCATGCCGCTTACTCCGCGCAAAGGAGCGCGCCCCATGCCCCGCAAGATCATCATCGACACCGACCCCGGTCAGGACGACGCCGTCGCCATCCTCCTCGCCCTCGCCTCACCCGATGAGCTTGACGTTCTCGGCCTCACCGTCGTTGCCGGCAATGTGCCCCTCGCCCTGACCCAGAAGAACGCCCGCACTATCGTCGAGCTTTCGCGCCGCCCCGTCCCGGTCTACGCCGGCTGCGACGCGCCCCTCGCCCGCAAGCTCGTCACTGCCGAGTATGTGCACGGCAAGACCGGCCTGGACGGTATCCCTTTGCCAGACCCTACGCATCCCCTGCAGGACCAGCACGCCGTCGACTACCTGATCGACACCCTCCGGCAAGAGCCGTCCGGCACCATCACCCTCTGCCCCCTCGGCCCGCTGACCAACATCGCCACAGCCTTCCAGCGCGCCCCCGACATCATCCCCCGCGTGGCCGAGATCGTCCTGATGGGCGGCGGCTGCTTTGAGGGCGGCAACGTCACCCCCGCGGCCGAGTTCAACATCTACGTCGACCCAGAAGCCGCGGATATCGTGTTCAAATCCGGCGTGCCGCTGGTGGTGATGCCCCTCGACGTCACCCACAAGGCCCTCACCTCGCGCGCCTGGGTGGAGGAGATGCGCGCCCTCGGAACCCCCGTCGGCCAGGCCGTCGCCAGCTGGACCGATTTCTTCGAACGCTTCGACACCGCGAAATATGGGCATGAAGGCGCCCCCCTGCACGACCCCTGCGTGATCGCCTACCTTCTGAAACCGTCGCTTTTCCACGGCCGCCACATCAACGTGGAAATCGAGACGCAAAGCCCCCTCACCTTCGGCATGACCGTTGCAGACTGGTGGCACGTCACGGGGCGGGAGCCGAACGCGATGTTCATGGGGGGAGTGGACCGGGAGGAATTCTACCGGCTTCTGACCGAGCGGTTGGGGAGGTTGTGAGGGGACTACATTTTTTTATTTCTGGTGGTGGAGGATAGGGACCGCCACCTTGAGCGGGCGCATAGGGCTGAATCACGATGGGACGGTTCCCACTGAGGACAACAGTCAAGCCTTTTCGTGCCAGCCGATGCTTTGGGCGGCCGCGGCTTTGTAGGGTGCGCTACAGCGCACCATCACCGCCAGCCTCCCCTCGCAACATGACCAATGGACGCGCCGTGGCTTGCGTAAATGGTGCCCTGTAGCGCACCCTACGTTGCGGATGCCGTCATCCCAACCCCTTACAACCCCCAACGCCGACAGATCACCCATTGGAATCCCTTGCGACATCCACCCTGTCCAACGTGGACAGCTACCCCGCCACCGCCCTCAGACTGACCGCCCGCGCGCGCGGCACCCGGTCCACCTCGACGCAGGTGAAGACGTGGAGCGTGTCCAGCTCCCGGTCCACCACCGCGTGGTCGCTGACCCACCCCCCCATCCCCAAATAGGTCCGCAAAAGCGGCGGCAGCCCGGCCAGCGCGACCCTCCGGTCCCGCACCGGTCCCACCAGCGCCGGATAGTCCACCACCTCAGCTGCCCTCCGCCCCGGACGATGCTCAGCCGGCCCCAGATGCCCCTCGGCCAGAAGCGCCAGCCCTGCCCGGTGCAAGACCCAATCCGCACCCCGGAACGAGGTGCACCCCACCAGCAGCCCCGCCTGCCCCTCATCCACCAGCCGCGTCATCGCCCCCCAGGCCAGCCGCAGAACGTCCGGTTGCACCCCACCCGCGGCCACACAGAAGCGCCCCATCTCGGCGATCGGCCTGGCATAGCCCGACAATGGCCCCACATCGTAGAACCGCGCGGCATAGCCCTGCTCCAGCCCCGCGCCCCAGCCGAAAAGCATGACGCGGAAATAGCCCAGCATCGCACCGCCGCCCGCGCCTTCGACGATCACATGGGCGGAAAGCGCGTCCTGCGCGTCTTCTTCCTGCCCGGAAACCCTCGGAAAGGCAGCCCTGCGGAAGGCCATGACCCGGTCGAGGTCGGCCGGCCCCTCGGCCAGCCGCGCCACCAGTCCGCCCTTTACCAACGGGTACACGCCCTTTTCCCCCGCCTGTTGGCACCCTGGATTAGGGCAACGCAACAGGAGTCGTCCCCATGGACAAGATCGTCAAGTCGGAAGCGGAGTGGCAGGCACAGTTGTCCGACCTTGCCTACAGGGTCACCCGCAAACACGGCACCGAACGCGCCTTCTCCCATGACGATTTCCCGAAAGCCGCCGGCACCTTCCGCTGCGTCTGCTGCGATGCGCCGCTGTTCGACCGGCAGACGAAGTTTGACAGCGGAACTGGCTGGCCCTCATTCCATGCGCCGCTAGATCCCGCGATGGTGGGCGAGAAATCGGACAACAGCTGGTTCATGCGCCGGACCGAAGTGCACTGCAACCAGTGCGAGGCGCATCTGGGCCACGTCTTTCCCGACGGCCCGGCTCCGACGGGCCTGCGCTATTGCATCAACGGAGTGGCTCTTCGGTTCGATCCCGAGGAGTGATGGCCGGGATCAGCCGGTGATATCCTCGGCCCGCAAACGTCCGAAGCTGCCCAGAAGCTGCTGGATCAGGGTGAGGCCCTTGATGTTCGTCTCGGTCACCCGACGCGAGATCTGGACGACCTTGCCGTCTTCGAGGCCATAGCGGGCGATGTTCTCGACCACGCCAGCCTCGTTGAAGGTGATGGCCAGCACCTGACGCTCGATCTCTTTCGGCTCGCGGGGACCGACAAGCCGAAAGCGGCTTTGCACATAGTACCAGCCGTCGTCATTCAAGAGGCCCGAGGTCGAGGGGCGCCCGATCTTCTGGCCCACCGTTTCGCGGGTGTCCGTCCCGACTTCGACCAGCGCCAACTCCTCCTCGGTCGGGACATAGCCGTGGTTGCGAAGGACCGGCGAGCAGGCAGAAAGCCCGACGGCAAGAACAAGAACCCCCAGCACCGCACTGCTTTTGCGGGCACCATTGCAGGCCGCAAGGACCGTCCGCGCCAACCGGAATACCGCCATACTGCCCTCATGCCCGTCAAAAAACGCCGCTGCCGACGCGGGTTCTTCAAAACCCCTGGCAATCGGGATAACAGAAGGGTGGCCCCTAGTTCAAGAATGGAACGCCACACCGGGGGTCTCTGCCGACATTCCCTGCGCCAAAGGCCAAATCCATGACCGAAGCCGATCCCGTCCGCCCCACCCGGTTCCGCACTGGCGGCCTCAGCCCGCGCAAACCGACGCGGTTTTCCTATGTCCCCGACGCCGCGCTGCGCGACTCCATGGCGCGGGATCTGGGCCTTCTGGCGCTGCGCAAGCTGGAGTTCAGCGGCCAGATCGCGCCGGACGGGCGCGACGCGATGCTGCTGACCGGCACCCTGACCGCCGAATGCGATCAGGCCTGCATCGTGACGCTGGCTCCGGTGCGCACCCGGATCGCGGAACCCGTGCGCCGCCGATACGTCGCCGGGCTTGAGCAGCCCGAAGGCGACGAGATGGAGATGCCGGAGGACGAAACCGTCGATCCGATGCCCGAGGTGATCGACATCGCCGAAATCGCGGCCGAGGCGCTGATGCTGGCGTTGCCGCTCTATCCACGGGCGGCGGGGGCGGAACTGGGTCAGGTGGTGCATGCCGGCGAAGGGATCGCGCCGTTGTCGGACAACGATCTGAAGCCGTTTGCTGGCCTTGCGGGCCTGGCCGGACGCCTTGCAGCGAAACCTGAAGAAGGTGGCGGGAAAGACGGCTGAAGCTGCTGCCGCCTTGGCGAAAAGGGGTTGCGCATGCCCGAAATCCGAGTATGTATCGCGCCTCATTCAAGCTGTGAAGCAGCATCGGTCGGCTATTGCCGTAGCATCCTCTGACCGCACCGCTTCGCATAGGAAATCCGGGGCCTGTCCCCACTGCCCGAGGTTGTGACATGGCTGTCCCGCAGAACCGCACCACGAAATCCAAGCGCAACATGCGCCGCGCGCATGACTCGCTGGTGGCCGCGAACCCGAACGATTGCCCGAACTGTGGCGAGCTGAAGCGTCCGCACCACGTGTGCCCGTCTTGCGGCCACTACGATTCACGCGAAGTCGTCTCGATGGCCCGCGAAGTGGATATCGGCGAGGACGCGGCGTAAGCCGCTCCCTGCGCGACAGATCCCATGGCCACCGGACCCGAGTCTGCGTCTGCCCCTGCTTCTGAGCGCGTTGTTATTTCCGTTGATGCCATGGGTGGCGATCGAGGACCGGCAGCTGTTGTTGCCGGTCTTGCCGATTCTCTGGCCCAGCATCCCCGCATGGACGCCATCCTGCATGGCGATGAGGCTGTGCTGCGGCCGCTGATGGCCCGGCACGCCGACCTGTCGGCCCGGGTCACTTTGCGCCATGCCGAACGCGTGGTGACGATGCACGACAAGCCCGCCCAGATCATGCGGCATGGGCAAGGCACCTCGATGTTCTCGACGATCGATGCCGTGAAGGATGGCGAAGCCTCGGCTGCGGTGTCCTGCGGCAATACGGGCGCGCTGATGGCGGTGTCCATGTTGCGGTTGCGCAAGCTGCCTGGCGTCAACCGGCCTGCGATCGCCTGTCTCTGGCCGTCCCGCAATCCCGGTGGCTTCAATCTGATGCTGGACGTTGGCGCCGATGTGAAGGCGGAAGCGGACGACCTTCTGCAATATGCCGTCATGGGCGCGTCTTATGCCCGCAACGGTCTGGCGCTGAAGCGGCCGCGCATCGGCCTTCTGAACGTCGGCACCGAAGAGCACAAGGGCCGGGTCGAGCTGAAAGAGGCGCATGACCGGATGGCCGAGGTCGCCAAGGTGAGCGATTTCGACTACGTGGGTTTTGTGGAGGGCGGCGACCTGCCGTCCGACCGGGTCGACGTGATCGTCACCGACGGTTTCACCGGCAACGTCGCCTTGAAGACCGGCGAAGGCACCGCGAAGCTGATTTCGGATTTCATGAAAGAAGCGTTCGGGGCCGGGATCATGTCGAAGTTCGCGGCACTTCTGGCGATGAACTCATTGAAACGGTTGCAAAAACGCATTGATCCCCGCCGGGTTAATGGTGGGGTGTTTCTGGGTCTGAACGGCACTGTGGTGAAATCGCACGGTGCAGCGGATGAAACCGGTGTGGCTGCCGCCATCGGCCTTGCGCACCAGTTGGCGCAAGTCCGCTTTATCGAGCGGCTGGCGGCCCGGGTTGCGTCGGCTGAACGCGCGGGGCAGGATGCCGCGCAAGAAGGGCCCGGCATCGCTGCCGGGACGGGGGACGGTTCGACCGCATGACGATACGCGCCACAGTAAAGGGCGTCGGGCACTACCTGCCCGACCGCGTGGTCCCGAACGCCGAGTTCGAAGCCATTGTCGAAACCTCGGATGAATGGATCCGGTCGCGCTCGGGGATCGAGCGGCGGCATTTCGCGGCGGAAGGCCAGATGACCTCGGACCTGGCCACCCGCGCGGCGCAAGCGGCGCTTGCGGATGCAGGTCTGGCTGCAAACGATATCGACGCGATCATCGTGGCGACCTCGACGCCGGATCTGACGTTTCCGTCCGTGGCGACGATGGTGCAGGCCGAACTTGGGATGACTCGCGGTTACGCCTTCGACGTGCAGGCCGTGTGCGCCGGTTTTGTCTTTGCGCTGGCCAATGCCAACGCGCTGATCCTGTCGGGACAGGCAACGCGGGTGCTGGTGATCGGGGCAGAAACCTTCAGCCGGCTGATGAACTGGAAGGATCGCGGGACCTGCGTTCTGTTTGGTGACGGCGCCGGAGCACTGGTGCTGGAAGCCAGCGAAGGATCGGGGACCGCGGCTGACCGGGGCATCCTTTCGGCGGACCTGAATTCGGACGGTCGCTACCGCGACATCCTTTATGTGAATGGCGGCACCTCGACCGGAACCACCGGGCATCTGGTGATGGAAGGCAAGGAAGTCTTCCGTCATGCCATTGAAAAGCTTGCAGAAACCGCGCATCACGCACTGGAAAAGGCCGGGCTGACCCCGGACGATGTGGACTGGATCGTGCCACATCAGGCCAACATCCGCATCATCGAAGGCACCGCCAAACGGATGCAGGTCTCGATGGACCGGGTGGTGGTGACGGTGCAGGACCATGGCAACACCTCGGCCGCATCGATCCCGCTGGCACTGTCGGTTGGCAAGGCGCGCGGGCAGATCAAACCCGGCGATCTTCTGGTCACCGAGGCGATCGGCGGCGGGCTTGCCTGGGGCTCGGTCGTCCTGCGCTGGTAGCCGCCTTTAACCGCGCGTCCCAAGTGGTTGATATTGACTCGTAAATCCATCCGCCGCATGGTCATGAAAACAACCTCGAGGGGGACGAGATGAGCGAGAAGACTTTGACCAGGATGGACCTCAGCGAAGCCGTGTTTCGCGAAGTGGGCCTGAGCCGCAACGAATCTGCCAATCTCGTTGAAAGCGTGCTGCAACATATGTCCGACGCGCTGGCCGAGGGCGAGACCGTGAAGATCTCGTCCTTCGGCACGTTTTCCGTGCGCGCGAAGTCGGCCCGCGTTGGCCGCAACCCCAAGACGGGCGAGGAAGTTCCGATCTCGCCGCGCCGGGTGCTGACCTTCCGTCCCTCGCATCTGATGAAGGATCGCGTTGCCGCCGGGAAGAAGCGCTGAAGGGGCAGTAGCGGATGGACAAGTCGCCAGACGCCTTCCGCACCATCAGCGAGGTGGCCGATGTTCTGGAAACTCCGGCACATGTGCTGCGGTTTTGGGAAAGTCGGTTTGCGCAGATCAGGCCGGTCAAGCGTGCCGGGGGGCGACGGTATTACCGCCCCTCCGACGTGGCGCTGCTGGCCGGGATCAAACGGCTTCTGCACGATGAAGGGCTGACGATCCGGGGCGTGCAGAAGATCCTGCGCGACCACGGGGTTCGCCATGTCGCCGGTCTGTCGGACGACTCGGTTCCGCTCAGGAATCTGGTGGCAGCCCACCCGGCGCATGAATTCGGCATGGACGGCGACGAAGACGCCGGTGCTGCGCACCCGCTGCATGCACCCGTCATCGAGGATGTGCCCGAGGCCGGTTTCATCGCCGTCGAAGATGAAGACGACGCGGTGGCGCTGCCGGCCCAAACCGCGCCCTCTCAGTTCGTCCTGCCGCTGTTCGAGGCTGCGCCTACGGCCAAGGCCCCACCCCACGCGCGCAAGCCCGCCCTGCGCGATGATGCCAGCTTTGCCAGCATGATCAGGACCTTGCCGCCGAAAGCTCTTGCCAGATCAGCACCCGAGATTGCCGCCCTTGCCCGCCGCCTGGCCGACCTGCGCGCACGGATGGCAAGTCGCGCCGAAGGCGGCCAAGGCTGACGCCCGCGATGTGCTTTCCTGCTTGCCCCGGCCCGGAAATCCA
>PNJK01000087.1 GCA_013821825.1 Rhodobacter sp.
CCCCGTCAGATACCCGCAGCGCCCGCGGCGCGCAAGGGCTCAGTCCCGCTGCCCCCGGGCCATCACGACCACGGCAACCAGCCCGACGGCCATCACGACAAGGGCTGCGGGGGCGGCTTCGGACAGCCGCTCAAGGCTGGCCAGCTCGAAGACCCGGGTGGACAGGGTGTTGTAGTTGAACGGACGCAGCAGCAGCGTCGCGGGCAGTTCCTTGACGCTATCGACGAAGACGACCAGCAGCGCCGTCAGGACCGATCCCCGCATCAGTGGCAGATAGACCGACCCAAGGGCGCCACCCGCGGTGCGCCCCAAGGACCGGGCGGCCATCGGGAGCGACGGCGACACCCGGCCGAAAGCCGCATCCAGCGCGCCCTGCGCAATCCCGAAAAAGCGCACCAGATAGGCCAGCCCCAAGGCAAAGGCGGTCCCGGTGATCAGAAGGCCGGGGTCACGGCCGGTGAGCGCCAGCACCGCGTTGGCCAACCGGTGGTCCAGCGCCGCCAGCGGGATCAGGAGGCCAAGCGCAAGCACCGCACCGGGGGCCGCATAGCCGATCAGGGTCAACGGCAGTACCCAGCGCACGATCCGGATGCCCGACAGGCGCAGCGCGTAGACCAGAAACAACGCCGCCCCGATTGTCGCAATCGCTGCAACGCCACCGACGACCAGCGTGTTGATCAGCGCCGATATCAGCCCTGGTGCCAGCCACCCCTCGGGTGCGCGAAGGCTGCTGGCCAGCATGACCCCGACAGGCAACAGGAAACCGCCCGCGAAGGGCAGAAAGCAGAAAACGCTTGCCAACCAGCGGCGGGGCCCGACCATCGCCTGCGGTGCAATCGGACGGGCACTCTGGCCCAGCTTGTGGAACCGCGCGCCGCCGCGCCCTGCCCGCTCCAGCCCCATCAGAAGCAGGATCAGCAGCAGGATCACCCCGGCGATCTGCGCCGCCCCCCCGGCATTGCCGCCGTTCAGCCAGGTCGAGAAGATCCCTGTCGTCAATGTCTGCACACCGAAGTGCAGAACCGTGCCGTAATCTGCCACCGTCTCCATCAGGGCCAGCGCCACGCCCGCTGCGATTGCCGGACGTGCCAGTGGCAAACCCACACGCAGGAACAGCCCCCAAGGTCCGCAACCAAGCGCGCGGGCGACTTCATAGGTGCAGCCCGACTGCTCGCGGTAGGCGGCGCGCGCCAGCAGGTAGACATACGGGTAAAGCGCCAGCGACAGAACCAGCACTGCCGCCCACAAGGAGCGGGTCTGCGGAAACCAGTAATCGCGCGCCGAGGTCCAGCCGAAGGCCACCCGCAGGGCCGATTGCAGCGGTCCGGCGTAGTCGAGGAAATCGACCAGTGCATAGGCCCCGACATAGGCCGGGATCGCCAACGGAAACAGCAGCGCATAGGCCAGCCAGTCGCGCCCCGGAAACCGGTACTGGCTGACCAGCCAGGCGGCCCCCGTCCCCATCGCTGCCGACAGCACCGCAACCCCGAGCATCAGCGCCACCGTCGTCATCAGATAGCGCGGCAGGACCGTGGCCATCAGATGCGGCCAGATATTTTCAACCGGATTGAAGGCAAGCCAGATGATCGACCCGATCGGCGCCAGCACCACGGCAGCAATCAATAGCGCCCCCGGCGTCCAGAGGTTCAACCTTAGGCGGGGCGCGTCGGCGTCAAGTTGACTGAAATGCTTGGTCATCGCGACCGGGGTTACAGGAAACCGGTTTCACTGTCCAGAAAAGCCCGTATAGTCCTGCCCAAAAGGCGGCCCGCTCGGCCGAAATGAAGTAAGGCCCGATGCGCATCGTCTATCACCTTGGCGCCCATTGCACCGACGAAGACCGACTGGTCAAGTGCCTGCTGAAGAACCGGGGCGTGTTGGCAGATCAGGGCATCATCGTCCCCTCGCCCACCCGCTATCGCAAGCTGATGCGCGATACGGCAGTGCAATTGCGCGGTCAGGCGGCCTCCGAGAAGACCCAGGCGCTGATCCTTGAGCAGATCATGGATGAGACCGAGGCCGAGCGGCTGATCCTGTCCTGGGACAGTTTCCTGTCCTTTCCCGCATGGGCGGTGCGCGGGTCGCTTTACATCTTCGCCGGTGAGCGGATCCGGGCCTTCACCCAGATCTTCCCCGACATCGAGGCCGAGTTTCACCTGGCGATCCGCAATCCCGCAACCTTCCTTCCCGCTTTGCAAGCCAAGGTAAACGCCAAGGGGCATGAGGATGTGCTGGCCAACATCGACCCGCTTCACCTGCGCTGGTCGGATGCAGTGCAGCAGATACTGGCGCAAAACCCTGACGTGCCCCTGACCATCTGGTGCGACGAAGAGACGCCGCTGATCTGGCCAGAGGTGCTGCTGCAGGTGTCGGGCCATGCTGCCGGCACGCCCCTCGTCGATGATGACGATGTGCTGTCGATGATCATGTCGGAAACCGGCATGGCCCGGATGAAGGCCTTTTGCGCCGAGCATCCGCCGAAATCGGTGGCGCAGCGGCGGCGCATCGTCACGGCGTTCCTTGAAAAATTCGCCCGACCCGACCGGGTCGAGATGGAAATCGATATGCCGGGCTGGACCGAAGAAATCGTCGAGGACATGACGGCCCGCTATCTGGAAGACGTGGACCGCATCCGCCGCTTGCCCGGTGTCACCCTGATCGAGGCGTAGGGCGCCGGGCCTGTCCTGTCGTCAGCTCATGGCAAGGGCGGATTTGTAAAGCTCCAGTACCGCTTCTTCTTCAGCCAGTTCGTCGGGCTTGCGTTTACGCATGGCGATGACCTTGCGCATGACGCGGGTGTCATAGCCGCGGCCCTTGGCTTCGGCCATCAGCTCTTTCTGCTGATCGGCGACGTCCTTCTTTTCAGAGTCCAGCTGCTCGAAGCGCTCGATGAACTGGCGTAGCTCGTCGGCGGTCACGGCATAGGGATCGTTCGCGTCGGCCATCTTCGTCCTCTGGATGCAAATGGTGGGTCGCCCGGTTCCTACCCTGCCCCGGCGGGCGGGTTCAAGCGCGATCGGCACCGACTTGAACGGAGCGGGCGAAGCGGCTAGGACCCGCCGAGGGATATTCGGGGGCATACCATGCAGGCGATGATCTGGGCAGGCGCGGTTCTGACACTGCTTGGGGTGGCCGGCTTGGGCTATTGCGTGTTTCGCGCAATTCGGGCGCGAAGCGCCAGGCTTGAGGACGCGGCCATGCGGGCCGAACTGCAACGGGTCGTCGTGCTGAACCTGGCGGCACTTGGTGTCTCGGCGCTGGGGTTGATGCTGGTGGTTCTGGGAATTTTCCTGAGCTGAGGATCAGCGGTCCAGGGCCGACAGGCGCAGGCCGTCCTGAATCAGGCGGTCCAGCAGCGGCGCCGGGGTCCAGAACGGATCATCCGCCGCCCAGACCCGCAGGTCGTGGCGCAGGACCATAAGGCCGCGCAGATCTGCCTGATGCATCGGCCCACCGCGCCAACGCGGAAAATCGTGCCCCGCGACCAGCGCGTGATCCACGTCCGAGGGCCTGCGCGCGATCCCCTGATCCAGCAATCGCAGCGCCTCGTTCGCCATGGCGCCCAGCCAGCGGTTGCAGATTTCGGTTGCGGGCAGGTCCAGTGGCGTGGTTTCAGCCTCAGGCAAGCCCTCGGGCAGGCGGGCGCCGAAGGCGTTCAATGCAGCGGCAAGGTGACGCTGCGGGACGCCTTGGGCGGCCAGATGCACCAAGGCGGCCTCACCCGCGCGCACGATCCTTTGGCCCAGCACCGGACGCTTGCCCACCAGGAGTGGCGGCAGGCCAAGCTTGCGCAGGCCGGCTATGGCGGTGGCAATTGCCTCTGGTGCCTCTTCGGCCAGAACCGACAGCTCACAAGCCCGGCCAGAGGGCGCAATGGTCAACCCGAGCTCGCCCTCAGCTCCTTGCAGGACCAGAACCGCAGCGCCGGGGCTGGCCTCCAGCTGCAGGGTGGCATCGGGCGGGGTGGCATGGATCTGCAGCGGAGCCCCTGCCACATCCGCGGGATCGCTCGTCATGTGGAGAAGGCGAGTTGGCCCCTCGAGCCCTTCTGCCGCCAGACTTTGGGGCCTGGGGTGCAACCAATGGACATGCAACCCCTGTGCCACGGCAAGGCGGGCCAGTGTCGGCAGGGACGCCGCTTCGCCCACAAGCGCGATGCGGTCAATCGACAGCGGGCGCGCCCGGGCCACTGCGGGGGGCAGCGCCGAAGCACGCCGTTCGGCACGCGCGGCGGCGCGCAGGGCGGTGGCTTCGGCGGTGCTTTCCAGATCCTCGCGCGCGACGGCCTCAAAGGCTTGCGCCGCTTCGGGTGGCAACAGCTGCGCGGCTTCGACGCAATCAATGATCCGCCCGACCGCCGGCAAGGCGCGCGGATGGGCCCGGCGTGATGCTGCGATGGCCGCCTGATAAGCTGCGGGCGCTTCCGCCGCATTTCGTACCAAGGGTATCACGGCCAGTCGCCCGGCCAGCCTGAGGGCCTCTGTCATGAGCGGCCCCTCAGCCACGGCATCGACCAGCCCAAGCGCAAGCGCTTCATCCACAGGGACCGCGCGACCGGTCAGCAGGAGCCGAAGCGCCGCAGCCGCCCCGACCAGCGCCGGCAGACGCCAGGTCGTGCCGCCCTCGGGACAAAGACCAAGCGCGATCTCCGGCAAGGCAATACGGCATCCGGGGGCGGCGATACGGGCAGTGGCGGCAAGCGCAAGTTCGGCACCGGGTCCCAGGACAAGCCCGTGCAGCGCCGCCACAACCGGCACCGGTGATTGCGCAAACGCTGCACAAACCTCGGCCAGGGGAGGAGCGGCGGTGTCAGGCTCCAGCGGCAGCGCGCTGGAAAAATTCGACCCGCTGGCCCCGATCACGACGGCCCGGCAGTCGTCTGCCAATCCCTGCAGCGCGGCAAGCAGACCAGCGCGAACCGTGGGCGAAAGCGCGTTTGACGGCGCATGGTCCAGCGTCAGGACAGCGATGCCGTCCCGCATCTCGACCGTGACACCACCCGCAACCATGCCCACTCCCTTGTCGCGCCCAAGGGCGAGTAAGGGGCAATCTCAAGCCCTTGGCAAGCCTTGGTGCCGGATCAGACCGGCATGTTGTCAAAGCTCTCTTCGGTTTCCGCCTCGGTCGGATGAGCGGCTTCGCTGCCGGGCATCATGGCCGCAAGGGCATGCATCTCGGCCAAAAGCAGCTGCAACCCCTGCTCTTGCAGGGCCAGGCCGGTCTGCAAGAGTTCTGCCTCCTGCTTGATGAGGTCGGCGGTGTCACGGTCGGTTCGGCGTTTCTTGGTCATCGGGCACATCTCCTGCAAAACGGGGTCCAGGGAAGGGCGTCGAGACGGGCTTCGGCGATCTCGGCCCCGCATTGGACACACTCGCCATAGGTGCCAGACTCGATGCGGTGCAAAGCAGCCCGGATCTGCGGGATCTCCGCCAGACCGGCCAACCCGGTGGCCTCCAGGACTTCATCGGTCTCGCGCTCGGTGGCAAGGTCTTCCCAGTCCGGGTTCTGATGCGAATCAAGCTCTTCCTCGATGGCCTCCAACCTTGCGCCAAGCTCTATCAGGCGGGCTTCCAGCATGGTCCGTCGGGCAGCCAAAGGTCTCTTGAACGGCACTTGCATCAGGTCTCTCCCCTCGTTCAAGAAAGTATCTCCCGCTTTGTCGCCGCGCGCCTTGACGCAGGTCAACACGAGTGCTTTCGCTTCCAGCGACCAGCAACTATGCTGGCTCTGAAGCGCCGCAGGGCTGCAATCGACGAAGGACAAACCATGGATATCCGCGCGATCACCCCGAGCTATGCCGTCTCGCCGCAGATCGAGACGGGGGATCTGGCAGCCATCAAGGCCGCCGGTTACGTCACGGTGATCGACAACCGGCCGGACGGCGAGATTCCGCCGCACCTGCATGCGGCCACGATGAAATCGGCGGCCGAAGCGCTGGGTCTGACCTTCATCATCAATCCGGTGATTGGCGGCATGCTGACCACGGATAACGTGACCGCGCAGCGCGAAGCGATTGAGGCGTCCGCCGGTCCGGTCTTTGCCTATTGCGCCAGCGGAAACCGCAGTTCCATCGTCTGGGCGCTCGCCGAGGCGGGGAGTCGACCGGTTGATGAACTTGTCGGCCTGCCCGCGCGGTTCGGCTATCAGCTGGAGCATCTGCGCCCGCAGATCGAGGCGCTGGCCAAGGCTGGCTGACGGATCAGCCGGTCGCGCGCAAAGCCGGATCGGGAGGGGGCGCTGCGGTCTGGTGCGGCGCAGTTGCCGGGGCGCGGACAATGTCAGCGTCCAGCACCTTGAGCGCCCGCATGCCCCGGTTCTGCCCCAACCGGGCGCGTGCCACGCGTCGACCATCCAGCGTTTCCACGGAAATCGCCTCCAGTTCCGCGATCGGCATGTCCAGAACGTCGCCGGGCTTCAGGCCCATGATCTGGCGGATCGGCATGGTCAGTCGACCAATCACCGCATCCAGCCGGCAATCGACCTGCAGGACCTGCGCCGCTAGGGCCGTGGTGAAATGCGGCGAGTCGCGGTCTTGGGTATCGGGCGCCGCTGCAGGCCTTTCGCCACGACCATTCGCCGGCAGGATCAGGACCACCTGGCCTGCGCGGGCATTGTCCCCCAGCATCACCTCGGCAAGAAGCACGCGGTAAACCTCCTCCTCCAGCAGGAGGGCCAAGGGACGGACATCTTCCAGAAACGAGGCATAGCGAAACCCCCCGGCCCAGATCAGGTCGGCCTCTTCCGCCAAGGCATCCTCCAACCCCGCAAGGGCGCGGTCGATGACACCCGCGACCATGGCAGCGTCGATCCTTGTGGGTTTGCGGGCGGGCGGTTGCTGTGGGGTTAGCCGACCGACGGTCTGCATTTCGATCAAGGCCGAAGTTACCGGCGGGGCCAGCATCACGGCGCCAAGCCCGCCTTGTGGCCCATCCAGCAACGCCACAAGCGCCCGATCCGGCGCGATTTCCAGCAGTTCGGCAAGGCTGGCGCGCGTCACCGTCAGGCTGCGAATGTCAAGATCGAGGCCCATCGCAGCGCGCGTTGCCCGTGCCAGAGCCAGACGCCAGCCCCGGTCCGCGCCGGGCGCGCCGTCCGCCTGCGGCAGCTTTCCACGATCGATCTTGTGGCGGATCACATCAGGCATCGGCGCAGGCCCCGGTTTTGGATACCAGACTCTAACGTCCCGAAGGCTACCAAATGGTTAAGCCGCCAGCTTTTCCAGCCGCAAGGGCACCGTCACCCGGAACGCAGCCCCGCCCTGCCCCGGAAGATAGGCCACCGATCCGCCAAGATTCGTCATGATCTCGCGGCAGATGGCCAGTCCAAGGCCGGCACCGCCTGCACGGTTGGCGTCGGTCAGCCGGGCGAACTTTTCGAAGACCAGCGATTGCGAATCCTTCGGAATCCCCTTGCCGTTGTCGATGAAGTCGACCGTCACCCGCCCGGCGCGCTGGCGCACCGCAATCCGCAGTTCCGGCTGGCTTGCGTCGCAATATTTCCGAGCGTTCGAGATCAGGTTGATGAAGACCTGCGTCAGCCGGTCGGCGTCGGTCTTCAGGTAGATCGCCTCGGATGGCAGGTCGCGGTGGATGATGAAACTGCGCTCGGGACGGGTCTGGCGCGCCGCGATCAGGGCGGTGTCCAGCATCTGCTGCAGGCTGGCCAACCCAAGGCTCAGCTGCACGGTGCCGTTTTCCAGCACGCTCAGGTCCAGAAGGTCGTCCAGCAGCCGGGTCAGGCGCTTGGCTTCCTCATGGATGATGCGGCCGTATTTCACCACCATTTCGGGCGGCAGGTCGCCTTCGGTCAGGATCTCGGAAAAGGCGCGGATCGAGGTCATCGGCGTGCGCAGCTCGTGGCTGATCTGGCTGAGGAACGCGTCCTTCTGGATGGAGAGTTGCATCAACTTTTCATTCGCCTCGCGCAGCGCGCCGGCGGTGCGGGTCAGTTCCGCCTCGCGCGCCTCCAGCTTGGCGGAATATTCCATGATCTGCGCGGATTCTGATGCCACGGCCATCAAATCCTCGACGGTGACCGTGGCCCGCCCGACCAGCTGGCTGATCATCGCATGTGCCGTTGCAGCCCCCACGGTGCCAGACAGCTGCGCCTCCAGCTGGTTCAGAAAGGCCGGTGTGGGGTCGGGCAGGAAGCTGTCCTTGCCTTGATCCCGCGCGGCGGTCTGGAACAGCGACAGTGCCGCCTCCTCGCCCAGAATGCGTTGCGCCATGGTCAAGAGCGCCTCGGGATCGACCTGACCTTTCGACCAGCGCTCTGGGCCGACCGTGCCTTCGAAGACATTGACGAAAGCCGCGCCTTGCAGTCGTTCCACCGGGCCGGGGAAGGTCAGAAGCGAGCCAAGGCAGAAGGCAATCACGTTCAGCGTCATCGACCAGAAAAGGGCATGGATCATCGGGTCCATCGTGTCGGTGCCGAACAGCGCCTGCGGGCGGAGCCAGGCAAGGCCGAAAAGCCCTTGCGTGAAGACAGCGTCCGACAGCGCCGCTCCGGGCCCGAACGAGGGCAGGAAGGACGTGAAGGCCCAGACGACAAAGCCGGTCACCAGACCAAGGATCGCCCCGGTCCGGGTGGCGCCGCGCCAGAACAGGCCGCCCAGCAGCGCCGGCAGCACCTGGGCCACCCCAAGAAAGGCGATAAGCCCGATCGCCGCCAGTGCCGCCGACCCGCCCGAGACCTGGTAGTAGCCGTAGCCAAGCGCCAGAACCGCCGCGATTGCCACCCGCCGCGCCATCAGGACGACCGACCGCAAGTCGTCCGCCGCCGCCGCCGGCCTCAGGCGCAGCCAGAGCGGGATTACGACATGGTTGGAGATCATAGTTGCCAGCGCGATGGCTTCCACGATTACCATCGATGTCGCCGAAGAAAACCCGCCAAGGAAAGCAAGCATCGCCAACCCGCCCTGCCCTTCAGCCAAAGGCAAGGTCAGGACGAACATGTCCGGGTTTGACCCCGCCGGCAGCTGGTCCAGACCCACCACCGCGATCGGAACGATGAAAAGGCTCATCAGCATCAGATAGAGCGGAAACGCCCAGCTGGCGCGGGCCAGTTGCCCTTCGTCATCGTTCTCGACCACCATGACCTGAAACATGCGCGGCAGGGTGATCACGGCGGCGGCAGACAGAAAGATCAGGCCAGCCCAACGCCCCGGCTGCACTTGCCAGGCAGAGAGGTCCGCCGCGTCGATCCGCGCGATGACATCGCCCACCCCGCCCGCGATACCCCAGACCACGAAAATGCCGACCGCCAAGAGCGCCACCAGCTTGACCACCGCCTCGACCGCGATGGCGGTAACGATGCCGTGGTGCTGTTCTCTCGCATCCAGATTGCGGGTTCCGAAAAGGATGGTGAAGAAGGCCAGCCCCACTGCCACCCAGATCGCTGTCTGCCCGGCATCAAGCGGGGCCTGACCATCCGGCGTCGCGCTGGCGAAGACGCCAAAGGACAGCACCACCGATTGCAGTTGCAGCGCGATATAAGGGGTCGTCGCGACCACCGCGATGATCGTGACGATCACCCCCAGCGTGTTCGACTTGCCAAAGCGCGACGAGATCAGGTCGGCGATCGAGGTCACGCGGTATTGCCGCCCGATCCGAACCAGTTTGCGCAAGAGCCACCACCAGCCGACGAAGACCAGCGTCGGGCCGAAGTAGATCGTGAGGAACTCCAGCCCTGATCGCGCCGCGTATCCGACCGCGCCATAGAAGGTCCAGGCCGTGCTGTAGATCGACAGCGAGAGCGTGTAGACCAGGGGCGAGCGCAGCCAGCCCAGCCGCCCCGCCTGCGCCCGGCGCTCGACGATGAAGGCGACGGCGAACAGGAAGGCCACGTAGAGCAGGCAGGCCACGACCAGAAGCTTGAAGGGCATCTCAGTCCTCGTCCCCGGTGGGTCCCTGACCGCTGCGCAGACCGGGGGCGAAGGCCGCCGCCGCCCCGATCAGAAAGATCCAGACAGAAAAGAAATAGATCACGTCGCCAGCCGACAGGCTAAGCCGGGATTCCTCGGTCCACAGCAGCGGCAACAGCAGAAAGAATATTCCCAGAATGGGCAACAGCCGCGACGCATCGCGCAACCGTCTTCGCCGATACGGCGCGCGTGCCAGAAACAGCGGGGATTCTTTCCGTGCCATCAGCGCCCCATCATCGACCGGACCTCGGCCAGGATTTCTGCGTTCGAGAAGGGCTTGGACATGAAGCAATCTGCTCCGGCCCTTTCCGCCATCTCGCGGTCGCGCCCTCTTGCGGTCAGCATCATGACCGGCAGGGCCTTCGTCTCGGGGTCGGCGCGCAAGGCCGCAAGGATTTCAAGCCCCGACATGCCGGGCAGCATGTGGTCAAGGATCACCAGATCCGGCCGATCGCTGCGCACCCGGTCCAGCGCTGCGCTGCCGTCCGTGACATGGCTGACCGTCCAGCCATCGCGCGTCAGGATGAAACGGATCGCCTCGGCGATGTTCGGCTCATCCTCGATGAGGAGCACATGCTGTGACAACGGTCCCCCCGGCGGACGTCTGCCGTCCTTGGAGGTCACTATCGGCAGAACCGCAGGGCATGTCAAAACCGAAAGGGCCGCTTCGGGACTAACTGGCCGCAGACAGGATCGACGGTTCGCGCCGCACCGGGCAATCGCCGCGCGGGCAGATCCGGCAGCTTGACCCGATGGCGATGTCGGGCGAGTGCCCTGGATTGGCGGGCAGGATCAGCATGCCGGCCTCGCGCAGTTCCGGGCCGCGCAATCCAAGCGGATGCCGGGGCGCAGACCAAGCCGACACATGGTGCAACCGTTCGCCCTGCCCGGCCATCTGCACCACCGCCTCGACCGGCTGCAACGCCCTGCCAAGCGCCGCATAAAGCGGCCAAAGCGGGCAGGCAGACCCAAAGCGCGGCAAAGGAAACCCCGCCGCAGGCTTGCGAAAGGTCAAGGTGCCGGAGGCATCGCAGAGGACCAGCCCGGCCCCAAGTTCCGGCGTCCCGGCCAGCCTGCGCATTGCCACCAGCGGGTCGCAAGCAAAGACCTCGGACAGCGCGAAGGGGTCCGGGCCATGGGTCGCGACCGCTGCGGTGAACCGCGCCGTCGGCAAGGCCCGGGCATCTTCGACTGCGCGGGCCAGAAGGTCACGCGCCAGACTGCGGGCTGCGGTTGAGGCAAGCATCGCCACCTCGCCCTCCAGCCCGGCCTCAAGTGCCGCATCGTCGAACCCCCAGCCGCGGGACTTCAGCCATTCCTCGACCTCCTCCTGCGGGGCGACGATACCCTGCTCGGCGGTGGCACTGCCCGCGTCAAGATAGGCCACCAGCGACTCGGCCCCGGCGGCAAGGCGTTCGCTGTCGTGGTGCAGGTTCTGGTGAAAGCGGATGGCCCAGTCGGGTTCCAGATCCTCGGTTTCCGCAAGGATCGCGGCAGTGGCCCGGACCGAGGACAACGACGACAACACCTCGTGCAACGACTGCGACAGGTGCGGGTCATGCGTCATCCGGTCGTTCAGTGTCTCGATCGCGCGTTCCAGGGTCTGGACTCGGGCATCCAGCGACACCAGCAATGCGGCCCAACCCGGAAACCGGCTGACAAATTCCTCCAGCCGGTCCAGCTCCGCCGCCGCCCCCGCGCCCCGCGCCATGGCGGTTTGCAGCCCCTCGATCAGGGCCGAATCCGACCCCTGCGCAAGGGCCGCCCGATCAAAGCCCAGCACTTCGGCCAGCCGGTCCAGCACCGCCCCGCCGACCTTGCGCCGGTTATGCTCGATCAGGTTCAGGTATGAGGCCGATATGCCGGCCGCCGCCGCCACATCGGCCTGCCGCAGCCCCGCGGCAAGGCGGCGTTCGCGCAGGCGGGTTCCGGTAAAGGCAGACAACGGCATGGAATGACCAGGAGTTCGGGCATCCACATTTACAGGTCAGTCCAAAATTTACAACTTCTGAAAATAAGCGCGCCCGGGGGATACCCGGGCGCGCCGTCTTAGTCTTCAGATGTCAGTCTCAGTTCGCCAGCGCCTTGTCGGTGATGATGCTGGTCCAGGCCCCTTCCGGCGCCTTGGTGATCACCGGGTCGGACCCGCCCGCCATCAGCGTCGCCACGGTCTTTTCCGCGGCCGCCACATCCAGCGCGCCGTTCGACCCAGCGGTCAGCTTGGC
>PNJK01000088.1 GCA_013821825.1 Rhodobacter sp.
CAATCTCGGGTTCGGGCTTTGCCTTTGGCTATCTTGGCGGGCTTCTGGCGCTGGTCCTGATGTTATTGTTCTTTGCCGAGGGTGCCGTCAGCGGGCTGACCCTTCTGGGAACAGAGCCGCTGTTCGGCCTTGATCCCGAAGCGCGCGAGGGGACGCGCGCGGTCGGTCCTTTCGTGGCGATCTGGTATGTGGTCTTCATGATCCCGTTCTTTCTTTGGGTGAAGGAACCGAAGACCGATGCCCGGCCGCTGCATGTAGGCCGGGCCATTGCCAGCCTGAGGGACCTGCTGCGGTCCTTGCGGTTTCGCACCAGCCTGGCGGCCTATCTGGCATCGTCCCTGTTCTACCGCGACGCGCTGAACGCGCTTTACGGGTTCGGCGGGGTCTATGCCTCGGGTGTCCTTGGCTGGTCGATCATCGACATCGGCATCTTCGGGATCGTGGGTGCGGTGACGGCGATGGTGGCTGCCTTCATCGGCGGGCGGGCGGACCGGCGCTATGGTCCGAAGCCGGTGATCATCGCGTCGATCGTCGTGCTGATCTTCGTCAGCACCATCATCGTCGGCATGACACGGGAAAGCCTGTGGGGGCTGGCAATGGACCCGGCCTCGCGGCTGCCGGACCAGATTTTCTTCGCCTGCGGGGCGTTGATCGGGGCCGCTGGCGGTTCGCTGCAGGCGGCCAGCCGCACGATGATGGCCCGCCACACCAGCCCCGACCGCGCGACCGAAGCCTTCGGCCTCTTTGCGCTGTCCGGCAAGGTGGCAAGCTTTATGGCCCCGGCGCTGATTGCGCTGGCGACCACCGCCAGCGGATCGCAGCGCATCGGCATCGCTCCGCTTATCCTTTTGTTCCTGATCGGCCTTTTTCTGCTATCCTGGGTCAAACCCATGGGAGAGACCGCCCCCTGATGCTGATCCGCGCCCTGCTTCTGTCCCTTGCGTTTGCAGCCCCGGCCCATGCCGAAAAGCTGGCAAGCGAGCTGTTCGGTTCGATGTCCGACCCGTCGCCGCAGGATCCGATGCCAATCGGGGCCTATGCCAAGGGCTGCGGGGCTGGGCTGATGGAACTGCCCGAGACCGGCCCGACCTGGCAGGCGATGCGGCTGTCCCGAAAGCGCAACTTTGCGCATCCGGACATGGTGACATTCCTGGTCGACCTGTCGGAAACCGCGCGGGCGATCGGCTTTGGCAAGGGGCTCTATATCGGCGATATCAGCCAGCCACGCGGCGGTCCCATGGCCGGCGGCCATGCCAGCCATCAGATCGGGCTTGATGCTGACATCTGGATGCTGCCGCCGCGCAGCCTTGGCCTGTCGCAGAGCGAACGTGAGGACATCAGCTCGATCCCCGTCCGGTCGGCTGACCAGAAATCGGTGACCGGGAACTGGACGAAGACCCATCGCCGGTTGCTGCAAGAGGCCGCGCTTGACCCTCGGGTGGACCGGATCTTCGTGGCCGCCGCCGTGAAGATCGAGATGTGCAAGACCGCGCGGGCCAGCGACAAGAAGTGGCTGCAGAAGATCCGCCCGGCCGCAGGGCATGACACGCATTTCCATGTGCGCCTGAAATGCCCTGAGGGCGCGCGGTTGTGTGAGACGCAAACCCCGACTGTCGCCGAACTGTCGAAGAACGGCGACGGCTGCGACGAAACTCTGACCTGGTGGGTAACCGACTACCTGAACCCGCCAGAGCCCACCAGGAAGAAAAAACCCGCCGACGATGATACGCCGCGCAAGAAGGGCGCGCGCGAGTTCACCATGGCCGACCTGCCGGGGCAGTGCCGGAACGTCCTGGTCGAATAGCCGGCCCGATCAGGTACCCGCGCGAGCAGGTTGACAGGCAGAGGGCGCGGGTATACCCCGCCCAAGCCCCGGTCATGGGGCCAAGTCTCCGCAACCTTGCAAAAAAACGGATCATATCCATGCGCTCTCTTCTGCCTGGCATCATTGCCATGGCGGTGGTCGTCACCGCCTCGAACATCCTTGTCCAATATCCGCTCGGGCTTTACCTCACCTGGGGGGCGCTGAGCTATCCGTTCGCCTTTCTGGTGACCGACCTGACCAACCGTCTGCAGGGTCCCGAAGCGGCGCGCCGCGTGGTGCTTGTGGGGTTTGCGGTCGGGGTTCTCGGTTCCTTCATCGGCACGCAAGTGATGGGAGAGTTCGGCCCGCTGGTCACCTTGCGCATCGCGCTGGGGTCCGGGACTGCCTTTCTTCTCGCGCAGCTTCTGGACATAGCCGTCTTCAACCGGCTGCGGGCGGGAACCTGGTGGCGCGCGCCGCTGGTGTCGACGCTGGCGTCGTCCAGCCTTGATACGGCGATCTTCTTCTCCATCGCCTTCTCGGCCACGCTGACGATGCTGGAGCCGGGCAACGACGTGTCCTGGGCAACCGCCGCCACGCCCTTGCTGGGCCTTGGCCCCGAAGCGCCGTTCTGGGTTTCGCTGGCCCTGGCCGACTGGGTCGTCAAACTTCTGCTTGCCGTTTTGGCACTGCTCCCGTTCCGGCTGGCAGTTGCACGGGCAATGGCACGGGTTGCGTAAAATGTTTTGACAAACACCAAATCTGTGTCACCTTCCCCTTATCGGCAACCATTTGAAAGGAGGTGATCCAGTGTCTAGAGTGATATTGGAGAGACGTGTCGGGACAGTCGGGAGGGGTGTTTTCTGAGGGCAGCCCTTCAGATAAACAGACCACCGATTGGAATTGATGCCTAACTGGCTCATCTCCTTGGATCTCGGAAAGGGTTGCCGCAATCCGGCAACCCTTTCTCTTTTGCTCCCGCCCGAATACCCTGAAACCATGTTGTTCGTCACCGAAACCCTTAGCCTTGCCGACTGGGAGCTTTCCGAAAGCTTCATGCGCGCCTCAGGTCCAGGCGGGCAGAACGTCAACAAGGTGTCAACCGCGGTCGAGTTGCGCTTCGAGGCGGAGCGCTCGCCGCATCTGCCGCCATCCGTCAAGGCGCGCCTGAAGAAGTTGGCCGGGCGAAAGTGGACTCTGGAGGGCGCGATTGTCCTGCAGGTCGATGACACCCGCAGTCAGGCCCGCAACCGCGAAATCGCCCGCGAGCGGCTGGTCGAGATGATCCGCGCCGCGCTGGTGGTGCCGAAGCGGCGGATCGCGACCAAGCCCACGCTTGGCAGCCAGCGCCGCCGGATCGCCGCGAAAACCCAGCGGGGCGAGGTGAAATCCCTGCGTGGCAAGATCGGAGACGAGGAGTGATCGCAGCCCTGGCGGCCGAGGCAGCGGCGCACTGGAACGGCGCTCTGACCCGCCTCCTGCGCGACCGCGAGAACGTGGTGTACGAGATGGCCTTGCCGCAAGGCCGTGCAGCGCTGCGCTTGCACCGGCAGGGCTATCAAAGCGCCGCCGCCATCGGGTCGGAACTGTGGTGGTGCGATGCCCTGGCACGGGCTGGCGTGCCGGTTCCCGCAGCTCTTCCATCGCGCGACGGAGCGCTGCTGGTCACCTTGTCCAACGGTCGCCACGCGTCAGCCACTGCCTGGCTGGAGGGCGAGGCCCTGGGAGAGGCCGGGAAGCCCTTCATCCGGCCCTTGCAACAGACGCTGGACCTGCATCATGCGCTGGGCGCGCTTTTGGCGCGGCTGCACCGGGTGACCGATGGGCTGACCCTGCCGGACGGGTTTTCCCGGCCCCGCTGGGACCGGGACGGGCTGGTGGGCGAGGCCCCGTTCTGGGGCCGGTTCTGGGACCACCCCGCCGCCACCCCGGACCAGCGCGCCACCCTGATCCGCGCCCGAGACATGCTGCGCGAGAGGCTGGCGGGCGATCAGGGCCTGATCCACGCCGATGTCCTGCGCGAGAACGTTCTGGTGGACGCGGACGCCGTTTCTCTGATCGACTTTGACGACAGCGGCTTTGGTTTCCGGCTTTACGACCTTGGCACGGCCCTGATGCAGAACCTTTACGAGCCCGCTTACCCCGACATCCGAGATGCCTTGATGGCCGGCTACGGCACGACTGACACCGCGATGGTGGAGGCGCTCACGCTGGCGCGCACGCTTGCCTCGGTCGGGTGGACGATACCACGGCTGGCGGCGGATGATCCAATCCACCACAGCCACCTGGCCCGTGCGGTGATGTGGGCGGGGCGGGTGATCCGCTAGACAACGACCTCCAGCGCCTTTTGCGGACCGACGGCGAAGATGCGCTTGTAGCGCTGGATCTCGTCCTTTGGGCCCATCGCCTTGGCCGGATTGTCCGACAATTTGACCGTAGGACGCCCATTCGCGCTTTGCGCCTTGCAGACCAGGCTGAACGGGGCAAGCGCGTCGTCTGCAACAAGGCCGCGGAAGTCGTTGGTCAGCATCGTGCCCCAGCCGAAGGACACCTTGACCCGTCCCTTGAACCTCGCGTGCAACTCCTCGATCTTTTCCACGTCCAGCCCGTCCGAGAAGATCACCAGCTTCTCCCGCGGGTCTTCGCCCCGGTCCTGCCACCAGCGGATCGCGATTTCCGCCCCGATTACCGGGTCGCCGCTGTCAATGCGGATGCCGGTCCAGCCGGCAAGCCAATCGGGTGCATTCCTCAGGAAACCCTCGGTGCCATAGGTATCGGGCAGGATGATCCGCAGGTTGCCTTCGTGTTCCTCCTGCCAGTCGGCAAGCACCTGATAGGGGGCCTGGCGCAGTTCGGCGTCAGAGTTGGCCAGCGCGGAATAGACCATGGGCAGTTCATGGGCGTTGGTCCCGATCGCCTCGATGTCGCGCAGCATGGCGATCTTGCAGTTCGAGGTGCCGATGAACTTCGGTCCCAGCCCCTCTTGCATCGCTTGCACGCACCAATCCTGCCACAGGAAGGAGTGCCGTCGGCGCGTGCCGAAATCGGCAATCCTCAGCCCCTCTGTGCCCCGCAGCCGTTCGATCTTTTCCCACAGCCGCGTCATCGCCCGGGCGTAAAGCACCTGCAGTTCGAACTTGCCCATCTCGTTCAATACGGCCCGGCCGCGCAGTTCCATCAGGACCGCCAGAGCCGGGATTTCCCACTGCATGACCTCGGGCCAGGCGCCTTCGAAGGTCAGCTGAAACTGCCCGTCACGCTTTTCAAGGTGGTAGGGCGGCAGGCGCATCCCCTCGAACCACTCCATGAAATCGGGGCGGAACATCTGGCGCTTGCCGTAGAAGGTGTTCCCCCGCAGCCAGGTACTTTCGCCCCGCGTCAGGCTGAGTGAGCGGACATGATCCAGCTGTTCGCGCAGCTCGCCCTCGTCGATCAGATCGGCAAGGCGAACCTTCGAGGATCGGTTGATCAGGCTGAAGACCACGTTCGTTTCCGGCTTGTTGCGGAAAATAGATTGGCACATCAGCAGTTTGTAGAAGTCAGTGTCGATCAGGGACCGGACGATCGGGTCGATCTTCCACTTGTGGTTCCAGACGCGGGTGGCGATGTCGACCATATCGGTCCCCTGAAGATCCCCGCATGTCTGCGGGCCATGTCTGCTTTTCCCTTGTGGTGGGGTCCAAGGCAACCCCTGGCGGAACGCTCAGGGCGGCAGGGTGCATTCATAGGGGCGCCCGTCGGGCAAGTTGCAAAGCTGCGCTGCAAAGTCGGCGGGCAGGGCCCGGTCGCCCGGCAGGATCTTTTCGCGGTCCAGCGCATCAAGGTAGTTGCTGCAGATCGCGAAGGCATAGATTTCGCGCCGCTCTCTGCCTTCGAACCACTGCGCAAAGGTGGCGGCCGTGGCGGCAACTTCATCCGCGCCAGCGTCGATTTCGGTGGCAAAGCGGCTCACAAGGTCAGCATGCGTCGGCCAGGCGCGCAGCTGGTCCCAAGGGCCCGAAACGCCGGCTTCGCGCAGCTTCCAGGCGACATAGATCCCGACGGCCGAGGCATCGGCCTCCAGCGCCAGACGCGACCTGATGTAATCGGACAGGGTGTTGGCCGTCGTCGGGCAGATTTCGCGGCCGTACTGTTCCAGATGCCGCACTTCGTGGATCAGGATTGCCAGCAAAAGCTCGGGGTCCAGCCCCGCGCGCACGACGATCCGGTTGGTCTTCGGCTCGTAATAGGCCTGCTCCTGGAACAGGGAATCGTCGATGCACAGGACCGGAGCCTGATCGACCAGCGCTTCGGCCAGCGATGCAAAGGGTTCCAGCGTTTTGGTCAGCCGCTCTGCCAGTGCCAGGATCTCGTCCGAGCCGCCGGTATAGGGCGCAGGCAGGCAGACCGATTTGGCAAAGGCCGCCGGACTGCCCAGCAGCAAGGCCGCGCCCAAGCCCAGCAGCATTCTGGAAATGGGTCGCCTCATGTCAGGGCGATTCCGGCAGCCTGCATCTGGCTGCGCGCTGCCGCCAGTGAACCGTCAAGGTCGATGGCCCGGCACAATTCGCCGCGCACGGTAACCTTGAACCCCAGCTTCGATGCGTCCAGGGCGGAATAGGCCACGCAAAAATCGGTGGCGAGACCAACAAGGGTCAGAGCCGTGACACCGCGCGATTTCAAATAGCCCTCAAGGCCGGTGGGTGTCTTGCGGTCGTTTTCGAAGAAGGCCGAATAGCTGTCGATCTCGAGGCGAAAGCCTTTGCGGATCACCAGCTGCGCCGGGTTGGTTTGCAGTGCTGGATGGAATTCGGCCCCTTTTGTGCCTTGAACACAATGGCTTGGCCAAAGAACCTGGGGGCCATAGGGCATGTCGATCAGCGAAAACGGGGTGGCGCCCGGGTGGTTGTCGGCAAAGGACAGGTGATTGGCCGGGTGCCAGTCCTGCGTCAGGACGATGGTGGCGTAGTCCCGCATCAAACCGTTGATCCCGCTGACGATTTCGTCCCCTCCCGCTACGGCGAGCGCTCCACCGGGGCAGAAGTCGTTCTGCACGTCGATCACGATCAGCGCTTCGGTTGCGGTGGGCATGGCGGGCTCCTTCGGCCTAGTCTTCCATGGGTAAAGCGCAGGACGGTTGCGGGTCAACAGCCACGCCGGCCTATTGCGCGAAAACGCCCGCCGCGCTAACCCCCTTTCCCATGCTGATCGTCGCCGCGCTGTACCAGTTCACCCGCTTTCCCGACCCCGCCGCCTTGCGGTCGGGATTGCTGGAGGCTTGCCAGGCGCACGGGGTGATGGGGTCGCTTCTGCTGGCGCCTGAGGGGATCAACGGCACGATCGCCGGGTCACGCGAGGGGATCGACGCCGTTCTGGCCCTGATCCGCGCCCTGCCGGGGTGCGGGGGGCTGGATTGGAAGGAAAGCTTCGCTGAATCAATGCCTTTCGGGCGGATGAAGGTCAGGCTGAAGCGTGAGATCGTGACGATGGGGCAGCCGGATGTCGACCCGCTGGCCCGAGTGGGGAACTATGTGCGGGCGGAAGACTGGAACGCTCTGATCGCGGACCCCGATACCGTGGTGATCGATACACGCAATGACTACGAGGTGGCGATCGGCACGTTCAGAGGGGCGGTCGATCCCGGCACCCGGGCCTTCGGGGAATTCCCGGACTGGTGGCAGGCCAACCGCGACCGCTTTGCGGGCAAGCGGGTGGCGATGTTCTGCACCGGGGGCATTCGCTGCGAGAAGTCGACGAATTACCTTCTGGGTCAGGGGCTTAATGAGGTTTATCACCTGAAGGGTGGCATCCTGAAATATCTGGAGGAGGTGCCCGCCGAGGAAAGCCTCTGGCAGGGCGAATGCTTTGTCTTTGATGATCGGGTGTCGGTCGGCCATGGGTTGAAGCCCGGAGGGTTGAAGGCCTGCGGTGCCTGCCGGAGGCCGGTGACCGAAGCAGGTCAGCAGCATCCGGACTATGAGGAAGGCGTGTGCTGTGCCGAGTGTGTGAACGAGTATTCACAATCGGATCGCGCCCGGTTTCGGGAACGTCAGCACCAGATGTTGCTGGCCGAAAGGCACGGAAAGCTACATCTGGGATCGTGAGCGGCGTCGCGCGGGGCGTGCCCGCCAGTTGACCCTGCCTCAGGCCGCCTTGTCCGACAGCAGGTCACGCACCATCGGCATGACTTTTTCGCCGTAAAGCCTGATGCAGGTCATCAGCGCGGCATGCGGGACCGGGCCGGTGGAATACTTCATGTCGAAGCGCTGGATGCCCAAGGTCCGCACAGTTCTGGCAATCTTGCGCGCCACCGTTTCGGGGCTGCCGACATAAAGCGCACCCTGGTGCACCTCGGCGAGGAAGCGGTCCTTGGTGACCGGGGGCCAGCCACGTTCACGACCGATGCGGCCGAACATGTCGGCATAGTGCGGCCAGAGGATTTCCTGGGCAATTTCATCGGTTTCCGCGACGAAACCCGGGGAATGCACACCCACCGGACGCATCGGGCGGCCCAGCTGGGCGCAGGCGCGGTGGTAAAGGTCGATATAGGGCGCAAAGCGCTGTGCTTCGCCGCCGATGATCGCCAGCATCAGTTGCAGGTCTTGCCGGACGACGCGCACAACGCTTTCCGGCGAGCCGCCCACACCGACCCAGACGGTCATGCCTTCCGGCCCCAAAGGTGGGAAAACCTGCTGGTTTTCCAATGGGCTGCGGGTCTGGCCGGACCAGGTGACGCGGGTGTTGCGGGTAAGTTGGGTAAAGAGGTCCAGGCGTTCCTCGAACAGTTGTTCATAATCGTTTAGATCATGTCCGAAGAGCCCGTAACTTTCGGTAAAGGACCCGCGCCCGAGGATCGGTTCCGCCCGGCCATTCGACAGCGCGTTCAGGGTTGAAAAGCGCTGGAACACGCGGACGGGGTCGTCGGTCGAAAGCACGGTGACGGCGGTGCCAAGTTTGATCCGATGCGTCCGTCCCGCGATGGCGGCCAGCACGATCTCGGGCGCGGAAATCGCGAAGTCGGCCCGGTGGTGTTCGCCCAAGCCGATGAAATCAATGCCGATATCGTCAGCAAGCGTGGCCTGGTCCAGCACCTCGCGCAGGACCTTGTCCATGGACTGCAACTGGCCATCGGGGCCAAGGGTGACGTCGCCGAAGGTGTCGAGGCCGAGGGATACGGGGGTCATGGCGGCTCCTGTTTTCCAGCGAAGGGTAAGGGATGGGGAGGTGGCGTGGTATGCGGTTTTTGAGAGGGCATCGGTTCAGCGGCGCACGGGTGGCGCAAGTGCTTGCGGGCGCTGGGTTAATTGGTGAAACGGCGGGTTATTTGTCTGCCTTCTTTCCGTCTTCCATGCGTCTTCCATCCGTCTCTACGCCCGGTTTGCGAAAGGGTTATTAACCATGGCGGCGAATCGGGGCTTGCAGGCAGGATACGGCAAAGGAGCGTGACATGACTTCACCTGAACGGCTTGCCCTCGAAATGGGCCTTGATATCCCCGACTTTGACCTGACCGGGTATTACGGTGCCGACTATGGCACGATGAAGCCCTATCACCGGGTGGGAAGCCTTCTGTTCCTGTCGGGCCATGTGGCGCAGATCGGGGCCGAGATCACCCACAAGGGCCGGCTTGGCGCGGGGCTGACCACTGCGGACGGTTATCAGGCGGCGCGGCGGACCGGGCTGAACGTGCTGGGCGGCATCCGGCAGGCGGTGGGGTCGCTGGACCGGGTCAAGGGCATCGTGCGCAGCCTGAACTTCGTCGTCTGCACGCCAGAGTTCGAGGAGGTGCACAAGGTGTCGTCCGGCCTGTCGGACCTGTTCGTCGAGGTGTTCGGGCCAGAGCGAGGGCTTGGCGGGCGGGCGACCATCGGGGTGATGGCGCTGGCCGGGGGAGTGTGTTTCGAGACCTGGGTGACGGTAGAGGTGGAGTAGGGGAGCGGCCGGACAGGGCGGCCAAAGGCTGTCATTCCGCCGGGCTGATGCAGGGCCCGGTCGCGCCGGTATCGGGCGCATGGTCTGCAAGGCTTTGCGTCTGCCTTGCCGACCGGTTCAGGAACCGGCGCAGGCGGTCGAGAAGGAGGAGCCGACGCGCCCTGCGCGCGGCCCGCAGGGCAGAGAGGTGATCGCTCCGATGATGCGCGTGGGCGTCTTTCGGCGCCCCGCCGGGGTGATGGTGGGCCGAGGCCCGGAGGAGGTCCAAGTTCACGCTGAGCATGGCTTTCGTCCCGTGGCAAGGTTGCCCTATGTAAATGCCATGAAACCTGTGGTATTTCGAATCAGGAAATTCCTTGGGACGAAAGTTGAGCTTACGTGCCAAACCGCTGGCGAAACCTGCCTTCCCTGTCTTCCCTGCGGGCGTTTGACGCGACGGCCCGGCAGGGTAGTTTTGCCGAGGCGGGGCGCGTGCTGAATGTGACCCATGCAGCGGTGACGCAGGCCGTGCGGGGGCTGGAGGCAGAGCTGGGTGTGCCGCTGGTGCGCCGGTCGGGGCGGACGGTCGGGCTGACCGAGGCCGGCGCGCAGCTGGCGCAAAGCCTGGATGTCGGCTTTGGCGCGCTGGCCGAGGGGGTCGCGGCGCTGCGACAGCGCGAGGCGCGGCGGGTCCTGCGGGTGGCGACGACGACGTTCATCGCCGAGACCCATGTGATGCCACGCCTGCCCGGGTTCTGGGCGAAGCATCCGGGGGTCGAGGTGGCGATGTCGCCCGGCCCGGCCTCGGTCGATCTGGTGCGCGAAGGGTATGATCTGGCGATCCGGGCGCTGGAGGACGATTGGGCCGAGCCAGAGGGACTGGAGATACGTCAGTTGGCGCGGACGCCACTACTGGCCACCTGTGCACCGGCCTTGGCGGGAGGTGACCCGCTGGACCTTCCCTGGCTGGATGGGCAGTGGACCGCCTGGGACGAGAAGCAGTTACGCAAGGCCGGGATCGATCCGGCGCGACTGCACCGTGTGCAGGTAGGCAGCCCCCACTTGGAAATGTCGGCAACACGTCAGGGTCTTGGGGCGATGTTTGCGACCGAAATCATCTGCCGCGCCGATCTGGAGGCCGGGCGGCTGGTTGTGCTGCCCATCGAGGGCCTGCCATTCGTGAACTACGTGGCCGTGATGCCAAGGGGGCCACGACGGGCCGCCGTGGATCAGTTCGCGGACTGGCTGGCGACGATCTTCTGACGCCTCAGGTGCAAGCCTCAGGCAATATCGCGGACCATAAGGACGTTGCCCTCTTTCTTGACCTCGAAGCGCTTGGGCAATCCCTTGATCAGGTCTGAAAGCTTAGGTGCCCCGTAAGTCCTTGAATCGAAGTCCGGATCAGCCCGGGTCATGTACTGGCCCAACTGACCCAGGTGATACCACTCAGCGTCAGGGTCGATGTTCTTCATGGCCTTGAAGATCAGCGGTATGGCCTCTGACATCGGCCTCTTCACGGCGGCTGGCACGGTCAGCGTGGCAGATTTGGTCGCAGGCAGTGGCATGGGCTGTGCCGCGGGGACCTGTGCCTCAGCTTCGGGTTCGCTGACGATATTCTCGATCAGGATGAAGCGGTTACAGACCTTGCGCAGGGATTCCGGCGTCTTCGCCTCGCCGATGCCGACGACCTCCAGCCCCTCTTCGCGGATGCGCGAGGCGAGGCGGGTGAAGTCGCTGTCAGAGGAAACGAGGACGAAGCCGTCGAACTTGCCCTGATGCAGGATGTCCATTGCGTCAATCACCAGGCCAATGTCGCTGGCGTTCTTGCCCTTGGTGTTGGCCGATTGCTGGTGCATGACCAGGCCCAGATCGCGGGCCTGGTTCTTCCAGCCCGCAAGTTGCGAGCTGGACCAGTCGCCATAGACACGGCGCAGGGCTGGTTCGCCAATGGTGCTGATTTCCTTCAGGATTGCCTCGGCATGCCTGGCAAGCACGTTGTCAGCGTCGATCAGGACAGCGAGCAGTTTTGCGCCATCACGGGCCATCAGTAGACCACCACCGCGCGGATCGACTTGCCTTCATGCATCA
>PNJK01000089.1 GCA_013821825.1 Rhodobacter sp.
GGGGGCGAAGGCGCGGATGTGATGCAGCACGCGGCCGCCGGTGGCCATGCCGCTGGCCGAAATCACGATCTTGGGGTAAGCGTTGGCGGTGATCGCCTTCGATCCCTCGACATCGCGGACGTAAGTTGCGATGGCGCAGGACTCGCGGCAGATAAGGTCAGACATGCGGTGGTCGTCGGGGTAGGTGCACAACAGCTCGCTTGCGTTGATCGCCATCGGGCTGTCGAGATATACCGGCAGATCGCGGAACCGCCCACCCTGCTTCAGCTTCCAGATGTAGTAGAGCAGGCTCTGCGCGCGCCCGACCGCGAAGGCCGGGATCACTACCGTACCGCCGCGCGCCGTTGTGCGCGAGATCAGCGCCGCCAGCGCCTCAGCGGGGTCGGTCTGGTCGTGCATGCGGTTGCCGTAGGTCGATTCGATCGCGACATGATCGGCTTCCTCGACCGGTTCGGGATCCACCATCACCTCGTCGCCGTAACGCCCCAGATCGCCCGAGAAGGCGACCATGCGCCCAGCCCATCCGATCGTCGCGGTGGCCGCGCCCAGGATGTGGCCTGCGTGGCGATAGGTCAGCTCCGCATCGCCAAGGATGGTCGTCGGGTTGTGGAAATCAACCTCGACAAAGGCCTCCAACGCGCGCTCGGCTTCCTTCACACCGTAAAGCGGACGCGCCGGCTTGTGCTTGGTAAAGCCCTTCCGGTTGGCATATTCGGCGTCCTTTTCCTGCAGATATCCGCTGTCGCGCAGAATCAGTTCGGCCACGGCTCGGGTTGCGGGCGTGGCATAGATCGGGCCGCGAAAGCCGTCGGCCACAAGTTTCGGCAGATAGCCGGAATGATCGAGATGGGCATGGGTCAGCACCACCGCGCCTATGGACCGGGGTTCGACCGGAAACGGCGCCCAGTTCAGCTCGCGCAGGTTCTTCAGACCCTGGAACAGGCCGCAGTCCACCAGGATACGCTGGTTGCCGCGCGTGAGGAGGTGGCGTGAACCGGTAACGGTTCCGGCGGCTCCGTGGGTGGTGAGGGTCAGCATGGGTCTACTCCTGTCATTTCCGCGACCCGTTTCGGGGCCGGTCGGGCAGCGCCGCCAGTGCCGCCGCAACCAGCGGGGCGAGCCGGATCGCGTTCGAGGGATGGGGCACAGAATCGCAGGAGACCACGCGCGCCGCGACCGCCTGAAGCCGCGCGAAGGCGTCGCCCGCGAAAAGCGCATGGACCACGGCGCAGACCGGCCGCGCCATCCCGCGCGCCGCCAGTAGTTCCGCCGCCGCGACCAGGGTCCGCCCCGACGAAGCGATGTCGTCGATCAGGACCGGGGTGCGGGTGCCATGTCCGGCAAGGTCCGGCAGGTCGACCGACACATCATAATCGCCGCGCCGGGTCTTTTCCATCACCGTCCAGGGCGCACTGATCCGCTCGGCGATGGCTTGCACCCATTGCGCACTTTCGGCATCCGGCCCGATCAGTAGCGGGCGCTCCACCTCGGCCAGGATCCAGTCGGCCAGCGCGGGGGCGGCCTGCACCGCAGCCGCCGGAATGGTGTAGAGATCGGACAGCGCGGCGCGGCGGTGCAGATGCGGATCGACCGTCACCAGCCCGTCGAAGAGGGACGAGATGAGCCGCGCGAACGTGTCCGATGTCACCGCCTCGCCGGGGTGGAACGCCTTGTCCTGGCGCATGTAGGCCAGATAGGGCGCAACCAGACGGACACGCGCGGCGCCTTGCGCCCGGGCCGCGTCGGCGGCAAAGGCAAGCCGCAGGAAATCCGGGTCCGGCCCGGCCAGCGTGGCCACCAGATCGACCACCCGCCCCTCCACGGGAGACATGAGCCGTAGGTAGGTTTCGCCGTCCGGAAAGCGCCGGGTCTCTACCGCGCCGACCTCGCCGCCGACGGCGGCAAGATCGCGCGCGAAGGTGTCATTTCCGGGCAGCGGCAGGATCAGCGGAGCGGGCGACATCGGGATTGTCTTCGCTTCGCGGGTCACCCAAAGCGCCGGAAAGCATAGTTACGGATCGGCACGAACAAGACGGCAATGTACCATCCGAAGAAGATGGCCCAGAAAAGCCCCACAACTACGCTGGTGGCGGTAAGCCAGACGAAACCCGGAAAAAGCGCCTCGAAAATCAAGCGCATGCCCTGCACCGGCAGGACAAGGGCGGCAATCAGGCAGAGCAGATATGTGGCCGAAAAGAATGCAGACAGGGTGACGCCGAGCGGCACGATCGACAGGGGTTTGAAGTCGGAACTGGTCATGTCAAGTCCTCACGCAGTTAAAGAGGAGTAACTCAATAGACGCCGGGAACTACGTGACATTACATCAGCAAGGATTTGCCGGGCCCGAAGGGCGCGGCGGCTGCAACCGACCGTCAGATTCGGGCCGCTGCGGCGTCATGACCGAACAGTTCCGGGCATTCTTGCGCGCATTTGTTGGTCAGGATGATCCAGGCCAGATGCAGTGTCGCCAGCCCCGCCAGGAGGCAGAAGAACGAGATGTAGGCATAGCGCAGGAACGTCACGTCCAGCACCACCACCGCCGCCACGGTCAGCGCGAAATGCCGCATGTGCCGGTAGCGCGACAGGGCGGGCGGCGCGATGATCAGGAAGACATAAAGCGTGTAGGTGATCCACCGCGGCAGGATCTGGTCAAGCAGCATCGAGTTCTCGTAGGCAAGCGAATTCTGGTTGACCGTGACCACCAGCCAGTCGGTGCCAAAACCGTGCGGGATGTAGAGGAGCAACCCGAGCAGCAGCCCGATCCCGGTCATCGCCAGAAACCAGGGGCGGCGGGGGCTGTCCGGCGGCTCCAGCACCCAGATGGCAAAGGGAATCCAGAACGGCCACATGAACCAGGTGAAGAAGATGAAGCCCATCGCGCCCCAGACCATCGTGGTATTGTCGCCGCCGTTGACGCCGACCCAGACGAAGCCCTCCATGAACTGCTGGATGCCCGCGAAGAGCGGCATCAGGCCGATGGGAAGGTAGCGCCAGTTGCTGCGCGCGGCCTTGACGATGATCGCGGCACCGCCCGTCGTCAGAAGTGCGCTGGCAGTGAAGCTGACCGTTGCCGAAAGACACATGGCCCTGTCCTTTCCACTATTTCGAAATCACGGTTCCGCTCGATCCGCTCAGGAGCGCCACTGCGTCTTCCATCCGGCCGATTCCGGCCAGCCCGCCGCCGCCCAGCACGAAGTCGCGCGCCGCCACCACCTTCGGCCCCATCGACCCGGCGGGTAGCGCCATCTGCTTCGCCTGATCGGCGGACAGGCGCGGGATGCGGCGGGCGGACGGGGTGCCGAAGCCCTCCTGCACGCCGTCCACATCGGTCAGCATCAGAAGCGCATCCGCGCGCAGGTCTCGCGCCAGAAGCGCGCTGGCGTGGTCCTTGTCGATCACCGCCTCGACGCCGGTCAGGCTGCCATCGGCGCGCCGCACCACCGGGATGCCGCCACCCCCTGCGCAGATCACCACCACGCCCTGGGCCAGAAGCAGGCGGATCACCCGCAGGTCGGGGATCTCTTGCGGCCGGGGCGAGGGCACGACGCGCCGCCAGGACGCGCCGTCCGGGGCGATGGTCCAGCCGCGCTGCGCGGCAAGCGCCCTGGCCTCGGCCTCGGCATAGACCGGGCCTACCGGCTTGGTCGGACGGGCAAAGGCGGGATCAGCCGGATCGACCACCACCTGCGTCAGCAGTGCCGCGACCGGGCGGTCGTGGCCAAGCGCGTTCTCCAGCTCCTGCTCGATCAGATAGCCGATCATGCCTTCGGTCCCGGCGCCGAGCATGTCGAGCGGATCAGGCGCCTCGGGCCGGAAGGCGGCCCCCTGCAAGGCCAGAAGCCCGACCTGCGGGCCGTTGCCATGGGTGACGACCAGATCGTGCCCTGCCCGCACCAGCCCGGCCAATGCCAGCGCCGCCCGCGCCGCATTGGCGCGCTGCACCTCGGCCGTCATCGGCTCGCCCCGTCGCAAAAGCGCGTTGCCGCCAAGGGCCGCGACCACCAGCATCGCCCTCAACCCCCCAGCGTGGCGACAAGCACCGCCTTGATCGTGTGCATCCGGTTTTCGGCCTGGTCAAAGACGATCGAGGCCGGGCTTTCGAACACCTCCTCGCTGACCTCCATCTCGGTCAGGCCGAACTTTTCGGCGATCTCGCGGCCCACCTCGGTTTCGGTGTTGTGGAAGGCCGGCAGGCAATGCATGAAGCGCGCCCGCGGGTTGCCGGTGCGGGCCATCATCGCGGCGTCGATGCGCCAGGGGCTGAGGAGCTTGATCCGCTCGGCCCATTTCTTCTCGGCCTCGCCCATCGACAGCCAGACATCGGTGTAAAGGAAATCCGCGCCCTTGACCGCCTCGTCGGGGTCCTTGGTCACGGTGATCCGCGCGCCGGTCTCCTTCGCGATGGCCAGGGCTTCGTCGATCACCGGCTTTTTCGGCCAGCAGGCCTTGGGCCCGCCCAGCCGCACGTCCATCCCCATCTTGGCCCCGCCGATCAACAGGCTTTCGCCGACGTTGTTGCCCGCATCGCCCAGGAAGGCGAAGGCGATCTTGCGCAGGGGTTTCTCGGCATGTTCCTGCATGGTCAGGAAATCGGCCAGCACCTGGGTCGGGTGGAACTGGTCGGTCAGGCCGTTGTAGACCGGCACGCCCGCATGGCGCGCCAGTTCTTCGACGATCTCCTGTCCGAAGCCGCGATATTCGATGGCGTCATAGACCCGGCCGAGGACGCGCGCGGTGTCCTTCACGCTTTCCTTGTGGCCGATATGGCTGCCCGAGGGTCCAAGATAGGTGACATGCGCGCCCTGGTCATGGGCGGCAACCTCGAACCCGACGCGGGTGCGGGTGCTGTCCTTCTCGAAGATCAGGGCGATCTCGCGGCCGCGCAGCAGTTGCTGTTCGGTACCGGCATACTTAGCCGCCTTCAAGTCAGCCGAGAGTTTCAGGAGAAAGCCGATTTCCGCCGGGGTATAGTCCCGCAGCGTCAGGAAATGGCGGTTGCGCAGATTGAAGCTCATGGTCTTGTCCTTTTCGTGTCAGGCCGGGTCGCGGATCGTCGGGCAGGTCATGCAATGCCCGCCACCCCGGCCCCGGCCCAGTTCGGCGCCCGGCATCTCGCGCACGTCGATGCCTTCGGCGCGCAGCATGGCGTTGGTGTCGTCGTTGCGGTCGTAACCGACGATCACGCCGGGGCGGAGCGCCACCACGTTGTTGCCGTCGTTCCATTGTTCGCGCGCACGCTCGGCCGGGTCGCTACCACCGGTGGGCACGATCCTCAGTTTCTTGTAGCCGATGATCTCGGCCACGACCTCGAAGATCGGGCGGCGGTCCTCGGTCACGCGGAACGGGCGGTCCGGCCCGTCGGGCCGCAGATCGAAGCAGGTGATGCCGTCGGCCACCTCCTTGAAGGTCGTCACCACATCGCCACCGCAGAAGGTGAACACGGTGTCCAGATGCATGGCCGCACGGGTGCGCGGCAGGCGGCAGGCGACGACGCGGGACGCCGCCCCGTGATCGAAGAGCGCCTTCGCAAAAAGCCCGATCCCTTGCGCCGAGGACCGCTCGCCCATGCCGACCAGCACCGTATCCTTGCCCACCGGCATGATGTCGCCGCCCTCAAGGCTGGCCGGGCCGAAATCGCGCGCCGGATCGCCGAAAAGCTCGCGCACCTTGCCCGCGAATTTCGGATGGTGGCGGTAGATCGCGGTGGTCAAAAGCGTCTCGGGCTTGCGCGCCGCCCAGTACATCGGGTTCAGCGACACGCCGCCGTGGACAAAGGCGCTGTTGTCGCGGGTGAAGATCATGTTGGGCAGCGGCGGCAGGATGAACCCCGCCTTGCCCAGCCAGGCGCCGAACAGCCCTTCCGGCACAAAGGGCAGATCGCCCACCGTCAGCCCGCCGATCAGCCAGCGCGCCAGGTCGACGCCCGACAATCCCTCCATCCAGAGCCGCAAGGGCTCGACCATGCCCGCGCCGACGGTGGTCAGCGTCACCCGGTGGTCAAGCAGGAAGGCCCGGCCGGCCGGGATGTCCAGCGTCTCGGCCAGAAGGTCATTGGCGTCCAGGACCTCGACGCCCTCGGCGCGCATCAGGTCGGTGAAGACGGCATGGTCCTTGATCGCCTGCTTGACCCAGAACACGTCGTCGAACAGCAGTTCGTCGCAGTTCTCGGGGGTCAGGCGGCGGTGGGCGAGGCCGGGGCGGCAGACGATCACCTGGCGCAGGCGACCGGATTCGGAGTGGACTCCGAGCACAGGTTCAGACATCGGATTCTCCGGTCAGAGGAAAGTGGCAACGCCAAGTGCGGCCATGATGAACAGAGTCAGGATCAGCAAAAGCGGCCAGACGAAGGCCAGCCAGCGCTCGTAGGGCACGCGGGCGATGGCCAGCCCGCCGATCACCACCGCGAAGGTCGGGTTGATCAGGTTCACCAATCCGTTGGCTGACTGGTAGGCGGTCACAGCCAGCGACCGGTCCACCCCGGCGAAATCCGACAGGGGCGCAAGGATCGGCATCGACAGGACCGCAAGCCCCGACGAGGAGGGGACGAAGAAGCTCATCCCGACCTGGATCCAGTACAGAAGGGTGATGAACGCCAGTTCCGACAGGCCCGAAACCGCGTTCGCGGCGGCGTTCAGGATGGTGTCGGCGATCAACCCCTGCTCCATGACGACAACGATGCCCCGCGCCAGTCCGATCACCAGCGCCACGCCCAAAAGGTCGCGCGCGCCGTCGACGAAGGCCCCGGTCAGCCGCTTCTCGCCCAGCCGTCCGATCAGTCCGGCGACGATGGCGGCGCCGATGAAGAGCGACCCCATCTGCGCCATCCACCACCCCTGCGTCGACACGCCCCAGATCAGCGCCGCAAAGGCCAGCGCGAAGACGACAAGGACAATCGACTGCGTGCCGGTCAGCGCGGCATCGCCGCCGTTCGCCGATCCGGCAAAGGCGGCACGGTGGTCTGCGGCAAGGTCCGCGACCCGCGACAGCGACGGGTCGCGCCGAACCCGGGCAGCGTAGCGCATGACATAGGCGATGCAGATCGCAAGGCCGCCCAGCAGGATCACCAGCCGCAGCGGCAGCCCGTCGGTGAAGGGCACCCCCGCCGCATTGGAGGCGATGACCGTGGCGAAGGGGTTGATCGTGGACCCCAGCGTCCCGATCCCCGCTCCCAGAAGGATGATGGCCGCACCGGTCACCGCGTCGTAGCCCGCCGCGATCATCACCGGGACGAGAAGCCCGTAGAAGGCCAGCGTTTCCTCGGCCATGCCATAGGTGGTGCCGCCAAGCGCGAAGAGGCCCATGAGGATCGGGATCATCCAGATCTCGCGCCCCTTCAGCCTGACCATGGCGCGGCGGATGCCGGTGTCGATGGCGCCGGTGGCATTGACCACGCCCAGAAAGCCGCCCAGCAAGAGGACGAACAGCGCCACGTCGATGGCATTGGCGGCATAGCTGTCGGGGTCGTAAAAGCCCGCGACCGGCGCCATCAGAATGTCGACGATGCCCTGCGGGTTGGCCTCGACCGTCTTGTAGGTGCCCGCGACCGCGATCTCGCGCCCGACGGCCTCGTTCTCCACCCGGTCAAAGCGACCGGCGGGGATGATCCAGGTCAGGCCCGCGACCAGCACGATCAGCGCGAAAAGGATCGTGTAGGCGGTCGGAAAGCGGGCAGCCAGGCGGTCGGCCTTCTGGCCTGAGGTGAGGTCACTCATCGGGTATCCCTTTCTGCTTGGGTGCGGGCGCAGCCTATTGGCCGCCATCCATTTTCATCAAAAGTTCCGCGATCGGCGCGGGAATATCGGCTTGGGTAAAGCGCTTCTGCTCCTCGGCGTCGTGCACGAAGGCGGTGATGTCGGCCAGTTCCTGCCCGGTCAGTTCGATCGGGGCCCCCATCTCGTCGCGCTGCAACGCCACCATCGCCTCCGAGCCGCGCCACATGCCGGCGGCGAAGTCGAACGGGTTCATCATCGGTTCCATGTGCTCGGCATCCATCGGCGGCGCGTCCTCGCCACCGACACCGTTGACCGCATGGCACAGCACGCAGCCCTTGGCCGCGAAAAGCTGCCTGCCCGTCGCCGGGTCCATGCTCGGCAGGACGATGCCGGTAGCCATCATCGGCATGTCATCGCCCGGCGCCGTTTCCTGCGCGGCAGCAGGGGACAGGGCGGCCGGAACTGTCAGAATCAAGAAAAACATTATGCGCTGGCGGTTGGTCATGACGCAGCCCCTCCGGCAATGCGGCGCCCAGGCAGTGAAGCCGGCACCTGACGCGCCCAGTTTTCGTATTCGGCACCGAAGCGGGCGCGCGCCTCGGTCTCCTCGCTGCGCGCAAGGCGCAGATACATCCAGATTGGCACCGGATACATCGCCAGCGTCAAGACCGTCGGCCATTGCACCAGGAACCCGGTCAGGATCAGCACAAAGCCCACATACTGCGGATGACGGATGCGCGCGTAAGGCCCGGTCGTGGCCAGCCGCCCGGCCTCGCTGTCGTCGGCGGGTTTGCCCGTCGCCGGGCCGGCGGCATCGCGCGACCTATCGCCATGGCCGGAGTGACCGCCGTGGCCTCCATGCATCCGCGAATGCAGGCCGATGCAGGCGAGCAGCGGCAGGAACACCAGCAGGTTGCCGAAGGGAAAGCTCAGCCTGTACTCATAGACGAGGAGCAGCACGCTCAGCGAAGCAAACCCCACCAATGCCAGTCCCCAGCGGCTCCTGTACCACGCGCCGGGATTACCCGGTCCGTTTGTCTGATCATGCTGATGCATTGCAATGGCTCCAAAGACACGAACTTGCGGGTCGTGCATGGAAGAAGACGCCCAAGCGACTGCGATATTACACAAGCCTATTCGTCGTGGGAAATTGCTTGCCCCAACCGCTCGAAACGCGGTTGTATGAGTTGACCTGAGTCAATGCCGCCCTCGCCCAGGCGGCCTAGAAGAATTATATGCAATCTGATGCCCGATCATTGATCTGCCGAGAAGCGCATGCAATTTGCATCGTCTTCACGGCATTATTCTTGGGCTTTGCGATAATGGTCGGTTCTGTCGCTGCGATGGAGTCGCTTCAATCAAATAAGAGCGAGCAGCACACTGCTGTCGTCCTGCAAATAGCAGCGATGCCCCAGTTTGATGGCTCGATACCATCGGGCCACTTTTCGGGCCACTGTCACCTTCCCTATGCGGTTCCAGCCAACGGATCAGGCAATGTATCCGGACAAACCGGCGCTTTCTTAAGCCGCTGGATACTTCTGGAACTCTCGCGCCGAACTCAACATCGGCCACTCGGACTGCTTCGTCCACCAAATGCGATGCCCATACTCGCCTGAAGCCGGAACTCCGTCTCATATTGGCTGACCACTGCCGGGGGCCACTGTCTTTCGCGGATTTCCATTCAATCATCCTTGCGAACGGACATCGCCATGCTTCACACCGAGATTCTCCGGTCCGACCTGCCGCAGCCACAACTTGTTGAACCCGACCCCTGCACGAGGATTCTTGCCAGGCGCGGCACTTACCTGTCGTATCTGCGCCGCCGTATCAGTGACCCGGATACCGCGGAAGATCTTCTGCAAGACTTCAGTCTGAAGGTCATTCAGGCTTTCCGCCACAGCGGCACGGTTCACAACACCGATGCCTGGCTTTCCCGCGTGTTGCGCAACACGCTTTTCGATCACTACCGTCGGCGTGACGCGCGGCGTCGGGCCAATGCCGCCTATGCCATCGAGGTCACCGCGCTTTCCACATCGGACAGCATGGCGCCGGACCCGGCAGAAGCCGGAGAGGCCGACTTGAAGCTGACCGAAATCGAGGCCGCCCTGGCAAGGCTCCGCCCCGACCAGGCAGGGCTGATCCGCGCACTTTACCTTCACAATCAACCCAGAGACCGCCTTGCGCGCCAGTTGAATGTCACGATCGGAACGCTCAACGTCCGCGTCTTGCGCGCCCGTCACGCCTTGCGCAAAGCGCTCATGGATCCTTCCGTCAAAGCGGACGCGACCTCACCAGCGGCTGGTTCGGATGCTGGCTGTTTGGGCTCCCGGTACCGGGAGCAAGATTTCAGCAACGCTTGAGGTGCGATGAAGGTTCGGCATGAGAAGCACAGCCAAGATGCCCAGTCCTGCTGGTGGTCGGGATCAGAGCCTGAAGGCCGCGACCAGCCCACAGCGTGCAGCCGTTGAAGCGACTTTGGTCGAGAGCCATCGTCACATCTTAGGCTACCTTGTCAGCCGGTTGAGGAATGCCGATGAAGCAGGAGATGTCATGCAGGAATTTGCGCTGCGTGCGATAAAGCGCGCGGACGACCTGCGCGACGTGCAGAGTGTGCGGGGCTGGCTGAGCCGCCTCTTGTCGACCGCGATCGCAGACCACCATAGGCGCTCCAGCCGGCGGCGCAGCCAGGAATTGCCCGCAGTTCAGATGGACGAGGAACCAGATCCCGCGGCCCGTCCCGACGTCGAAGCCGATATCGCCATCTGCGCGTGCCTGCGGGATCTGATCGGCCTTCTTCCGTCGGCAGCGGCCGATCTTGTCCGGCGGATCGACCTTGACGAGCAATCGCGGCCAAATGTTGCCCACGCCCTGAACATCAGCGAGGCGACACTGGCGGTCCGCCTGCATCGCGCGCGCGCAAAGCTGCGTGAGCTTTTGGTCGCCATGTGCCTCACCTGCCCCGAGCACGGGTTTTTCGACTGTGCCTGCGACCAGGCGCGAATGCTGAGGCAGGCCTCTGGAAGCCCGATGGAGACCCCGACAGTGTAACGTCAGTGGCTGCGCCGCGTCCTTTCCATGGTCCATCCCCTCAACAGGATGGTTTGCCACAAGATCAGCCCATTATCGTGGAGATCCAGAATGATTACCCCGGAAACCAAACCGCAAATGGAACCAAGGCCTGTCGCGGGGGGTTGCTGTACGTCGCACGGCGCGAGCGAGCTTGACGCCCAAGCGCTCGAGCGAGCACCACATGACAAGCATATCGAACGGATCAAGGCGACGGGTGCCGACGCGCCCGCAGACAGGCCGAAAGCGAAACACGGCTCAGGATGCTGTTGCTCCTGACGCAACGCAGCTGCGGCGCGCACGAATACCGGGCGCACCGCAGCCCAGATCAGCCAGCGAGGGACCGCAGACAATGACGACCACCGCAACACTCGACTTCAACGCCTCGGCGGACCGGTTGGGCCATCTCGGGATCGAAAAGCATCTCGCCTCGCTGCCCGGCGTCGCCTCTGCCACCGCCAATCCGGTCGGCCTGTCGGTCAGCGTCACCTTTGACGAGGCCCGGACAAGTGTCGAAATGCTGCGCCGGGCGATCGAGGACTGCGGCTTCCATTGCACGGGCGAGGTTCTGCCAAAGCATATCTGCGCCACGCCTGCGACCCCCCCCACACACACGCAAGGGGCCCACCCGGCAGCAACTCGGGCGGCGCACGCCGGGCATGAGGCGGCCGGGGCCGGTCCGGTTGCCAAGGCCACCGCGCGAGACGAGATGGCGCATGAGATGGGCCACGGGGCGGGCGACATGCAGTCGATGGTGCGCGACATGCGCAACCGGTTCTGGGTGGCGCTGGTCTTCACCATTCCGATCTTTGTCTGGTCGCCGATGGGCGGCATGTTCACCCCCCCTGCCCCGCCCTTCGGCCTTCGCCTTGACCAGTGGCTGTTCATCCTGGCGACCATCGCGGTGATCTGGCCGGTCTGGCCCTTTGTCGTCGCCGCCTGGCGGGCGCTTC
>PNJK01000090.1 GCA_013821825.1 Rhodobacter sp.
AACGGGACAGGACCGGAGATCTAGGCGACCCTGAACGACCGTCAGGAGAGACAGGACAGGCACCATCGGCGAGTGGAACCAACTCTGGCAAGGTCAGGCCTTCGTGCGCATCCTCCCTGCCCTGCTGCCTCGCGGCATGCACCAGTCACACGGATACAGGTCTGCCAGAGCGATGGCAGAGCAATGGACCATTCTCGAACGACTTGGCGGCGTCTGGGTCAGTAGCCGGTCGAACCGAGCTGATGAATCCACTTCGCTTCGCCCAACCCAATTACAATCCGACGGCGCGGTCTGCCGCGCCAAGTTGATGCCGTTTACGAAGCCCATGGGCGAAGAGATGGCGAACCGCGTCAACGCGGGTTGGGCTTGCGGAAGCTTATCGTTCGAGCCCTGTTCTCTCGGCATATGAACGCGATGCCGGCAACGCTCCGTCGCTACCGGGCGGCTTTCGACCGGCTACGTGAGCGTGTCGCCTCGCAAACCCGCCTTGGCGCATCTGTGCCGTCGGAGGGCGGCCCCGTCATTAGAACCACGTTGCGACAGAAGCCTCACGATGCGAACGCGATTGCCAGTCAGATCGGGACGTTCAGGCTGTGCTTAACGCGTTTGAGGGTGAAGCTGGTGTAGATCGACTGGACGTTCGGCAGCTCGACTAGGGCGTTCTTCACAGTCGCCTCGTAGTCCCGGACACTGGGCGCGATCACCTGCAGGACATAGTCGAATTCGCCGCTGAGCGAGTAGCATTGCAACACCTCAGGCACATCCACCACAGCCTCCTCAAAGGCTTTCAGGCGTTCGCGCTGGTGATGAGAGATCTTCACGAAACAGAACACGAGAATCTCGTAGCCGACCGCCTCGGGATCGGTGACGAAGCGCCGGGCGCTGACGGCGCCTTCGTCCTGCAACCTCTGCAGCCGCCGCCAGCAGGGAGAATGGCTCATGCCCGTCGCCTCGCCCAGTTCGCGCATGGTCAAATCCGGCTGGGCCTGGATCACGCGCAGGATGCGACGATCCGAATCATCAAGTTTCATCATTACTCCGATACTGATACAGTTTGGTTTGATAGGTCAGTTTGCGGCAACAAACTCACATACATTGACAGACGAGAGATACAATGTATCAAGACTTATTGAAACAAGGTCAATAATAGCGACCTTGTTTTTCGCGGCTCCTACTATGATATCACCCAGACAATACGCGGATCTGGGGAGGAGACGCGGATGGCCATCTCGCTTGACGACAAGTACGTGGCCGAAGCCGGGGCAGTGTATCTGACCGGCACCCAGGCCTTGGTCCGGTTGCCGATGACCCAGATGAGGCGGGATCGGGCGGCGGGGCTGAATACGGCGACCTTCATCTCGGGATACCGGGGCTCGCCTCTCGGCGGCTACGACCAGCAGCTTATGAAGGCGAAGAAGTTCCTTGATCGGCATGATGTCGTCTTTCAGCCTGGGCTGAACGAAGATCTGGCGGCTACCGCCGTTTGGGGCAGCCAGCAGGTGCAGCTTTCGCCCGGCGAGCGCAAGGACGGCGTTCTGGGCATCTGGTATGGCAAGGGACCCGGGGTCGACCGATCGGGCGATGTCTTCAAGCATGCCAATGCCGCTGGGACGGCGCGCCACGGCGGCGTACTTGCCATCGCGGGTGACGACCACACCTGCAAGTCGTCATCCATCCCACACCAATCGGATCACGCCTTTATCTCGGCCGTGATGCCGATGCTTTATCCCTCTTCGGTGCACGAATTCCTGGAGATGGGCCTCCTTGGCATCGCGATGTCGCGATACTCCGGCTGCTGGGTCGGGTTCAAGGTCATCTCGGAAACCGTCGAGATCTCGACCGTCGTCGATCTGGGTCAGGAGCAGAGGCAGTTCACGCTGCCGCAGGACTTTGAGCTTCCAGAGGGCGGGCTGAACCTGCGCTGGCCGGACCCACCGCTGGTCCAGGACGAACGGCTTCAGGAACACAAGGGCTATGCCGCCATCGCCTTTGCCCGCGCCAACGGTGTGGACCGGGTGATCATCGACAATCCGCGCGCACGCTTTGGCATCGCCGCCTCCGGCAAGGCCTACGAGGATGTCCGCCAGGCGCTGGCCGAATTGGGGATCGGCCCGGCGGAACAGGCCATCATCGGCTTGCGCTTCTACAAGGTTCGCATGCCCTGGCCGCTGGAGCCTGACGGGATTCGTGCCTTCTCGCAGGGGCTGGAGGAGGTGCTGATCGTCGAGGAACGGCGCGAGATCATCGAGAACCAGATCAAGCAGCAGCTCTTCAACTGGCGGGCAGACGTGCGTCCGCGAATTGTTGGGAAATTCGATGAAACGGGAAAGCCGTTCCTCAGCCTCTCGGCCGGGCTGACCGTGGCGCGGGTTGCGGGGGCGATCGCGGAACGCCTGCTGCGGTTTGATCTGCCCGAGGGGTTGGCCGACCATCTTCGCCGCCGGGCAGAGCACCTTCATGCAGCCGAAGAGCGTGGCAGTTCCCAGGTCCCGCCCGTGGTGCGTCTGCCGCACTACTGCGCCGGTTGCCCGCACAACACCTCGACCCGGGTGCCTGAAGGGTCGAAAGCCATGGCCGGGATCGGCTGCCATTTCATGGCCCAGTGGATGGACCGCAGGACCGAGACCTTCACCCAGATGGGCGCCGAGGGTGTACCCTGGACCGCGATCAGCCGGTTTACCGACGAGAAGCACCGCTTTGCCAATCTGGGCGATGGCACCTTCTTCCATTCGGGCCATCTTGCCATTCGGCAGGCGGTCGCCGCAGGCGCGAACATTACCTACAAGATCCTCTACAACGATGCGGTGGCGATGACCGGCGGGCAGTCGGTGGACGGCGTTCTCACCCCGCAGCAGATCACGCATCAGATGTATCACGAGCGTGTGGCCCGCGTCGTGCTGATGTCCGACCGGCCCGATATCTACACCGCCGCCGAACTGGCGCCGGGTACGCAAATCCGCCACCGTGACGAGATCGACACGGTGATGCTGGAATTGCGCGACGTGCCGGGCGTGACCGTCGTCGTCTTCGAGCAGACCTGCGCGGCCGAAAAGCGGCGGCGCCGCAAGCGGGGCAGCATGGAAGACCCGGACATGCGGCTTTGGATCAATCCGGAGGTCTGCGAGGGGTGCGGGGACTGTTCCGAGAAGTCGAACTGCGTCGCGGTCGAGCCGGAAGAGACTGAGATGGGCCGCAAGCGGCGTATCAACCAGTCGATGTGCAACAAGGATTACTCCTGCCTCAAAGGCTTTTGCCCGTCCTTCGTGACGGTTCGGGGCGGCAAGCCGAGAAAGCAGCGGGCCGAGAGCGGGCCGGATGTGGACTCCCTTCCCGAACCCGCCCTGCCCAAGATCGAACGGGCCTGGAACCTGGCACTTTCCGGGGTCGGCGGTACAGGGGTGCTGACCATAAGCGCGATCCTTGGCATGGCAGCGCATGTCGAAGGCAAGATCCCGATGATCCTGGATATGGCGGGTCTGGCGCAGAAGGGCGGCGCGGTCATGAGCCATGTCCGTATCTCGCGGCCGGACCGTCCGGTCGCGGCACCGCGCATCGCTGCCGGTGGCACGGACCTCCTCATTGGCGCGGATTCGGTGGTTTCGGCGTCGAAGGAGTGCATCGTCCTTTGTGATCCCGGCCGCACCGAGGCGATACTGAACACCCGGATTACCCCGGTTTCCGACTTTATCCGCAACCGCGACTTCGACTTTCAGGAGGCGGCAGTCGAACGAAGCGTCGCAAGATCGGTCAGATCGACCAGCCATTTCCTCGATTTCTCGACCCTCGCGGCCCGACTGACTGGCGACGAGATCGGGGCCAATCTCATGATGCTGGGCTATGCCTGGCAGCGGGGCTTCGTGCCCATCGGTCGCGATGGCATCTTGCAGGCGATCGAGCTGAACGGGGTCTCGGTCAAGGCCAATACCGACGCTTTCAACTGGGGACGGGTTCTGGCGCACGACCCTGCCGGTATCCAGAAGCTCACCACCGCAGCAGCACGGCCCGATCTGGCGTCGATGTCGACCGAAGGCATCGTGGAGCATCGCGCAGCACATCTGCGGGCCTATCAGAACGACGCCTTGGCCGCGCGCTACCGTAGTTGGCTGGCGAAGGTCGACGAGATCGCAGCACCTGGGCGGATCGGCGACAACGATCTCAAACGTCAGGTCGCGATCACCTATGCACGGGTGCTGGCCTACAAGGACGAATACGAGGTCGCCCGGCTTTACGCGGCACCAGAGTTCCGTCAGTCGCTGGCAAAGGTCTTCGAAGGCGACGTCCGCATTGCCTTCAACCTTGCCCCGCCGATGCTGCCCGGCAAGGCGGTTGACGGGCGGCCCAAGAAGCGTGAGTTCGGCCCCTGGATCCTGCCTGTCTTCCGGCTGCTGGCGCGGCTGAAGATGTTGCGCGGCACCTGGGCCGATCCGTTCGGCCATACCGCAGACCGCAAGCTGGAGCGGCGGCTGATCGCGCTTTACGAGGATGATCTGACCCTTGCCGTCCGCACGTTGCGGGCTGGCAATCTGCCCCTTGTCCGCGAATTGCTGATGCTGCCTTTGGATATCCGGGGTTATGGTCCGGTCAAGGAGGCGGCCTTCGAAAAGCAGATGGCCAGGCGGGCAGAGGTCCGCGCGAAGCTTGAAGGCCACGACAACGTGGCCATCGCCGCGGAATGAGGGGGGAGTGACATGTTCAACGCTTCGATGAAGTTCGACCTCGGCGAAGAGGTGAACGCGCTGCGCGATATGGTGCATCGCTGGGCCCAGGAGCGGGTCAGGCCGATGGCAGCGGACATCGACCGGAAGAATGAATTCCCCGCCGAGCTTTGGACCGAGATGGGACAACTTGGGCTGCTTGGGATCACGGTTCCCGAGGAATACGGCGGGGCTGGGATGGGGTATCTTGCGCATGTGGTTGCGGTCGAGGAGATCGCCCGCGCCTCGGCTTCGGTCTCGCTCAGCTACGGGGCGCATTCGAACCTTTGCGTCAACCAGATCAAGCTGAACGGCACCGAGGCGCAGAAGCGCCAATACCTGCCCGGCCTGATCAGCGGCGAACAAGTCGGCGCGCTGGCGATGTCCGAGGCCGGGGCCGGGTCGGACGTCGTGTCGATGAAGCTGCGGGCGGAAAAGCGCAACGGTTACTATGTCCTGAACGGCACCAAATACTGGATCACCAACGGGCCGGATGCCGCCACGCTGGTGGTCTATGCCAAGACCGACCCCGAGGCCGGATCGAAGGGGATGACGGCTTTTCTTGTCGAACGCTCGATGAAGGGCTTTTCGACCAGCCCGCATTTCGACAAGCTCGGGATGCGCGGTTCGAACACGGCCGAGCTGGTCTTCGACGACGTCGAGGTTCCGTTCGAGAATGTGCTCGGCGCCGAAGGCAAGGGGGTGCGCGTCCTGATGTCCGGCCTGGATTACGAGCGGGTGGTGCTTTCCGGCATCGGCACCGGGATCATGGCCGCCTGCCTGGACGAAATCATGCCCTATCTGGTCGAGCGCAAGCAGTTCGGCCAAAGCATCGGCGACTTCCAGATCATGCAGGCCAAGATCGCGGACATGTATACCAAGCTGAACTCTGCCCGCGCTTATACCTACGAAGTGGCCCGGGCCTGCGACCGCGGCGAGGTGACGCGCCAGGACGCCGCCGCCTGCGTGCTCTACGCGTCCGAAGAGGCGATGGTTGTCGCGCATCAGGCCGTTCAAGCGATGGGCGGCGCCGGGTTCATGAACGAAACGCCGGTCAGCCGCATCTTCCGCGATGCCAAGCTGATGGAGATCGGTGCCGGGACGTCCGAAATCCGGCGCATGCTGATCGGGCGGGAAATGATGCAGGCGATGCGCGCATGACGATCCTGTCCTCGGCCATTTCTTCGCGATCCGAGACCTACCGGGCGAACCAGGCGGCAAATTTCGCAGCCCTCGAAACCGTTCGCACCGCCGCCGCCCTGTCGCTGGCCGGTGGCGGCGACAAGGCGCGCGACCTGCACCAAAGCCGCGGCAAGCTCTTGCCGCGGGAACGGATCGCCCGCCTGATCGACCCCGGCTCGCCTTTCCTTGAAATCGGGATCTTCGCGGCCCACGATCTTTACGACGGCGCCAGCCCCTGCGCCGGTCTGGTCACCGGGATCGGCCGCGTCGAAGGCCAGGAGGTGATGATCGTCTGCAACGACGCCACCGTGAAGGGTGGCACCTATTTCCCGATGACGGTCAAGAAGCACCTGCGCGCCCAGGAGATCGCGGAAGAGAACCATCTGCCCTGCGTCTACCTCGTGGATTCAGGCGGGGCCAACCTGCCGAACCAGGACGAGGTCTTCCCTGACCGCGACCATTTCGGCCGCATTTTCTTCAACCAGGCCAACATGTCGGCCAAAGGCATTCCGCAGATCGCGGTGGTGATGGGTTCCTGCACCGCCGGGGGGGCCTATGTGCCGGCCATGTCGGACATCACCATCATCGTAAAGGATCAGGGCACGATCTTCTTGGCCGGGCCGCCGCTGGTCAAGGCAGCGACCGGCGAGATCGTATCGGCCGAGGATCTGGGCGGCGGCGACGTTCACACGCGGCTTTCCGGCGTGGCGGACTTGCTGGCGAACAATGATCTGCACGCGCTTGCCCTTGCCCGGCGCGCGGTCGCCAACCTGAACCGGCAGAAGCGGCCGCAGATTGCCCTGCAATCGCCCGAAGCGCCGCTTTACGATCCAGAAGAAATCATGGGCATCGTCCCGCCGGAACTGAAAACGCCCTATGACATCCGCGAGGTCATCGCCCGCATCGTCGACGGTTCGCGCTTTGACGAATTCAAGCCGCGCTACGGCACGACCATCGTCTGCGGTTTTGCCCATGTCATGGGAATTCCCGTTGGCATCGTGGGCAACAACGGGGTGATCTTCTCGGAGTCCTCGCTGAAGGCCGCGCATTTCGTCGAGCTTTGTTCGCAGCGGCACATCCCGCTCGTGTTCCTGCAGAACATCTCGGGCTTCATGGTCGGCCGATCCTACGAAAACCGCGGGATTGCGAAAGACGGCGCAAAGCTGGTGACGGCTGTCGCGACGACTCGGGTGCCCAAGATCACCTTTCTTGTCGGCGGTTCGTTCGGGGCTGGCAATTACGGCATGTGCGGCAGGGCCTATTCGCCCCGCTTCCTTTGGTCATGGCCGAACAGCCGAATTTCGGTGATGGGGGGCGAACAGGCGGCAGGCGTCCTCGCCACCGTACGGCGTGACGCGATCGAGCGGAAGGGTGGTGCGTGGACAGCAGAAGAAGAGGCCGAATTCAAACGGCCCACGATCGAGATGTTCGAGCGCCAGTCGCATCCACTTTATGCTTCGGCACGGCTCTGGGACGACGGGATCGTCGACCCGCGCCAAAGCCGCCAGGTGCTGGCCTTGTCGCTGTCGACCGCGCTGAACGCACCCGTGAAAGAGACGCGCTTTGGCGTCTTCCGCATGTAGGGGGAAGCCGATGTTCGCCAAGATCCTGATCGCCAATCGCGGTGAAATCGCCTGCCGGGTCATCGCCACAGCGCACCGCATGGGGACGAAGACGGTCGCGGTCTATTCCGACGCCGACGCCGGTGCCAAACATGTGTCTCTCGCCAATGAGGCGGTCCACATTGGCGGTTCCGCGGTTTCCGAAAGCTATCTTCGCGGCGATGCGGTCATTGCCGCTGCCCTGCGCACCGGGGCCGAGGCGATCCATCCGGGCTATGGTTTCCTGTCGGAAAATCCCGAATTCGTCGAGGCGGTCGAGGCTGCCGGGCTGGTTTTCATCGGGCCGCCCGCCAGCGCGATCCGCGCGATGGGGCTGAAGGATGCCGCGAAGGCCCTGATGATAAAGGCAGGCGTCCCCGTCGTTCCCGGCTATCACGGCGCGGGTCAGGATCCAGACTTTCTGGCGGCCGAGGCGGCTTCTATCGGCTATCCTGTCCTTATCAAGGCGCGGGCGGGTGGCGGTGGAAAGGGAATGCGTCTGGTCGAGCACCCCAGCGGTTTCCGCGACGCCCTTGCAAGCGCACAGCGTGAGGCCCGGTCAAGCTTTGGCGACCCGGCCTGCCTGATCGAGAAATACGTCACGCGACCCCGGCACATCGAAATCCAGGTCTTCGGCGATGCCCATGGCAATGTGATCCACCTTTTCGAGCGGGATTGCAGCCTGCAACGCCGCCATCAGAAGGTGATCGAAGAGGCGCCCGCGCCCGACATGCCCACGCATGTCCGCGCCGCCATGGGCCGCGCTGCGGTCGAAGCGGCGAAGGCGATCGGCTACCGCGGCGCTGGCACCGTCGAATTCATCGTCGATGGCTCGGGCCCGCTGCGCGAGGATGGCTTTTGGTTCATGGAGATGAACACAAGGCTTCAGGTGGAACATCCGGTGTCCGAAGCCATCACCGGGCTCGATTTTGTCGAGCTTCAGCTTCGCATTGCCGCAGGAGAGCCGCTGCCGGTTCGGCAGGAGGATATCCGCATCGACGGCTGGGCGTTCGAGGCCCGCCTATACGCCGAGGATGTTCCGAAAGGCTTCCTGCCGGCCACTGGCACGCTGGAACACCTGTCATTTCCGCCAAGCGCTGCGTTTTCGCGCGGTTCCGTCCGGGTGGACTGTGGCGTGCGCGAGGGGGATAGGATTACCCCCTGGTACGATCCGATGATCGCCAAGGTCATTGTGCATGGCGCCAGCCGCGCCGCAGCACTCAATCTTCTGGTCGCGACCCTGAGCGAAGTGCGCGTCGCCGGGACAACCACCAATCTGGAATTCCTGACGGCGCTGGCCCGACACCCCGGATTTGCCGCTGGTAAGGTCGACACCGGCCTCATCGCTCGCGACCTGGCCGCGCTTACCGCAAGACCGGCGATGCCGGCCTCAGTTCCGGCCCTCGCCGCGCTGGCGGCGCTCGGCGCGTTCAACAACCCCAGGGGGAGCGACCCGTGGGAACTGCTGACGGGCTGGCGCGCTTGGTCTGAAGGCGAGGACTTTGTCACCCTCACGTTCAGCGGAGAAGAGATCAGTCAGCGCATCGTCCACCTTGGCGCGGGGCGCTTCCGGGCGATCTCTGACGACCGGGACTGCACCCTTACCATTGTGCAAAGCCACGCAGGCAGCGTGCTCTTCGACATCGACGGTCTGCGCTCGAAGGCGGAAATCGTGACCGGCTCGGGATGGATTTCCGTCTTTCACGACGGTCTTGCCTATGATTTTGACCTGTTCGATGACCTTGCCGTTGCAGAAGGTGATCACGCCAGCGGAGATTCCGTCATAGCGCCAATGCCGGGCCTCGTGACTGCCGTCCGGACGGTCAATGGCGCCTCGGTCCGCAAGGGTGACCCGCTTATTGTCCTTGAAGCGATGAAGATGGAGCATACGCTGACCGCGCTCCGCGATGGTGTGGTCGGGGAAGTGCTGGTCGCAGAGCGGGATCAGGTCACTGACGGGATGCTGCTTCTGCGGCTGGAGCCTCAGGATGGCTGAGAGGGTCACTGTTTACGAGGTGGGGCCGCGCGACGGACTGCAGAACGAGGCCCGGCTGATCCCGACAGCAGACAAGATCCGCCTGATCGACGGCCTGTCGGAGTGCGGGTTCAGCCATATCGAGGTGGCAAGCTTCGTCAGCCCGAGGTGGGTACCGCAGATGGCCGATGCGTCGGAGGTGCTGGCGGGCATCAGGCGCAAGCCGGGCGTTTCCTGCGCGGCGCTGACGCCGAACCGGCAGGGTTTCGACCGTGCGGTAGAGGCCGGGGCGGACGAAGTGGCGGTCTTCGCCTCGGCCTCGGAAGGGTTTTCGCAGAAGAACATCAACTGCTCGATCGCCGAAAGTCTTGAGCGTTTCCGGCCGCTGCTTCTTGACGCGGAGACCGCCATGCTGCCCGTGCGGGGTTATGTCTCCTGCGTGACGGACTGCCCGTTCGACGGGCCGGTTGCGCCGGCAGCCGTTGTGCGTGTGGCCGAAGCTCTCATTGAACTCGGATGTTATCAGGTAAGCCTCGGCGACACGCTCGGCTCGGCCACGCCCGCTTCGACAGGAAAGATGCTGGAAGCGGTCCTGGCGCAGGTGCCTGCATCGCGCTTGGCCGGGCATTTCCACGATACCAGGGGGCAGGCACTGCGCAACATTGGCCTCTGTCTCGATCTTGGTCTGCGCACCTTCGACAGTTCGGTTGGCGGCCTCGGCGGATGCCCCTATGCACCGGGCGCTAAAGGTAATGTCGCAACTGAAGCGGTCGTCGCCATGCTGCACAGTCAAGGCTTCGAGACCGGTGTCGACATCGAAGCCCTGGCCGCGATGTCCCGATTTGCCCAAAGCCTCAGGAGCCCGGAATGAACTGGAAAACCCTTGAAGTCCGGACAGACGAGCGTGGCGTTGTTGAGGTCAGGCTGAACACGCCCGAAAAGCGGAACGTCCTCTCCGCGCTGATGATCACTGAGCTGACCGAGATGGCGACGACGATAGGCAATGATCGCAAGACCCGGGCCATCGTCCTGTCGGGTGCGGGGACCGTATTCTGCGCCGGCGCAGACCTGAACTGGATGAAGGCCCAGATCGAGGCCGACCGGCCGCAGCGCATGCGCGAGGCGCGCAAACTTGCCGAAATGCTGCAGGCCCTGAACACCATGGGCGCCCCGCTGATCGGTCGTCTGCACGGCGGCGCGTTTGGGGGCGGCATCGGCATCGCCTGCGTCTGCGACTTGACTCTGGCAGACAGCGCGACAAAGTTCTGCTTTTCGGAAACCCGGCTTGGGATCATTCCCGCCACGATCGGGCCTTACGTGCTGGCGCGGATGGGCGAGGGCAACGCACGCCGGGTCTTCATGTCGGCACGCGTCTTCGAAGCGGCAGAGGCCGAACGCCTTGGCATCGTCTCACGGGTGGTGGCCACCGACGCGCTTGACCACGCGGTCGAGGCAGAGGTTGCCCCCTATCTCCAGGCAGCGCCTGGCGCCGTGGCGGCAGCCAAGAAGCTGACCCGCGATCTGGGGCGACCAATAGACGCCCAAGTCATCGACGACACGATCCGAAGGCTCGCGGATATCTGGGAAGGGCCTGAGGCACTGCACGGCATCGCCGCCTTTCTGGACAAGCGAACCCCCGATTGGGCACAAAAGGCCCCGGGATGACCGAAACTGTCGACCATTGTGCCGAAAGCCGGAATTGCCGGGCCGGAGAGGAGGTTGATCATCCTTTGGGCTGCGGCGACGGGATCGTCGGGCGCAGCAGAGCCGCCCATGTCCGTTCTGATCCATCCGGGGTGGATCGCGATCACCCGATATGGCAAGTCGTCCGCCAGCTTAGCGACAGCCCGGCTCAGCGCGGCTGTCGACATCCAATAGGCGATCGCCATGGCAGCGAT
>PNJK01000091.1 GCA_013821825.1 Rhodobacter sp.
TTCCTGAAAGTTGTTGAATTCCTTCAGGAAACCAGCAATCGCGGCCTTCGCCTCGACAGCCGCGGTCGGGACCACGGGCAAACTTTCCCCGGTCCGAGCCTTGATCTCGGTCATCGTTGTCGTCCTTCTTCCTGGTGATGGGACGCCGCGCGCTAAAGCCCGGCCAAAGTGCGGCGCGCGTCCTCGAAGACCGCAGCCATGTCGCGCCAGTCGCGGTCCAGGGCATCCGCCTTGGCCGCTACCCGCGCCTCGGGAAGCATCGGAAAGGTCACCAGTGACACTTCCCAAAGCTCCAGCTCCGACAACAGGCGCTGCCCCTTGCCGTCACGTTCCGCCTTGACGGTCCGGTAACCGATCGACAGCCCGTCGATTGCCCCCGCCGCCACCAGGGCCGCCGCCTCGCGGCCCTTTTCGACCTCGGTCAGGATGCGACCCTTGACCCAAAGGCCAGTGGCATCCTCGCGCACTTCGTCCCAGACGCCGATCGGTTGGGCGGGGTCATGCTGCCAAAGCATCTTGACCCGCCCCGCGCGTGCCGCCAACCGCTTCAGGCTGGCCGCATAAGCCCCCTTCTGCACCACGTCCCCGCCCTGATCGGGCTTGCCGAACAGCGACGCATAGCCCGCCACCACGTGCCCTTCGATAACCGTAAGCCCCGCCTCCGGGCGGTGAAACTTGCGCTCGGGCGCGCCGAAATCTTCTCTCATCGCCTCACCTCATCGCCGCCTGAATTATCGTCTCGGCCATCTGCGCCAGCAGGAAGGCCGCCACCCCGTAGACGCCCACCCAGATCCGTTTCTCCAACCGCTCCAGCGTCGCCTCGATCAACCCCAGCCGGTATTCAAGTCCCGCCCAGCGCTCGTTGGCAACCCGTTCGTTCGCTTCGATCCGGGCGGCGGCCGCATCGAAACTGTCGTAGAGGAACCGCGACCCGCCCTCGCTTCTGCGTGCCGTCATTCCTCATCCGCCAGATTGTCTTCGGCCAGTCTGGGCAGGCCCAGCAGCAGGCGCTTTTCCGCCACGGTCAGGAAATCCGCTGCCCCGACCCGCGCCCATTGCTGGTCCCGTTCGGCGGCCAGCGCCGGCACCTGATCGAGGTCGGGCCGCAGATCGACCTCACCCCCCGCAAAGGTTGACAACCAATGCGCAAGGTCAGCCAGCACCTTGGTCGCCAAGGGCAGCACCGTCAGCCGATAGAAGGCCCGGTTCGCTTCCTGGTAATTCGCGTAGGTGGCGTCTCCGGGGATGCCCATCAGCATCGGAGGAATGCCGAAGGCGATGGCAATCTCGCGCGCTGCGGCTTCCTTGGTCTTCTGGAACTCCATGTCGGAAGGCGAGAACCCCATCGGCTTCCAGTCCAGCCCACCTTCCAGCAGCATCGGCCGCCCAGCATTGCGCGCGCCCTGATGGTGGCTTTCCATCTCGCTGACCAGACGATCGTACTGGTCGCTGCTCAGCGACGATTGCCCGTCCGCGCCCTTGTAGACAATCGCCCCCGAAGGTCGTGCGGCATTGTCCAAAAGCGCCTTTGACCAGGCACTTGCGCTGGTGTGAACGTCAATCGCCACCGCCGCCGCCTGCAACGGCGAAAAGCCATAGTGGTCATCCTGCGGATGAAAACTGCGGACATGACAGATCGGGCTTGCCGGGCCGTTCATCTGGTAACGATGCGTCCGCCCGCTAACCGTGTAGTCATAGGCCACCGGCCAGCCATCGCTGCCCGGCACCAGGCTCATCCGGTCGGCGCGCAGCACATGCAGCTCGCTTGGCAGCATGGCCTCACCCGGCACGGCCTCTACATAGGCGTTCCCGGCCAGCAGCAGATAACCGTAGACTGCCTCTAGGAACTCTGCCCGACCCTGCGCCCCGTTCGGCCGTTTGATCAAGTCCAAGAGCGGATGCACCTCATAGCGCCGCTCACTGTCCTGACACACCAGCGGTAGCGCCGCCGCCGCCTCGGCAATCAGCCGGACAGCGCGAAATCCGATCGGGTTGCCCTGATACCCGGTCCGCGCCAGCGAAACGGTATCCCGAGGGCTCCAGGCCACCCGGCCGCCGCTGCCCCAGGCCACCACCCGCCCTACGGCGCTGGCCTTGCGCTCCACCGCACCAGCCGCGGCCGCCGCTGGCTTCCGCAGAAAATCGAACACCATGTCGCCGCTCCTTCATGCCCTCGGGCAAACGTCACCCGCGCCCCGCCCAGTCCGGCCGGAACCCACGCCCCTCAAGGGCATCTTCTGTCTGCAAGTATCCGCGCCCCAGGCTTCCGAACCCTAAAGCGACCGTACGGTGGGTCGGCCGACCTTGCCGGCCGGATTGACCATCAGTTCCGTCAGCGCCCAGACCAGCGCATCCAGCCGGTCGGGCGACCCCTTGCCCCGCCAGCCCGTCGCCGCCATCTGGCACATCTGCTCTTCCAGCACCTGCAGCCCGCGCACATGCGCCACCCGGCCTTGCTCGTACAAGGCGGCCACCGGTTCGGCCCGCAGCATCTTCGACCGCGTCGCATGGACCGCACGGAACGGCACCTGAGGATCGATCATCCGGACCACGCGCTCCACCAGATCGCCGCCCTGGTTCACTTCCGCCACCAGCCGATCCGCCCCGTGCCGCTCCATCGCCGCCAGCGCGGCCCGGGCCCAGCCTTCCGGCGTAGCCCCCTTCACGCTGGCATCTTCCAGCACCACCGCCCGCCAGTCCTTCGGATCACCGCGCGTATCCGCGCCGACCACAACAATCCCGCATTCGTCGCTCTGCTTGGTCGAGGTCACCGGCGGGTCAACCGCCACGACCACCCGACTGAACTCCGGTCTCGTCACGGCCTGCGCCTGCTCGACCATCGCAGCTGTCCACAAAGCGCCGTCATCGTCCTCGACAAGCACGCCTTCCAGTTCCTGCCGGCCGATTCGTGTGCCGCCATAGCGCGACTGCACCTCAGCCAGGAAGCTTTCCGCCAGATGCGCGCGGTTCGCCTCGGTCGGCGCGTGGGTGATGACGGTTGAAGGGTTCTTCAGAATCGCCTTCAGCACCGCTACATTCCGCGGCGTCGTCGTGACCACGCAGCGCGGAGATTTCCCCAACCGCAGCGCGAATTGCAGCTGGTCCCAGGCCTCTCCGCCCTTCTTCCACTTGCCAAGCTCGTCCGCCCAGGCCGCATCGAACTGCGGACCCCGCATCGCTTCCGGCTCATGAGCAGAGAAAACTTGCGCCACCGCGCCATTGGGCCACACCAGCTGCGCCCGGCCCGCATGCCATACCGGCCGCCGGTCAAGGGGCGAACAAGCGACGATCCCGCTTTCTCCCAACACCATCACCTCGCGCACCTGGTCCACGGTCTCGCCGACCAGTGCCACCCGGCGCGACCGGCCCGGATCACCCGGCCTCGCACCCTCGACCTCGGCCCGCACCCATTCGGCACCGGCCCGGGTCTTGCCCGCTCCGCGCCCGCCCATGATGACCCAGGTCTTCCAGTCGCCACGCGGCGGCAACTGATGCGGCAGCGCCCAGAACTCGAACAGCCAGGGCAGCGCCAGAAGCGCGTTCTCGCTCAGCGAGCCCAGGAACTCATCCACCTCCTCCGGCATCGCGGAGGCAAGCCAGGCGGCGCCCGATTTCAGCCCTTGCCCCGTCGAAATCGAGGGCTCCTCCGGCTCCGACCTGGCCGGCAATCTGCTTGCGGAGTTTGTCAACTTTGCTCCTCTCGTCCAGTACATGCAGCGCCGTCGCGCGCAGATCGCGGATCGCGGCCTGCGCGGCCTTGACCTCTCCGAACGCGCCCGACCGCACGGCTTCAATCACGCGGTACAACTCTACCGCCGCATCCCGATACAAAGCTTCCGTCACGACCAGCACGTCCTCGGGAACCGTGCCGCCGCCAGGTGTCGTCACTGCCATCTAATCTCGCCCACCCCTCATGCAGCCCCCGCACGAGCGAAATGGAAAAGCGGCCGACGGGTTGCCCCGGGCCGCTTTGACACTTCTTCTAGCATGCATGAATATCTACATCGGACCGCGCAGCAAGTCAAGCCCAAAATGCAATACACACAATGGCTTACCGGACGCTCTTTTCACCCTTTGTAAAGACTTCACTCGCCCTGGACGCCGGTCTCGCCCTCGGTTCCCTGCTCGGCTTCGATCGCGCGCCAGCGGGCCACGTTCTTGTTGTGCTCCTCCAGCGTCACGGCGAAAGCGTGTCCTCCGGTCCCATCGGCCACAAAGAAGATATAGTCGGTGCTGTCCGGATCCAGCGCCGCCCTGATCGCCTCAAGTCCGGGGTTGGCGATCGGAGTCGGTGGCAACCCGTCGATCACATAGGTGTTCCACGGCGTTTCGCGTCGCAGCTCGCTTTGCCGCAGGCCACGGCCAAGTACGCCTTCGCCCCTGGTGATGCCGTAGATCACCGTCGGGTCAGTCTGTAAACGCATCCCCTTCTTAAGCCGGTTGACGAACACACTTGCGACCTGCCGCCGCTCGTCGGGCACCGCCGTTTCCTTTTCCACGATCGAGGCCATGATCAGCGCCTCTTCCGGGGTCGCATAGGGCAATCCCTCGGCCCTGGCAGCCCAGGCCTCGGCCAGCCGCACATCCTGCCGACGGATCATCTCGGCCACGATGGCACCCCGCTCCGTTCCGCGCTCGATCTCATAGCTGTCCGGCGCAAGCGATCCCTCGGACGGCACGGCGTCGAGCGCGCCGGTCAGGAACTCTGCCTTTTTCAGCGCATCCACGACCTGCCAGCTGGTCACACCTTCGGCGACGGTAATGCGGAACCGAAGGTCCGCGTCCTCGGCCACGTCCTGGTACTCTTGCGGCACCGTCTCGGCGCCGGCGTCGAACTTAACCACCTCGACAAAGGAATTGGTCGCCAGGTCCAGCTCGCTCAGCACCACGTCACTACGCGCGATACCGATCCGGAAGTTCACCGCGCGCCCGCAGGTCGATCGGCCGCCAGCCGTCACGGCCTCTAGCACTTCGGCCATCGAAGCGCTCTCGGGCAGCATGTAGCTGCCGAACTTCAGGTCGCCCGCCCGATCGGCATATTCCGCACCGATCCGGAAAATCCGGGCATCGGTGACAGCGCCCCGTTCCTCAAGAATGCGGCTGACCGAACTCAGCGAGGCACCCCGCTCTACCTGCAGGCAAATCGGTTCTGTCAGCGGTCCGGGCTTCACAAACTCGTTGCGGCCCCAGGCAACCAGCACCGCCAACCCAATCAGGATCACGATGAACAGCGTCAGCGCGTTCGAGGCCACGGATCTCCACATGCTCAGCGGACCTTGCCGACGATGAGGCTGGCATTGGTACCGCCAAAGCCAAAGCTGTTCGACAGCGCCACATCGATCTTGCGCCGGACGGACTTGTTCGGGGCAAGGTCAAGCTTCGGAGCAACTGCAGGCTTATCCAGATTGATCGTCGGCGGGGCAACCTGATCGCGCAGGGCAAGGACGCAGAAGATCGCCTCGACCGCGCCCGCCGCACCCAGCAGGTGACCAATGCTCGACTTGGTCGACGACATCGTCGCCCCCGCCGCTGCATCGCCCATCAACCGCTCGACCGCGCCAAGCTCGATCGTGTCGGCCATGGTGCTGGTGCCATGTGCGTTGATGTAATCGATGTCCGCAGGTGTCAGCCCGGCCCGCTTCAGCGCGGCCGCCATGGAACGGTAGCCTCCGTCGCCATCTTCTGATGGGGCGGTGATGTGATATGCGTCGCCCGACATCCCGTAGCCAAGTACCTCGGCATAGATATTCGCGCCCCGGGCCTTGGCGTGCTCGTATTCCTCCAGCACCACCACGCCCGCACCTTCACCCATCACAAAGCCGTCGCGATCCGCGTCATAGGGGCGGCTGGCTTTGGTCGGGTCATCGGCCCGCTTGGTGGACAGTGCCTTGCAGGCGTTAAAGCCCGCAATGCCGATCTCCGAGATCGGGCTTTCCGCCCCGCCCGCCACCATCACATCGGCATCCCCCCACTGGATCAGCCGCGCAGCGTCGCCGATGGCATGGGCCCCCGTCGAACAGGCAGTGACGACCGCGTGGTTCGGGCCCTTGAAGCCGAAGCGGATCGAGACCTGCCCCGAGATCAGGTTGATCAGCGCGCCGGGGATGAAGAACGGCGACACCCGCTTCGGCCCCTTCTCCTTGATCAGCACCGCCGTCTCGGCAATCGAGCTGAGGCCGCCGATGCCCGAGCCGATCATGACCCCGGTCCGCAGCCTCTCGTCTTCCGAGGGCGCCTCCCACTGGGCATCGCGCACCGCTTGCACGGCGGCGGCCATGCCATAGAGGATGAAATCATCGACCTTCCGCTGGTCCTTGGGTTCCATCCAGTCGTCCGGATTGAAGGTCCCGTCCGACCCGTCGCCCCGCGGGATTTCGCAGGCATACTGGGTCACGACATTCGAGGCATCGAAGCGGGTGATGGGCCCGGCGCCGCTTTGGCCGGCCAGAAGTCGGGTCCAGGTTTCTTCCACCCCGCAGCCAAGGGGGGTGACCATTCCAAGGCCCGTGATCACGACGCGACGCATGTTGCTCTCTCCCTCAAGGCAAGGCTTTTCCCGGGTGATACACGCCCCCCCATTTTCGCGCAACCATGGGGGAATTCGTTGGGCGGGTTGGGGAACGTCCCGGGCGGGGACATCCCAAGGACAAAAAGACATTCAAGGCCTTAGCCTGATTATTCAGGGCTCCTCACCTTTTGCCCTGCCGTGCAAGGATCCCGATGACCGCCGCCAGAAGCTGCGCCGCTACTGCTGCCCCCTGCCCGTCCACGTCGCGGTCGGGCATGAATTCCACCATGTCGAATCCGACGATCCAGGCTTTCTCGGCCACGCCCGCGATCAGCTCCAGCACTTGCCAGTAGCCAAGCCCCCCGGCAGTGCGCCCGATCACGGCAGGCATGACCGACGGGTCCAGCGCATCAAGGTCAAGGCAGATGATCACTTCGGCCCCCGCAGGGATCAGGTCGATGGCCCGGCCAAGCCCGCTGCGCGCGACCTCGCCCGCCGGGACGAAATGCACGCCCCAGGCTTCAGCGTCGGCCGCGTCCTCCATCCTGGCCGAGCCGATGCCACGGCTGCCGACCTGCACGATCCGTTCTATATGCGCCATTTCGGAGGCCCGACGCATAGTAGAGGAGAGGCCCAACGGTTCGCCCCCGACCTCGTCGCGCCAATCGATGTGCGCATCTATTTGCAGGATGGTATAGCTGCGGCGCCGGGCGGCGTAGGCTTCCAGCATCGGAATCGGCAGGCTGTCATCACCGCCAATCAGGATTGGCACAGCCCCCCGGTCCAGAATCTGTTCCACGGCCCCGAAGATACGGGCGCGGTTGCCAGCGGGATCCCCTTCCTCTTGCGGAAGATCACCCGCGTCCACAGCCGAGACTTCGCCTGGAAAGACCGGCCCGCCAAGGTCGAAGTTCATGTGGGAGAGGTTTGCCGCATAGGCCGCCCCTGCCGCCCGGATCGCGGCAGGGCCGCCCGCGCAATAAAAGCCGACGCTGGGATAGGGTGTGCAGCCATCTGCCCCCAAAAGAACCATGCGTGCCGAAGTGCGTGACAGATCCCGGATGCGAGGCAGACCAAGGAAGGTTTCAACCGGGGCGGCACCAAACATGGCGCCAAGGGCAGTGTTGCCGGTCATAATGGCCTCCTGTCGTTGCGGGCAGAGTGGCCGCGCGACTGCAAGGTGACAAGTCTGAAGGCGCGAGGTGGCGGGGGATCGCTCGGTGCCGTCTGTGCAAGCTGGGCGGAAGCAACCAGTATTATGCGCGCGACTCACGGCGAACGCCGACCAGATCGGCATCTGTTGCGCGTCTGTGCTCAGGCGCCACCAAAATCCTTCGAAGGATTTTGCAAATCTTTTCGAAAAGATTTGCGATGCGCCAGGCCTGCCGAAACGCAAAAGGCACCCCGAAGGGTGCCTTCACGGTCCGCAGGGGACGAATGGCTCAGGCGGCTTCCGAGATGAATTTCACCGCATCGCCGAAGGTCTGGATGGTTTCGGCGGCGTCATCCGGAATCTCGATCCCGAATTCCTCTTCGAAGGCCATGACCAGTTCGACGGTGTCGAGCGAGTCCGCGCCCAGATCGTCGATGAACGATGCCGATTCCGTCACCTTGTCCTCTTCGACGCCCAGATGCTCGACGACGATCTTCTTAACGCGGTCAGCGATATCGCTCATGTCCGTTCCTCTATCTTGGCGGGTCTGTCCCGTCCGCTTCCTGATCTGCCCAACTTCGGGCGGTTGCCAGCCGGGGCTGTCCCCGGTCGGAATCCTGCGCGCCTATAGCAAGGCGATGCGCGCAAGGCAAACCCTTTAAGCCGGGCCTTGCCGCTCAGGCGCGGCTTAGATCATCGCCATACCGCCGTTTACGTGCAGCGTGGCTCCGGTGACGTATCCCGCCTCGGGCGAGGCGAGGAAAAGGACGGCTGAGGCGATCTCAGCCGGGGTGCCCATGCGGCCTGCGGGAACGGCGGTCAGGATGCCCGCGCGTTGCTGGTCGTTCAGCTTGTCGGTCATCGCGGTTTCGATAAAGCCGGGGGCGACGCAGTTCACCGTTATCCCACGACTGGCCACCTCGGCTGCCAGGGATTTCGACAGGCCGACCATCCCGGCCTTGGATGCAGCATAGTTCACCTGCCCCGCATTCCCCGTCGTGCCCACGACCGACGAGATGTTGACGATGCGGCCCCAGCGAGCCTTCATCATACCCCGGATCACGGCCCGGCAGAGGCGGAAGGTTGCGGTCAGGTTGACGTCGATGACCGACTGCCAGTCTTCGTCCGACATGCGCATGACAAGTCCGTCCTTCGTGATCCCGGCATTGTTGACCAGGATATCCAGGCTGCCCATCGCCTCGACCGCACGCTTGACGAGAGTTTCGACGTCCTCGGGGTTGGAAAGGTTGCAGGGCAGGACATGAGCTCGGGGCCCAAGTTCGGCGGCCAGTGCCTCAAGTGGTTCGGTGCGTGTGCCAGACAGGCCGACAGTGGCGCCTGCAGCGTGTAACGTGCGCGCAATGTCGGCGCCGATGCCGCCCGAAGCCCCGGTGACAAGGGCGGATTTGCCGGTAAGGTCGAACATGGGTGGCTCCTTCAGGCTTTGGCGGCGGCGATGTCGTCGGGGGTGCCGATGGCACGGGTAGTGGCTGCGGGGGCAATGCGGCGGATCATGCCTGAAAGGGCCTTGCCGGCGCCGATCTCCCAGTAATCCGTGACGCCGGCGCGATCCATCCAGAGTACGCTTTCGCGCCAGCGGACCAATCCGGTGACCTGGGCCACCAGCAGGTCCTGGATCCGGTCGGGTTCAGTGACCGCTTCGGCGCGCACGTTGACCACGACGGGGACACTGGGGGCAAGGATCGGGACGGCGGCAAGGGCCTCGGTCATCACATGCGCAGCGGGCTGCATCAGGGCGCAGTGGAACGGGGCCGAAACCGGCAGGATCAGCGCGCGCTTGGCACCCCTGGCCTTGGCAATCTCGACCGCGCGTTCGACGGCGGCCTTGTGGCCCGAAACCACGACCTGCGCCGGGTCATTGTCGTTGGCCGCCTGACAGACCTCGCCTTGCGCGGCCTCTTGCGCGATGGCGGTGGCGGTTTCGTAGTCCAGGCCCAGAAGGGCGGCCATGGCGCCGATGCCCACCGGCACGGCCTCTTGCATGGCGCGTCCACGGATGCGCAAGAGGCGGGCGGTGTCAGACAAGGTCAGCGCGCCTGCGGCGCAAAGGGCGGAGTATTCGCCCAAGGAATGGCCGGCGACGAAGTCGGCGTGATCGAGGCCCATGCCTTCGGCATCCAGCGCGCGCAGTGCGGCGATGGAGGTGGCCATCAGCGCGGGCTGCGCGTTCTGGGTCAGGGTCAGCTCTGCGATGTCGCCTTCCCAGATGAGGCTGGAGAGCTTCTCGCCCAGGGCCGCGTCAACCTCGTCAAAGACGGCTTTCGCGGCCGGATAGGCCTCGGCCAGGGCGCGACCCATGCCGATGGTCTGGGCGCCCTGCCCCGGAAAGACGAATGCGCGGCTCATTGTGGTTCCCCCTCGTTTTCCTTGGCTTACCCTGCCAATTCGGCCCGCGCAACGCCCGCCCTTGACAGAGCCGCTCCAACTTCGACAGATCGCCGCATGAGCCCGGCCCACCGCAAGATCCTTTACGCCGTCAGTTTCGAGACCCTCGGCACCCTGGTTGCATCGCTTGGCCTGCTGGCGATGACCGATGCCAGCGCCGGGTCGTCGTTCCTTGTCTCGGTGATCGGCGCCACGGTCGCGCTGTGCTGGAGCTATCTTTTCAACACACTTTTCGAGGCCTGGGAGAAGCGCCAGGCCACCAAGGGCCGCTCGTTCCGCCGTCGCACCATCCATGCGGTGCTGTTCGAAGGAGGCATGGTGGTGCTGTTCGTCCCCTTCATGGCCTGGTGGCTGGGGGTCAGCCTGATCGAAGCCGCCATCTATGAGGCCGGGCTGATCCTGATTTTCATCGTCTATACTTACGTTTTCACCTGGGGCTTCGACCGGATCTTCGGCCTGCCCGTCTCGGCCCGTTGAGACAGGCTGTCCACGGTGGGCAGGTGATCCCGCCGCAAGTATTTCAAGGGGTTGGGCGTGGGCATTAGGGGGACGTTAAGGATTTGGCGGGGATGAGATAGAGTTGGTCGACCGATGCGGGTGCGGTGGGAATGTTGAGTTGCCAACCACCCATTTGCGCGATGGTGCGTGAAATCACGCACCCTACGCGACTGGTCGCGGGCCTCCTCCTCCCCACCCTTGCATCCGCACCGATTGGCTGTATAAGGCCGCATCCTTTCCGCATATCCATGAACCGGCGATGCCTCTCGTGGACGGGCCGTGGAAAGGTTCTTGCCCGTCCGTTGAAGCCGCCCCGAAACGAAGGAAGCCCGCATGCCTCTGTATGAGCATGTCTTTATTTCGCGTCAGGACCTGTCCAACGCGCAAGCCGAAGGCCTTATCGAACACTTCTCGACCGTCCTTGCGGACAACGGCGGCAAAGTCGTTGAAAACGAGTACTGGGGCGTCAAGACGATGGCCTACAAGATCAACAAGAACCGCAAGGGCCACTACGCCTTCCTGAAGTCGGACGCGCCTGCCGCTGCCGTTCAGGAAATGGAACGCCTGATGC
>PNJK01000092.1 GCA_013821825.1 Rhodobacter sp.
GTGACGCATAATTTTGATTATGTAATCTAAGTCTAAGCGATCGATGTGGAGCTGCCCAACTGCAGCGCGGTATGGCAGCTGCAGCCAAGTTGGTCGACCACAAGTCGTGCATGCGGTGAGAGCTTTAGCGAACGACCCAGAACCTGTCGGCAGCAATCCCACGGCCCAACAGGTGAATCCTCGTGCTGCCAATGGATGACCTTTGAAAGCTGTTCACCAAATGCGTCGCTTTCGAGATTTGCGATTATTCTCATGGGGAGTTTGGCTTCCCTGACGGTGCCCCTGTCAGCTATGCGGCAACGATATGTGCGGGCAAGCTGCGGTTGTGGTGGAAATGAAATCGGCAGCAGTTCAGACATCAGTATTCGACCTTGAGATCGAGCTTCACCGCTTCGGCTCGCACTCCGGCGATCTGGGCTACGCGATTGCGTGCCCACGCCATCACTTCAGCAATGGTGCTAAGCGTCGGCAGGACGGGGATTTCGTCTGCCGCCTGCCCCGGCTCTTTTTCGTTCGCCTCAGCCTGCGGATGCTCGGCCAACAGATCGGTGATCGCATAGACACCGATGGGTTTGTAGTGTTCGAGGATGCCCGTGCCGACGCTGGCGGCGATGCCGCGATCATCGTGGTCTAGCCCTACCCACATGCCGAAATTGTCCTTGATGGATTGCCCGTCTTTCGCCCGTGCGGCATAGCTGGCATTGAAGCGCTGGCGCACGTCATCGGCAGGGAACAGGTAGACCTCGACCTTCTCCGGTGCATCCTTGGAATCGACCGTCGCGACGGCGACCAGTTCGACATCATCTAGCGTTTTCCATTTCGCGCCGCCTTCAAGCGGCGGGAAGGCGATATAGCGATCCCGCGTCGTGCGGATGGAGGCCATCCGGGTTTCGCCATCCTTGGTGACGTTCCAGACGTTCGACATGCCGCGCCCCGGCACGCGCGCCAGGGAGTACCCCTGAGCCGCCAAACCTGCCTTCGCCGCGTCCACCATCAGACGCCAACGTTCCGATTCAGAGAGGTCGGCCAACGATTTGTCCATTTTCTCATACCCTATATACGTTTCCGAGGCACGCTGCTGTACCAATATAATGAATCATACGGTATGTTGTACGGATTGTCAAACGGCATCATAGGGTATGGCAGTATTGGAGATAAGGAATACGGTTTGGTCGGGCAACCCAATACGGAAGGTGAGGACACAGACAGTCGTTCTTGTCGCGCCCCCTGCCCTGCTTCAAGGACTTAGGCTAGACAAAAACCCATGACAGAACCTTTGCGGTTTTGGGAGGTTTTGGGGCGGGTGGTGAGGGTCTGTCAGTAGGTGCTTATCCGGCCCGCATATGTCCAGGGGGTTTCTCGGCCGTGGCCTTGGGCAGGAAGCGTCCAAACTCCTTAGGCAGTCTGCTGACGATATCCGACGGATCGAGGTCTTCCAGATCCCACGTTACATCCAGTTGTTTCCTGAGCGTTGCCAAGCGGCGCGGGGTGCCGCCTGACTTTCCTCCCGCTCCACGCTTGAGCATCCCGGTGGCATCGTCAAAGTAGAGTGTCCGTGCAACTTGCTGGAAGGCTGCGTTGAACATGTCCTGCTGGCTTGTGAGCTGTTCGCGGATTTCCGGCAGTATCGACGGCAGCCCGCACAGAAGGTGATCGGCGCTGCTGCCCAAGGACTTCAGGAGCAGGACGGGCATTCGCACAAGGTGCCGTTGCCCTTTCTGCCAGTCATTAGGATTGCTTGGATACCAGCGATGAACTTCTCCGACCTTCAAGGTGCCGTCCGATGACCTGCTGAAAAGCTGATCGCGCAAAACGAAGGTCAGCCAGGCCCATAGCTCCGTTCTCGGAAGGAGGTCATAGAGGCTGAGATTTTTCATGGACACGAGGATTGCCTCGGCCATGTCCTTCGCGCTCTCGAAGTCTCTGGTGGTAAAGCCATTGCTGCCCGAAACGCGGGATGCCAACGACGGATCGACAGGATCGACAGCACTGTCGTCGATCTGGCCGGTAAACACCTGCTGGAAGGCATCGAGACCGGCGGCATTGAACTCATACAGGGATGCGAATTGGGTCACGCTGCCATCCCCTGCTTGAGCTTACCTACCAGATGTTCAAGCACCCCGTGCCTCTTGCAGAAGCTGTCGATCAGGTTGTCGATCCACACCTGCCTTTGCTGTCGCCCTTCGCTCCAGGGGGGCGCTGCGCCGGGCATCAGTGTTTCAGCCCATGAAAGCCAGTCCTTCGCCCAAGGAACCTCCGGTGGGGTTGAGGCTGACAGGATGTCATCGAAGGCCTCACGAACTATGGCGGGAAGAACGCAGCTTACGAAGACAGGGTCGTTCCTGACCCATGTGCGGGGATCAGGAATGCTCCTGTCGATGTAGACAACCGGATAGTCCGCCTCGCGCATTTCCAGCTTCCACGTGCGTGGAGAGATATCATGGGCTTGGAACAGCAGGATGCCCTCCGTCGCTGAATCCCCCGCATCGGTTCCGCCAGTGCGGAGGTTCCATGTGTCGGTGCTGCCAAGGAGGAGGCCTTTTTGCTCGCCGTCGGTTGCCACGACGCGCAGCTGACAGGACGGTGCGGAGAATGAAGGATTGCTGATTTCTGCCGTTGTGCGCGGCTCGCCCAGTGTGCCGAACTCCAGCGTCTCGGAAAACTTGTTCTCGAAGAGCCTCAGCCTGATCCGCGCTGTTGAGGGCATCCGGTTGAATGCAGCAGGATCAGCGACCGTCAGCGAGACCAGCCTGCGATTCCCGATCTCAACGACTTTGACCTCGACACAGGAGCGGGCGAGCTGGCGACGGCCTGTCAGACGAATTCTTTTACGCATTCTTCCATGGCCTTATGCTCGCATCCAGTTCCCGGTTTCGGTCGAACCCGGTAAGCACGATTTCGGCATCTTGACTGCAGTTCATTGCCCGCAGTCGGTTCTTCTCCGTGGACAGGTCGCACCCGGTTGCTGTGACATTGAGGTCCGAAAATTCGAAGTCGAACGGGCTCCAGGATGGGCTCCGTGTTCCATCGGCGTAGGCAAGCGTTACCGTTACATTCAGCGGCCAGTCGGTGTGTTCTGGATTGGCCTTGATCCGAAGACCGTCGGAAAGCGTCTCGATCTTGAACATCACAGGCTTCGGGGGCGGCGGTGGATCGGGAGGATCGTTGGGTTTGGTCGGCTTCTTTTTCTTGCCAGGCTGGTCCGAAGGCTTCGAGAAATAGCTGTCGAACACATGTGCATCCGGTGCGGCTGAATCGGGTGTCAGGAGAAGCCTGAGTTCCGATGGAAGCTGTTTGATCAGGCGCTTGACCCGAACCCCGTCAAACCCGTTGTCTTCGATCTTCTGGCTGACCTCTTTCGATTCCAGCAAGTCCAGATGGGCCTTCCCTTCACACAGGTTCAGGTATGTCGAGAGCAGTCCGTCACCTACAAGCATCACCATGTCGAGTTCGCCGGGATTTTTCGCCCGGACATCCGGCAAGCTCATTCCCCGCCGGAAAAGGCGGTCAAGCGGGCGGCATCCCTGTGTTGTTGGGCCGAGCACAGCCTGAACGGACACATCCGTGGAGGTTCCATTTTTCTTCAGCGGGAAGACGATGTTCAGGCAAACGTCCTCATCGCTTGCGATCTTCTTCAGAAGTGTCTTCGTCTCCGGTTTTCCGCGCACGGCATCGAGGTCGCCTTTCAGGGCGCTCGGAAGCCGGATCGTGTGTGCGCTTGTCTTGTCCAGACCCTCCCTCACGAGTCGCAAGTAGCGCGACACGCTGGACTTGATGGCGTCGTCGTTCAGGTTCTCCGCGACTTCGACAGCGATCCGGTCGATGGAGGCGGCGTCGAGCACGCGACCGTCCACCCGCAGAGACACGCTACCATTGATGATCGCGGGAGCGAAGTTCTCGATGGCAGCCGCCAGAATGCTATCGGCTGTCAGCTCTGCGTGAGGATAGAGGATAGCGAGAGCAAGCCCGCTCTTGTGCTCTTCGCCATAGCCCGTGAAGGCAAAGGCATCACGGATGCCGTCGTGGAAGTCGGCCGATCGATGGAGAGTGTAGATGTTCCCGCTTTCGCTCGCGGCGAAGTAGGCGTGGGTCGATTTCAGGTCGTCGCCATCCTCCTGCGCCTTCAATACAGCCATGCCACAAACAGCAGTCAGTCCATCCCCGGACCTTCGGGTGTAGCCGACAACACTTTGAACCCGTGACGCTATCAGGAATGTCACACGGCCGATTCCACGCCCGCCGCGATCCGACCCACCCTTGTTCGAGAGACCGAAATTCAACCAGTAGTTCCAGAAGTCACCCGTGCGGCTCGTCAAGCTGCCGCCGAGACCCTTGGTATTGAAATCCTCGACAGCAAGCCAGCGGACGATGCCCTTCGACCATTCATCGGGAACAGCCAATCCGGCCTTCCTTCGGTGTTCCATGACCTGATTGAGAAACACCCTGCGTGGTTCCGAACTCTCTGAACGAAAGCTGAAGCTCACGAGCACCGGCTTGGCCAGATCGAGCCTGGCATCGAGACTATTTTGAATGGCCTCCCGGACGAAGGTTTCTGAATACTGGTAGTCCGTCCGGTCGAACATTTCCGAGTCGAGGCCCTGATGAACCGGCGTGGCACCCACACTCGGCCATATCCAGCCCCAGGTTCCACGACGCATTGTGTTCATTCGAGGCGAAACCCTTCTTCACGTCCGTCCGCCTCACCGCCGAACCTGCCCTTGGCACCGTCCAGTTCCCTCTGAAGCGCCTTGAAAATCTTGCGGATGTCGTCCTCGCCATAGGCATACGCACTTCGGTTCGAGAGATTGCCGATCAGGCGAAGGTCCTTGATCGCCCGGTTTACCCGAGATTGCGCCAGCTCCACGAACTTTGCCCGCTTGTCTCTCATTGCTTCCTCCCAATGGGTTCAGAGCAATGACATGGAACGCACCATGTGTCAAACATTTCTCGTATATTCTGCGACTGTACAACTTTTTGGCCCATCAGTGTCACTCATGTTGTTTCCATATCGTGTATATTCTCACTTCTGGGCACATACGATGGCACTTAGGCGGAACAGGGGCCAGATACACCCCCTTGATTTACCGAGTCCCCAGTGGACAAAAGCATACCCTTGTGGCTCAAATGTGCGATGATCTTGGGGAATGCGCTCATCTCGACCGACGACCAGAAGCTCGATGCTCAGCTCGACGTGCTGAACGGAGCGGGTGTCGTGCGCATCTTCGCCGACCGGATCAGTGGATCGAAGCGCCAGCGGCCCGAACTGGATCTGATGCTATAGCGGCTCCGCGGGGGCGATGTTGTAATGGTTACGAAATACGACCGCTTGGCGCGGTCCCTTCGCGACCTCCTCAACATTGTGCAGGCGATCCAGGGTCGCGGGGCGGGGTTCCGGTCGCTGGCCGAGGACATCGACACCATGACGCCCGCCGGGCGCTTGGTATTCCACGTCTTCGCGTCCATCGCCCAATTCGAGCGGGAGAGGATTTCCGAAAGGACCAAGGAAGGGCTGGACGCGGCACGAAAGCGCGGCCGGATTGGGGGAAGGCCCCCTGCCCTATCGGCCGCGCAGTGGGTCGAGGTGCGCCGGATGCGGGCCGAGGAACTGCGGCCCCTCCCTGAGATCGCGCAGCTTTTCCGCGTCAGCTTCAAGACGATCCGACGGGCGTAGCTGACAAAAGTCAGGCCGTACCGAAAGCGGCACCGCTGATGATCCCCCACAAGAACTGAACCGCGTTTTCAACTCGGGCACGGATAGCCAGGAGCTGCGAATGCACGAACCTGCCTGATGATCCATGGGTGCCATCGTTAAAGACACGAAAGAGTTGGACGACATTTTCCATGTCGGCTTCGACAAAATCCGTGATCGCGTCGTCGGCGATGCCGTGGTTGTGGAAGAAGTATCGTATCTTGGCGCGCCGTGTTGGCTTTCCCTGCGGTGTCGTCTCGCATCCAGGAAGCGCTGCTTTCACTGCTTCATCCTGTGCGAACTTTTCCAGCATCTCTGTCAAAAGTTCTCTTGCGCTTGTGCAGAAATGGCGCGCTGCATCGGGGTTCCGGGGGTTGAGGGAGAACAGCGCCCCATTCCATCGGTCTTGCACATCTTGGGAGATTTCGGTGAGGATATGGTCAATGGAGGACGGTTGCAGCCCGTCAGCAGTGTCCTCCTGTGCCTCATCCTGAAGAGCGTTCATGACCGAAGCGGAGTTTGCGGCTTCGCGCTCTGAAAGATCGAGAAAGCGCCCGAACTCTTCCCCAAAGTCGTGTTCATCAGCATGTCGTTCCAGGGCCACATATGACCTCTGCACGGATTCGACGGAGGTTCGGAATGTCACATACTGCGGCTTCGCCGTTGAGCGGGCCAGCTTCTGAAGTTCACGTTGCAGCCGCTCCCGATTTGCCCGAACGCGAGCATTATGTGCACGCGCTTTGGTGTTGTAGGCCCTGACCGCCTGATTGTAGTTCGAAATCGCCTGCCGCTGCTTGGTCTGAGCCTGGCGCAGTTTGGATTCGATCTGCCGCAACTTGCTGCGGAACTGCGATGTTGAAATGCGACGAGCCACTTCCAGACCCCCTGAATTCACTCGGTTCGTTCGATGCAAGGGCATGAAGAATTCGTCCCCCATTAACGGGATATATACCAAAAGGAACAAATGTGAAACAAACCCCGATCGCCCCTTGAACATCTGGGTTGACTTGTGACATGTTGTCAAAAAATGACACAGGACAGGGTCGAGCCATGAATGCACATACCCGCACCGAGTTTGCCGATCTGATGGACCGAGCGGGTCTCGGGATTGAGGAAGCGTCAACGCTTCTGTCTGTCAGCGACCGTTCAATCCGCCGCTACATCGAGGGAGCGGGTTCTCGGGTGGACCCACTCAAGCTGGAAAAGCTCCGTCAGGTGGCGAACGAGCGCTGCAAGCACCAGCCAGAAGGTGCTGGTTTCCGGTTCATCGACCTCTTCGCCGGGATCGGGGGTCTTAGGGTGCCCTTCGAGGAGATCGGCGGTCGTTGTGTATTCACCGCCGAGTGGGACCGCTACAGCCGGGAGACCTACAAGGCCAACTTTCCGGAACCGGCCGACAGCGAGCATCTCTTCGCGGGCGACATCCGCCCCTTCGCGGCCGAGCCGGAGAAAGTGCCATCTCACGATGTCCTTCTCGCTGGCTTTCCCTGCCAGCCGTTCTCCATCGCGGGCGTGAGCAAGAAGAACTCCCTTGGACGTCCACACGGGTTCCTTTGTGACACGCAGGGGACGCTCTTCTACGATTTGGCCAAAATCATCGCCCATCACCGCCCCCCGGCCTTCTTGCTGGAAAATGTGAAGAACCTTGAGCGGCACGATGGCGGCAAGACCTTCGCGACGATCATGCACGTCCTGCGGACCGAGCTGGGCTACAACGTGTCGCACCGCGTTATCAGCTCGACCCCTTGGGTGCCGCAGAAGCGGGAGCGCATCTTCATTGTTGGCTTTCGCAATCCTGAAATTGCGTTTGACTTCGATCGGCTGGCCGTCCCGGAAGGGGATGGTCCGAAACTCGGAGCGATCCTCGATCCCGAGGTCGATCCGAAATACACTCTGACCAGCCACCTGTGGCGCTACCTTCAGGGCTACAAGGAAAAGCACCAAAGCGCGGGCAACGGTTTCGGCTACTCGCTCTTCGGCCCAAAGGACGTGACTCGTACCCTTTCGGCCAGATACTACAAGGACGGGTCCGAGATCCTGATCGACCAGCCCGGCAACCGACCCCGCCGCCTCACGCCGCGAGAGTGCGCCCGTCTCATGGGCTTCGAGAAGCCTGGGCAGACAAAGTTCCGCATCCCGGTTTCGGACACGCAAGCCTACCGCCAGTTCGGCAATGCTGTTGTTGTGCCGGTCGTGCGGGCCGTTGCGCAGATCATGAAGCCATGCATCGGCGAGGCCCTTCTGCGCGACGGACGCGCCTTCCCGGACGCTCTGCAGGCCGGTCTGCCACTGCCGGAGCCGCGTATCGCGGCGGAGTAATGGCTGCCGATGTAGTGACGCCGGAGGCCCGCAGCAGGATGATGGCGGGCATCCGGGGCAAGGACACCAAACCCGAGCTTCTGATCCGGTCGGCGCTGCACCGGGCAGGGTTCCGGTTTCGGCTCCACCAGACAAGCCTGCCGGGCAAACCTGATCTGGTTCTGCCCCGTTACCGGGCGGCGATCTTCGTCCATGGATGCTTCTGGCACGGTCACGACTGCCATCTGTTCCGGTGGCCCGCGACCCGCGAGGCGTTCTGGCGGGAGAAAATCGGTGGGAACATCGCCCGTGACAGCCAGCAGATGGCCGATCTTGCCGGAGCAGGCTGGCGGGTTGCCGTTGTCAGGGAGTGCGCCTTGAAGGGCAGGACGCGGCTTCGCTTCCCGGATATTGTCGAAACTCTCAGTCTGTGGCTCAAATCAGACGAGAAGGTATTGGAGATTCAGGGTGATGAAGCGCGGGGTGCTCGCTGACTATTTTGCCGGTGTTGGCGTGAAACGACTCTCGGCCGTCGATGCCAATCCCGTGCGGTCGAACCAGCATGAGATCGGCACCACGCGGGAAATGCGGCAGGACTTCCTCGGCGAGAACCACCAGCAGAAGTTTCCGGCAATCTATGTCTGGCTGGGCGAAGACCAAGACGGATTCACAGCTGAGGGCTGGGCCACCCATTACGATGCCCGGCTCAACAAGCCCGACCGTGCGGCGGAATGGCGTCTCTACTATCCGTCGAACCCGGTCACTGAGACCATGCAGGAAGGAGACACGTTGTTCCTCGCGAAAGACCGGGATGGCGTTCTCTGGTTCATCGTCGCCCCGGCCGGATCGACAAGCGAGCAGCAGCTCTTCTGGCTGTTCGGCCTCCGGCCCGAGGGGCGTTCCTTTGTGTCCCGCGAGGTTTCGGAGGACGAACCTCGGCTGGATTTCGCGGCCCGTTTCATCCTGGACGAGCTGGGGATCGAGTTCGAGGAGCCGGACGCCGACAAGATTGACAGCATCATCGAGAAATTCGGCACCACCTTCCCGCCCACGGCGGAGTTCTCGCAGCTCGCGCGCCTGACCCTGCCGGAGGTGCGCGCCGAGGACGACCCTGATGCAGCGTTGGTCGCTTGGCTGGACCATGAGGAGGCCATGTTCCGCCGTCTTGAGCATCGTGTTGTCGCCGAGCGCCTTGGCCAAGGGTTCCTTGCAGCGGAAGGCGTCGATGTGGATGGCTTCATCAAGTTCTCCCTCGGTGTCCAGAACCGCCGGAAGTCCCGCATGGGCCATTCCCTTGAGAACCATATTGCAGCGATCTTCGATTGCTACGCCCTGCCCTACGAACGCGGAGCGATGACAGAACTTGGGCAGAAGCCGGACTTCCTTTTCCCGAGCGCGGCCGTCTATGACGCGGCCTTGGCCGGGGATGACCGGCTGGTCATGTTGGGCGCAAAATCGACTTGCAAAGACCGCTGGCGGCAGGTGCTAGCGGAGGCGGTGAAGATCCCCCGCAAACACCTTCTGACGCTTGAACCGGGGATTTCCGAGCCGCAGACGGCACAGATGGAAGCGGCGGCGCTTCAGCTGGTCGTGCCCGTACCGATCCACGGAACCTACACGGCGGCGCAACATACTTGGCTCTGGTCTCTGGGTCAGTTTATTGCCGAAGTGCGCGCGAGAACCCAAAAACGTTAGATTTCAGCCGCAGTGCTCCTGCGACTCACGCAGATTGCGGGTGTGACGCTGCTGCTGCAGGCTCGCCCGTGTCGGCAGATGCCGGATTGAACCGCCGAGAGTTTTCTAGAAGTGGTCGGATATTGCGCCGTACTGGCGCTGTATATGTACCGTTGCGCAAGCATCTGGATCCGCATTGCCCAAGGGCAAACGACGAGTTGGAGAGCCTCTCTTCGCCCTCAGGTTTCTCTTGCCGCATGATCTTCGAAAGGCTGTTCTGGTAAAAGTTGCGTTGTGGTTTTTGCGAGAGCCCACGCTAGGAAACTACCGAAAACCAAGTCTGAGGGGGCTCACGCCCCCTTCTCAAACTTCATGACCGGGATGCCGAGCTTTTTGGCCTTGTCGGCGAGGTTCTCCTGGATGCCATTGCCCGGGAAGACGAGGACACCCACGGGCAGCACGTCGAGCATGGCGTCGTTGCGCTTGAAGGGCGCGGCCTTGGCGTGCTTGGTCCAGTCGGGCTTGAAGGCCACCTGCGTCACGCCGCGAGCCTCGGCCCATTTGGCGGCGATGAGTTCCGCGCCCTTGGGGCTGCCACCGTGCAGGAGAACCATGTCGGGATACTTGGTCCGGACCTGATCGAGCTTGCCCCAGATCAGGCGGTGATCGTTGAAGTCGGTCCCGCCGGTGAGGGCGACCTTGGGGCCTGCGGGAAGCATCACCTCGGTCTCTGCGCGGCGCTTGGCGGCGAGGAAGTCGCGGCTGTCGATCAGCGCTGCGGTCATGTGCTGGCGGTTCACCATTGAGCCGGTGCGGGGCCGCCAGGTAGATCCCGTGTGATGGACGAACTCGGTTGCGGCGTGATCGCGCATCATGTCCATGCAGTTGCGCCGTTCGATCAGCGTCAGGCCTTCGGCCGTTAGGCGCTCGAGCTCGGTCGATTTCACCTCGGAGCCATCCTGCTCCCGCTGGAGGCGGCGTTGCGCCTGCTCGTTCTCGTCCAGCGACCGCTCGATCCGGGCCGTGGCGCGGTGGAAGAGGTTGACCTGGCCCCAGAGCACCTCTTCGAGGTCGGGTTCCATGCGGGTGTCTTCCAGGGTCGCGACGAGGGCGTCGAAGATGTCAGCGACGGCGACCGCGAGGCGCTGCCCATCGGGCATCGGGCGCGGATCGGGCTCGTCAAAGGGGCGGTAGCCGTAGAGCTGCAGCTCGTCGAGCGCATGGGCGGTCTGGGATGCGGTATGGGCGGGTTCATACGCGTCGTCGTGGGTGTGGATCGTCATCGGTTCTTGCCTCCGGGCCTATCTCGTCCGCGCGTCATCCCGCGCGGCCTTCATGGGCTGCGAAAGCCGTCACGGGGGACGCCCCTTCACCCCCTTTCGGGGCCGGAACGCATGTGGAGGAGGACGGGGGGCGGCTGATTTGTCTCGCGATGCAAAGGCGGCTCTGCCGCCGGCGGAAATCAGT